>NZ_JABAIG010000006.1:0-409530 GCF_012641385.1 Rhizobium sp. P28RR-XV
ATGCGGTTGTCGCGGCCAGACGAGCCGCGCGTGCGCTCGTCACCAATGATGTGATGCGCTATCCGCGCCCACTGTTCGTCCCGAAGGATCAGACGATCCAAAACACCCATGACTGCCTCCAAAAGACCGTCTTGAATCTGATTCGCTCAGCCTTGGAAACCCAAGAGTCCACACCTCCTAACCGCGAGCGTCGGCGTGAAACGCGAATAAGAATATTAAGTGCTGAGGTCGCCATACCGGTCAGCTCATCATGAGCTTGTATCGGGTGACCGCAACGTCAATGGGGCCGCTTCAATACGATTAAATTGCCGCTTGTTCATTGCGCGTTGTCAGTAAGCTTCTGCTAGAGCCGATCCACTTTAATTGGGGTCATATCCCCATTCCGCGAAGCTCGCCAACAGTGTCTCATTGTGCCAAACACAACTATATTTTGAATTGGCTTGTCGGTAATGTGAATTTCAATTACTATGCAGATAGATCTTATGAAGGAGGAATTTCCTATGACGTCTCTGGCTGTAACAATGAAAGGTCAAGTCACTTTAAAGCGAGATTTGTTGCAGCACCTAGGCATCAAACCCGGAGAACGGATCGAATTCGACAAGCTCCCGGGCGGTGAGCTTCGAGTAAAGGCCGCCCGGCCAACCGGAACCATTGATAAATTCATCGGGCGGCATGCTGGCAAGATCAAAAAGCCGCTGACGATCAGTGAAATGAATGAGATTGCCGCCTCCGGCTGGGCAGGAGAAGAATGAAAATATCGGTCGATACGAATATCTTAGTTCGGGCTGTATTGCAGGACGATGCAAAGCAGGCGGAGACTGCCGGTAAACTTCTAAAAGAAGCGTCACTGATCGCCGTTTCCTTGCCGTGCCTATGTGAGCTCGTTTGGATACTGCGCCGTGGCGCCAGGTTATCAAAAGACGATATCGCCACGACAATCCGTGATTTGCTGGACGCGGGCAATGTCGTGATGAACCGTCCCGCGGTTGAGGCCGGCCTTGCGATCCTCGAAGCCGGCGGTGACTTTGCCGATGGTATCATGGCTTATGAGGGTAACTGGTTGGGCGGCGAAACCTTTGTCTCGTTTGATAAACAAGCGGTCGAATTGGTGACGCAGCAAGGACAGCCAGCACAGCTCGTGTCGTGACTAAAGGCCCCCACATATCTCCAGCGCGGGAACCCTTTTCTCAATCCACAGCGGATACAAAGAAGGCTCATCAGTATCACCCCGTCCCGACTGTCGATCCTAAAAGGTCGATCAGGAGCTTTACGGCATCAGGCGGCCGTCCCATATATCATTGTCCCATATCTAATTTTGGGCGCCGAAGCTCGCTCTTTCGGCGCCGCGCCGTTAGGTTCGAAATTTGCAGAGACGCCTCATGTCAGTTGGCGAAAAGCTCGCCTGCTTCCTGCCAGGCACGAAGCAGGGCAAACAGTTCCTCGCGATCCTTCTGATCGAGGCATGGCAGCCCCGGAACACGAACGGGGCCGACATTCAAGCCGGAGTAGGTCACCGCTTCCTTGACGACCGTGACATTGGCGCCGTTGCGGAACTTTGTGCGCATGCGCTCGAAGGGCTCGAGCTTGTCGACGATCGCGCGGGCGGCAGCAAAGTCTCCTTTCGCCAAGGCCGCGAGAACGGCAAGCGACAGCTTCGGTGCGACGTTGACGAGGCCGGAGGTGAAACCGCGCGCGCCGGCGGCTGCAAACGCCGGAGCCCAGCTTTCGGCGAGACCGCAGACGAACAGCGCGCCACTCGGATCTGAGGCGGCGATCGCTCGCGAAAGCAGCATCAGATCGGTCGTCGCGAACTTAATGCCGGCAATATTGCCGTGACCGGCCAGGCGAACCATGTCATCGACACTAAAGCCTTCGGCGCGGACATAGGCGACGAGCGGCAGGCGCGACGCCTCCGCCAGATCGTGGAAATAGTCGATCTGCGAAGCGGGGGCGGCGAAAGGATCCACCGGCTGATGCGACATCACGGCGGAGGCGCCGATCGAGGCGGCATCCTTGGCCATGCCAATTGCCTCGCGCAGGGAACGACCGATTGCCGCCGTCACCGGTGCCTTGCCGTCCACACCCTTTATCGCGGCTTCGTGGACGCGGCGGATTTCCTCGGGCGTGAGCGCATAGAATTCGCCTGTATTGCCTGCCGCGACGATGTTGTGAATGCCGGCTGCGGCCACGCGCTGGTAGACCTTGGCGGTCACCTGCGGTTCCACCTCGCCGCTTGCATCATAAGCCGTGACCGGAACACCGGATACGCCGGTCAACGCTTGCCGCATGGTCTCAATGCTCATCTTCCTACCCTTCATCACCCATCGAGGCGCAAGCGAGGAAGCTTGAAGAAGCCATCACCCCGCTCCAGCCTTATCCAATTCCTAAACGCCCTGGAACATGCGGGCGCGTGCATTCAATATGTGTCGCTTCATGGCATCATGCGCTTCGGTCTCCTGCCGCGCGAAGATCGCCTGCACGATGACGGCATGCTCGTCCTGAACGCTGCGGATCTGCTCTGGCGTCCGCTTGAGACTGAGACTGCGCGTCACCGAATGGCCGATGGCGAAGTGCGGCCTGAACAATTCGCGGACAGTGATATGGAACTGGTTGCCGGTGGCGATCGCAATCGCATCGTGCAGCTCCTGGTCCTCTTCCGCGCCGAGGCGGCCTTCGCCAAGACATTGTTCGATCTTTTGAAGCGCCGCCGTGATCCGCTCCTTGTCCTCCGGCTGCCAGTTGCGCGCCGCAAGCTCGGCGGCTTCCGCCTCGAGACCGGCACGAAATTCAAAAAAGCGCTGGACATCGGCGAGCGATCCCACGGGCACCATTTTCAGAACTGAAGAATCCGGCCTTTGGCGCACATAGGAACCGGACCCCTTGCGCGATACGATCAAGCCATCGGCACGCAGCCGCTCCAGAGCATCGCGCACCACGGGCCGCGACGCACCGAACATCTCCGCGAGCTTGGCTTCCGCCGGCAGTCTTTCATTCACCGGAAACTGTCCGTCCGCGATCATGGCGACGATCCTCTCATAGATGATGTCGCCGAAGCGCGTCGCGCCCGTACCGGGATCGTTGGCGACAGAGAGTTTCATCATCGTCCTTTTTGAATGCCGGCCAGCACCGGACATAGCGCATTTCCTGCGCGTCAGAGCTACTAAATCTGTAAAAATCTGTCAACTCTTGTAATTATCTGAGAACGTAATATGGTCTCGACGCTGCGCCAGAGGGGTGCAATGGCGACGGGTTGGGAGCTTGTCGCGTCGGCTCAGGGAAAACCCGGCCGCGGTTAAAATGGGAGGATTTGATGCGCGATGAAACAGTGTCCCGTGGCGTGAGCAGACGTGCCGTCCTCGGAGGCATGGCGGGAATGGCAGCCCTGTCTCTGGCCGGCCGCGTCAGCGCCGCCGATGCGGCCGGCGAGGCGCCTGCCTTGGCTGAACTCGTCAAGGGCGGCAAGCTGCCGCCACTGGCCGAGCGGCTACCGAAAAAGCCGATGGTGGTCACGCCTTACGAAAAGGTCGGCACGTATGGCGGTACGTTGCGGCGCGGCCTGCGCGGCTCTTCCGACCATAACGGCATCCTGCGCATGGTAGGCAACCAGAGCCTGGTGCGCTGGAATCTCGAATTCACCCAGGTTCTGCCGAATCTCGCCGAACGCTGGGACGTCAATGCCGACGCCTCGCAGTTCACCTTCTACCTCATCCAGGGCGCGCGCTGGTCGGACGGCCATCCTTTCACGGCCGACGATGTCGTTTTCGCCATCGAGGACTGCGTCAAGAATACCGATCTCTATAGTGCTGCGCCCGCGCAGCTCTCGGTCGCTGGCAAGGCCGTCGATGTCACGAAAATCGACGACCACACGGTGAAATTCACCTTCGCGGCACCGAACGCACTCTATCTGGAAAACCTTGCAACCCCGCTCGGCCAGCATCCGACGCTGTTTCCCAAGCACTATTGCAGTCAGTTCCTGCCGAAATACAATCCGAACGTTGCCGACGACGCGAAGAAGGCTGGCGCCAGCAGCTGGCCCGAATTTTTCCGCGCACGCTGCGGTGATATCGAGATCCCCTCGCGCTGGGGCAATCCGGACAAACCGACGCTCGATCCCTGGGTCGTCAAGGAGCCTTATACCGGCGGTGCCACCCGCGTCGTCATGACCCGCAATCCCTACTTCTGGCAGGTCGATACATCAGGCAACCAGCTTCCCTATGTCGACGAGATCAATTTCGGCATTTCGCAGGATGTCGAATCCCTGATGCTGAACGTCATCTCCGGCAAGATCGACATTCAGGAACGCCATATCAGCGTGCTCGCCAATAAGCCGACGCTCTCGCAGAACATGAAGAAGGGCGACTATCGCCTCCTAACTCTTGTCCCTTCGACCTCGCAGCAATGCCAGATCTATTTCAACATTACCCATAAAGATCCGGCCATGCGCAAGATGTTTGCCGACAAATCGGTCCGGCAGGCGCTCTCGCTCGGGATCAACCGGCAGGAAATCATCGACATCGTCTATTTCGGCCAGAGCCAGCCCTACCAGGCTGGACCGCGACCGGAGCACCCCTGGTACAATGAAAAATACGCCCGCCAATTCACCGATTACGATCCGGACAAGGCCGGCGCCATACTCGATCAGGCCGGCTACGGCAAGAAGGATGCGAACGGCTTTCGTCTGAGGCCGGACGGCCAGAAAATCTTCTTCGCCATCGATGTCATTCCGACCCTCTATCCCGATCTGGTCGATGCTCTCGAACTGGTGAAGGCACATTGGGCGCAGATCGGCGTCGACATGAAAGTCAACACGATCGAGCGCGCGCTCTACTACACTCGCGGTGACGACAACGCCCACGACGCCCAGGTGTGGCCGGGGCCTGGCGGCCTCGACCCCATGCTCGACCCGCGTGATTTCTTCGCCTTTCATCCGCAGGGTTCGCGCTACGCCATTCCGTGGTCGGTCTGGTACACATCGAACGGCAAGAAGGGCGAGGAACCGCCGGAAAGCCAGAAGAAGCGCATGAAGCTCTTCGACGAGGCACGTTCGACGGCGGATCTCGACAAGCGCGGCGCCGTCATGAAGCAGATCTTCGACATCGCCGCCGAAGAGTTTGAAACCGTTGGGCTTTGCCTTGCCGTCGGCGGCTTCGGCATTATCCGCAACAATCTGCACAATGTTCCAGAAAAGCAACCTGACAGCTGGTCCTGGCCCAACCCGGGACCGGCCATGCCGCAGCAATTCTTCTTCACCAGCTGACCACACCGATCAAGCGCCGCCTTGCATGGGCGGCGCTTTCCTTCATGCGGAGCTGCCCGTGGCAGCACTCACTGCGAGAAACAGCCATGCTGGTCTTCATCGGTAAACGCCTTTTGTGGATGATCCCATCCCTTTTCGCCATCAGCTTCCTGGCCTTCGTGCTGATCCAGCTGCCGCCTGGCGACTATGTGACAACCTATATCGCCACGCTCGCCTCGTCGAACGAAGTGGTCGACCAGAACACGGCCGCGCAGTTGCGCGAACGCTTCGGTCTCGACCAGCCGATGCTCATCCAATATCTGAAATGGATCTGGAACATCATTTCGCGCGGCGATTTCGGCATCTCCTTCGAATGGCAGCAACCGGTTTCCGGCCTGATTTGGGAGCGCATGGCGCTGACACTCGTGCTGGCGCTGGCAACCCTCGTCGCCACCTGGGCGATCGCCTTGCCGATCGGGGTCTATTCCGCCGTCAAGAAATATTCGATCGGCGACTATCTGTTCACCGCCTTCACCTTCCTTGGGCTCGCCATCCCGTCGTTCCTGCTGGCTCTGGTGCTGATGTATGTTGCGGCGGTCGAGTTCGGGCAGGATGTCGGCGGTCTGTTCTCCTCCGAATTCGAGACCGCGCCCTGGAGCATCGCCAAGATGCTGAACCTGCTGTCGCATATCTGGCTCCCCGTCATCATTCTCGCCGTCTCGTCAACAGCAAGCCTCATCCGCGTCATGCGTGCCAATATGCTGGACGAGCTGCCCAAGCCATATGTGACGACCGCCCGCGCGAAAGGCCTTTCGGAATTCCGGCTGCTGGTCAAATATCCGCTGCGCATCGCGCTCAACCCGTTCATCTCGACCATTGCCTGGCTGCTGCCCAACCTGATCTCGGGGTCCGTCGTGGTGGCGATCGTTCTCAACCTGCCGACAGCCGCACCGCTGCTGCTCCAGGCCCTGATGGCGCAGGACATGTATCTTGCCGGCGCCTTCGTGCTTTTGATCTGCGCACTGACGCTGATCGGGTCACTCATCAGTGACATTCTGCTCGCCCTTGTCGATCCCCGCATCCGGTTGGAATAGGAGCAGTCCATGGCCGACATTGCCGTTACAAACCTGCGTCCCGACCGCGCCGCCGTCGCCTCGCAATGGCAGCTGATCTGGTGGGCATTCCGTCGCCACAAGCTGGCCATGATCGCCCTCGTCGTCACCGTGATGATGTACATCGTTGCGATCGTGCCGGGCTTCTTTGCCATCAACGATCCCAATCAGCAAAATGCGCGCGCGACCTTCCACCCGCCGCAGCGCGTGCATTTCATCGATACTGCGAACGGCTTCTCCATCGGACTGCACTACTATCCGCTGAAGCTCACGCGCGACCCGGAAACGCTGGCGGCGATCTTCAAGGAAGATGCCAGCAAGCGGGTTTCCGTCACCTTGTTCGGGCGCGGCTACGAATATTCCGTGCTCGGGCTCTTCACGAGCAACATCCATCTGCTGGCATCCTCGGACAAGTCGACGCCGCTTCTTCTGTTCGGTGCGGATCGGCTCGGCCGCGACGTCTTCAGCCGCACCGTTCAGGGCTCACAAATCTCGCTGTCGATTGGTCTCGTCGGCGTGTTCTTTTCGCTTCTGCTTGGCATCGTTCTTGGAGGGATTTCAGGCTATTACGGCGGCAAGCTAGACTTCTTCATCCAACGCTTGATCGATTTCGTGCTGTCGCTGCCGACCATTCCGATCTGGCTTGCCATGGCGGCAGCCCTGCCGCAAGGCTGGCCGGCCGCGCTTCAATATATGATGATCACGATCATCCTGTCATTGACCGGCTGGGCGCAGCTTGCCCGTGTCGTGCGCGGTCGCTTCCTGTCGCTGCGAACGGAAGAATTCGTCGCCGCTGCCAGGCTGGATGGCGCCAGTGAGGGCCGCATCATCTTCCGCCATATGCTGCCGAGTTTCGCGAGCCACATCATCGCTTCCATCACGCTTGCCGTGCCGGCGATGATCCTGGCCGAGACCTCTCTTTCCTTCCTCGGGCTGGGACTGCAGCCGCCGACAATCTCCTGGGGCGTGCTGCTGCGCGAGGCGCAGAACATCCGCTCGATCGCAACGGCCCCATGGCTGTTCCTGCCGGGTGTCGCCGTGGTCGTCGCCGTCATGGCCCTGAACCTTCTCGGCGACGGCCTGCGCGACGCGGCCGATCCCTACAACAAATGAGGCGGGCATGACCGATATCGTTTCCATGAACACTGCCCGCCCGCTGCTGCAGGTCAAGAACCTGACCGTCGACTTCCCCTTGCGAACGGGCACTTTTCGCGCGGTCGACAACCTCTCCTTTGCCATCGAGCCCGGAAAGACGCTCTGTGTCGTCGGCGAAAGCGGCTCGGGCAAATCTGTCACCGCACGATCGATCCTGCAGATCGTCGACACCCCCGGCCGTATTACCGGTGGCTCGATCGTGCTGAATGGAGCCGGCGGCAGCTCGGTGGATCTCGTCAAGCTCAATCCGCGCGGTCGCCAGATCAGGGCAATCCGCGGGCGCGATATCGCCATGATCTTCCAGGAGCCGATGGCGTCGCTCTCGCCCGTCCACACGGTCGGCGACCAGATCATGGAAGCGCTGCGTCTCCATACGAAGATGAGCAAGGCGGAAGCGCGCGTCGAGGCCATTTCGCTTCTGAAGCAAGTGGAAATCCCCTCGCCGGAAAAGGCGGTGGACCGCTATGCGTTTCAATATTCGGGCGGCATGCGCCAGCGCGCCATGATCGCCATGGCGCTTGCCTGCAAGCCGCAGCTTCTGATCGCCGACGAGCCGACGACCGCGCTCGACGTGACGACACAGGCCGAAATCCTCGACCTCATCGCCCGGCTGCAGAAGGCCAGCGGCATGGCGGTGCTGTTCATCACCCATGACATGGGCGTTGTCGCGCAGATCGCCGACGACGTGCTCGTCATGCACAATGGTGTCGTCAGGGAATACGCGCCGGTCGAGCAGATCTTTCATGCGCCGAAGGATGATTATACGCGCATGCTGATCGGATCGGTGCTGAAGCTCGAAAGGAAGGCCGAAATCCGCCTTGCGCGGCCGCCGCTCGACAGATCCGCGGCGCCGATCCTCGAATTGCGCAACGTGTCCATGGCCTTCGGCGAGGTTCACGCTCTCAATGATGTCTCGATCTCGCTTCTGCCGCGCGAAACGCTTGGGATCGTCGGCGAGAGCGGATCCGGCAAAACGACGATGGGCCGCTCAATCATGCGCCTCATCGACCCGACCGCCGGAGAGATCCTTTATCGCCGCCCCGAGGGCGAGGTCACCGATCTTGCGAGCGCCAAGGGACCGGCTCTGGCTTCGGCCCGCCGCGAACTGCGCATGGTGTTCCAGGACCCCTTCGGCTCCCTCAATCCGCGCATGACCGTCTCGCAGATCATCGGCGAACCATTGCTCGTCAACGGCATCGCCAAAGGCCGGGCACTCGATGAGCGCGTCTGCCATCTGATGGAACAGGTCGGGCTTGATCCAAGGGCGCGCGAGCGCTATCCGCATGCCTTTTCCGGCGGCCAGCGCCAGCGTATCGGTATCGCCCGCGCCATCACGCTTAATCCGCGCGTGATCGTCGCCGATGAGGCGACCTCCGCGCTCGACGTCTCCGTGCGCTCCCAGGTGCTTGATCTTTTGATGCGCCTGCAGGACGAACTTGGTCTCGCCTATATCTTCATCAGCCATGATATCGGCGTCATCCGCTATATGTGCGACCGCGTCGGCGTCATGTACAAGGGGCGCCTCGTTGAGGTCGGCGATGCCGACAAGGTCTGCAATTCACCCGAACATGCCTATACGCAGGCGTTGATCTCGGCGATCCCGCGTCCCGACCCGCGCGATCGGGATCGCTCGCGGCGCTTCCGTTATGTCGAGCCAGAAACCGTGAAGAACGGCAGTGCCGCGTGAGGGGTCTGTCGACATAGCCACGGCAACCCATTCGCCACGGATCCGACGTCCGCTCGGCACGGCAACGTTTTCCCAACCCGCGGCATCTCCCATGCCGCATTCATGTCAATCGATAGAAGGAAGGTAAGATGAAAATCGACCGCATGCGGGTGTTCATGACCCGCGACAAGGACCGGCCACGCGTCATCGTGGCGCTGGATACGGATGACGGACTGACGGGCTGGGGCGAATGCTACAATCACGGCCCCGATTTGGCACTGCCGCCGCTGCTCGACTATCTCTATGGCTTCATCGCCGGCCAGGATCCAAGCCGCATCGACTATCTCGTCAACCTGTTGATCCAGCAGAGCCGCTTCCCGCCCGGCGCGCTTGGCCTTTCGGCGATCTCGGCGCTCGATCATTGCCTTTGGGATCTCTCGGCCAAAGCCCTCAATGTCCCGGTCTACAAGCTGCTCGGCGGCGCGGTACGAGATCGCGTCAAGGTCTATGCCGGCGTCTATACGGCACCGGATGCACCGGCGGCACGCGACGAGCTCGACCGCTTGAACGCCGAATGGGGCTTTACCGCCTTCAAGCTCAGCCCCTGGCGCATCGATATGCATGCCCATCGCTGGGGCAATGTCGTCAAGGCATCGGCCGATTATTTCCGCTCGCTGCGCGAAACCGTGCGCGACGATTATGAGATCGCCTTCGATGCGCATGCCAAAATCTTCGAGCCGGTCGCCGCGCGGCAGCTCGGCAATGCGCTGGCTCCCTATGATCCGCTCTTCTACGAGGAACCGCTGCGCCCTGAGAATATCGAAATGTGGGGCGAGCTGAAACAAGGCCTCAACTGCGTGCTGGCAACCGGCGAGTCCCTCTATAACCGCAACGAATTCCTGCGGCTGCTGCAGGTCAAGGGTGCCGACCTCATCCAGCCCGACATCTGCGTCGTCGGCGGCATCAGCGAGATGCGGCGCATCGCGACGATCGCCGAGGCGCATTTCGTCGGTGTTGCTCCGCATAATCCGATGGGTCCGCTCGCAACAGCCGTCAACGTGCACTTCTCGGCCGCCGCGCAGAATTTCAAGATCCTCGAATACCGGCTGCCGAAGGGCCAGGCCTATGTCTATGGCGGCAACGAGGTCGAGCAGCGACAGGGCGAAACCCGTTATGTCGTCGATCCTTATCTGCCGAAGGATGGCTATCTCGAGCTTAGGCCCGACCGCCCCGGCTGGGGCGTCGACATGGATGAGAAGGCTATGGAAGAGGAAGGTTATATCCATTGGCAAAGACGCGTGCCTAAGCGTCCGGACGGTTCCTACGCCTTTGCATGACAATCTCTGGCGATCTTAATCGCTCAGCCGCCAATTCAAAAATGGAACCGCTGGATTTTGCGGTTCCATTTTTTTGCCATGACCGCAGTTGGCTCTAAGCGGACTAAATGGGCGGCGCATCTCTAATCGGCGAGCGCTTAGGGTCCGCTGGTTTCGTTATTTCTTCTTCTCTTGATCGTGATGCCACTTGATGGCGAAGAACATGCCGGTGCCTAACACGAGAACCTTGAACGCAATGAAGACTATAGGGAACCAATCCCACATTTTGGATATTTCCAGACTATTACTTGACGCTAACTACCGCGAGGAGCACTACCCCAAAACTGCTGCATACGACATCAGCCATGTTGACGCAGATGAGATCACAACATTCCCATCACACGGCATAAGTGGGCTAGCTAGCCCCATGTTTCCGGACAGGGTGTTTAACCTAACAAGGTGGTGACCGCTCCTGGCTCATAGCTGCCATCGCGGCCGATGGTGGGCCGATTCCAAAGTACTTTGCTCATGGTAAAATAGTGCTTGAATGCCTGGGAACGCCCGCCGTCCTTTTCCCCAAGGCGGGTGATCGCCTGACTTCGCTCGTATTCACTTCAGGCGCGCCGCACTTACATCGCCAAGATCGTCTCGCCTCGGCGTGCGCGGCACCATGCGTCCGACGATGAAAACCAATAGTGCCGCAGCCAGCAGGCAAGCGGCAAGGAAGAACATCGGCGCGATCGTGCTTCCGGTGGAATCCTTGATCCAAGGAACGACGTTCTGCGCAATGAAACCGCCGAGATTGCCGACGGAATTGATTGCGGCAAGGCCGGCGGCGGCGCCCGCGCCCTGAAGGAAGCGTGACGGCAAGCTCCAGAAGACCGGCTGGCCGGCGAAGATGCCGGCGGCGGCAATGCAGAGGAAAGCAAACTGCAGCGTATGATCGGGAATGACAGCGGACAAGACCAGGCTTATGGCACCGATCAAGGCGGGAATGACGATGTAGGGCGTTTTCGATTCCGCCTTGTCCGCCGCTGCCGGCACTGCATAAAGGGCGACCGCGACCAGAAGCCAGGGAATGATGTTGAGGAAGCCGTTCGTCGTGTTGCTGACGCCGAAATTCTTCACGATGGTCGGCAGCCAGTAGCTGAGCCCGTAGGCGGCGAGCGGAAAGCCGACATAGCAAAGCGCCATCAGCAGTACGCGCGGATTGATAAGCGCCTTGAAGCCGTCGGCGGCATTTTGCTCCATGGCCGAATTTTCGACCGCGAGCCGATCTTCAAGCCAGCGCTTTTCCGTGTCGTCGAGAAAGGTCGCCTTGGCGGGCAGGTCCGGCAGGTAAAACAGGGTGACGAAGCCGGCGATGATCGCGGGAACGCCCGTCACGAGGAAGACCCATTGCCAGCCGGCGATGCCATAAAGCCCGTTGAGGTCCAGCAGCACGCCGCCGAGCGGCGCACCGATCGCATTGGCAAAGGCGCTGAAGATCATGAAAAGCCCGACCATGGTGCCGCGATAGGCCGAAGGATACCAAAGGGTCAGAAGATAGAGCACACCGGGAAAGAAGCCTGCCTCGCAGGCACCGAGCAGGAAGCGAAGGATATAGAACATCGTGGCGTTCTGCGTATAGGCGAGCGCGACCGTGACCACGCCCCAGGATATCAGGATACGCGCGAACCATCTGCTCGCTCCGAATCTGTCGAGAAGCAGGTTGCTCGGTACTTCGAAGATGAAATAGCCGATGAAGAACAGCGAGGCGCCGAGACCATAGGCATATTCGCTCATGCCGAGATCGCCGACCATCTGCAGCTTTGCGTAACTGACGTTCTGGCGATCGATATAGGCAATCAGATAAAGGATCCCCAGGAAAGGCATGAGCCTCCAGGTGATCTTGGATATAAGTTGCTTTTCATCAATCACGCCGCGTCCTCCCTGGGAGATGGTTCTGATTGATGTAGATAGTGCAACTCTTCGTTTATCAATGCATTGGTGGATAAGCTTGGCCACCGCCCATGGACTTGTGGCCGGAGAGCAACAGGCGAGCCGACGTCTTCAAGGCGAGACGGCGAAGTGGCTTCGCATTCTTATCTCAAGCGACGCGTTCGAACTGGGTGCGGATATGCTCGATATAGTGCTGGCCGGGTGAAGGCGCCTTCACCATGGCTAAGGCAGCCTTTTGCGGAACACCGGCAAATTGGCGCTCCTCGCCGTTTCTGAAACGGATGTAGAGTCGCCCGTCGTCCGGGCGGAAGAAAACGGATTTAATGATTTTTGATGAAACAGAAAGCTCTTGCATGGATCACCCTTACCTCTGGCCGGGTTATCGCACGAAAACCGAAATATTGGGTGAAGTGAGCTAGTTAACGAAGAATACAGTTATATCGGCGGATTTTATCGATCGCCACGCCGGGTCCTACGGGTCCTTTGGCAAGGCATCGTCAGCGTAGAGCGCTGCGAATTCCGCACTTGGTGGTATCGGCTTGATAACGTCGATCAGAACGCCATTCGGATCGGCCGTGATGAAGTGGCGCTGCCCGAAAGCCTCGTTTCGAATGGCACGCAAGATCGGCAAGCCGACCTCCTGCACGCGGCTATAGACCGCATCGACATCCTCCACTTCGAAGTTGAGCAACAGCCCCGCCACCCGGCCGCGCGCCTGCGCCGGGATTGTCTCATGCCGCCCATCCAGGATGGCGAGATTGATGCGGCCATCCTCAACCGATTGCAAATGCGCGTACCAATCGCTGGCAAAGCTTTCCTGAAAACCGAAATGCTCGATGTAGAAGGCCGCAGTTTCCGCGACGCGCTCGGTCATGATGACCGGATAGTAGCTCGTGACCTTCATGCTTCCCATCTCCTCCCAAAAGACATACAATCTGCCTGTATTTCTGAATAACATACAGGCTGCATGCATGCAAGACTATCGCTCCAATCGGGAAAGAACCGAAAAGACCAAGGCTGCGCTTATCGCGGCGGCGCGCGCATTGTTCGTGGAGAAAGGCTATGCCGAGACATCGACGCCGGAGATCGTCGCTGCGGCCGGCATCACCCGCGGTGCGCTCTATCATCACTTCGAGGACAAACGTGCGCTGTTTCGCGCCGTCGTCAGGGAGGAAGCCCTGGCGGTGACGCGCGCGATCGAACAGGCGACGCCGGAACAACTTGCGCCACGCAACGCTCTGATTGCCGGCAGCAACGCCTATCTCGATGCGATGCGCGTTACCGGCCGTACCCGGCTTCTGCTGATCGAAGGGCCGACAGTGCTCGGCCTTGCGGAGATGAAGCAATTGGACGAGGAAACGACCACCCTCACCCTGAAGCAAGGATTGGAGGCAGCCCTCGGTCACGGCCATGGGCCGGACACTCCCGTCGAGGCGCTTGCGGATATCCTATCGGCCGCGTTCGATCGGGCGGCGCTTGCCGTCGATGCCGGCGGCGACGCAAGACGTTATCGCATCGCCATTGCACATATGATCGAACATATCGCCGGCTGATATGCTTGCTTGCCAAGTCGCAACCGATCAAAGCTTGCGGAACAATTGAATACCGGCCGCTCGGACTGTTTATGGGTGTAGGCGGCAAACAGATATCAGGCGTATTCGCATATTATTTGGGCACGCCTGTTGCTTGACACTTTTTTAGCCCCCTTCTATGATTTTTACCAAATGATCAAAAAGTAGGGGAACTTAAAAATGACCAATGAAATCATACTGTCGCGCCGTGCCGTCATAGCATCCGGCATCGCGCTCGGCGTCAGTGCGCTGGCGCCGGCCGCTCGCGCCGCCGCGCCGCTCAAGGTGGCGGGCATACACGCCTCACCGGTCGAAAATGCCTGGAATTCTTGTCTTCACAAGGCGCTGCAGGACGCCGCCAAGGAAGGTGTGATCGAATACGTCTTTTCCGAGGGTGTTTCGGGCACGGACTACCCCCGCGCGATGCGCGAATATGCCGAACAGGGCAACAAGCTGATCATCGGTGAAGCCTATGCCGTAGAGAAGGAAGCACGCCAGGTTGCCGCCGACTATCCGGACACGGCCTTCGTTCTTGGGTCCAGCGGCGAAGCCGCAGGCGGCAATTTCGGCGTCTTCGGCACCTGGAACTATGACGGCGCCTATCTCGCCGGGATGCTGGCGGGCAAGATGACCAAGTCCAATATCGTCGGCTCCGTCGGCGCCATCCCGATCCCCGAAGTCAACATGCTGATCAATGCGTTTGCTGCCGGCGTCAAGGCGGTCAATCCCAACTGTAAGCATCTCGTCTCCTTTATCGGCACCTTCTTCGATCCCCCGAAGGCGCGCGAAGCCGGCCTCGCCCAGATCGACGCCGGCGCCGACGTTCTCTTTGGCGAACGCATCGGCACAGCCGATGCCGCCAAGGAGCGTCACATCAAATCGGTGGGATCTCTGATCGACTACACGCCGCGTTATCCCGATACCGTCTTTGCCAATGCCATGTGGTATTTCCGTCCTATTCTCAACGCAGCGATCGCCGATGTCGCCGCCGGCAAGCCGGTCGGCCGCAACTACACGGCCTACGGCCTGATGAAGGAAGGCGGCAGCGATATCGTCTATGTCAAGGGCGTGGCGCCGGCGGAGGCGGAAGCTGCGATGGAGAAGGTTCGCGCCGACATCAAGGCCGGTACCTTCGAAGTGCCGAAGGTACCGGATCAGCCGAAGTAACCGTCCGGCTCGATCATGGGCAATCCGTCGTTCGCAGATGCCACGGAGCTGGCCGGCGCCATCAAGTCCGGCAAGCTTGCCTGCATGGATGTCATGCGGGCAGCCATTGCCGCCTGCGCCAGATACGAAACGCTTGGTGCCACCGCCTATCTGGATCCTGAAATGGGGCTTGCTGCCGCACAGGCCATGGATCAGGAGGCATCGGCGCGGCCCGAGCGGTTTGCGATGCGACCGTTTGCAGGCGTCCCAACCCTTGCCAAGGACCTCGGCGGCCCCTTTGCGGGGCTGCCGGTGACGGCTGGTTCTCGCCTGTTCAGCCGCACGGGCAAAGGCGCGGACAGCGATCTGGCAGAGCGTTTTCGCAAGGCCGGCCTCTGCACCTTCGGGTTAAGCACCAGCCCGGAATTCGGCCTCTCGCTCGCTTCCGAGCCGGCGATCGGCCCGATCTGCCGAAACCCCTTGGATCGAAGCAGAACTGCCGGGGGATCATCAGGAGGTGCTGCGGCCGCAGTTGCGGCCGGCATCGTTGCGATCGCCCATGCGACGGATGCCGGCGGCTCGATCCGCGTGCCGGCTGCCTGTTGCGGCCTGGTTGGGTTGAAGCCGACGCGCGGCGCGGTTCCAGCGGGTCCCTCCTTCGGAAATCATCTTGGCGGCATCGCCAGCGAACTCGCCGTCACTCGCTCGGTACGCGATACCGCGCGGATATTCGATGCCGTGCGCGGTCGAACAAAGGGGCCATTCGCCGGTATCGCCGAGCCCTCGCCCAAGACGGGCCGACTTCGGATCGGTCTCCTTGCGGACACCGGAAAGCACTACCCCATCGCAGCCGATCGGGTCCAAGCTGTGGAAGCAGCAGCCAGTTTTTTCGAAAAGCAGGGAAACGAGCTGGTATCCCTTCGTTGGGACGAGATGGAAAGCGCCGTTCGGGCCAGTTCCCGCGCCTTTGGCGACATCATTTCCGTCAATATTGCCGGCTTGGTCGAGGACCTCGAGCTGGACATGCTGGCGGCCGAGGCGATGACGCAGGCGTTCGTCATGCGCGGACGCGCCATGGCGGCCACGGCACTTTGGCATTCCCTCAATGGCGCTGTTCAGGCCAGTCGGGTTCTTTGGGAAATCTTCGACAGGGTGGATGTCATCGTCATGCCCATGCTCGCCTCGGCGCCGCCACCCGTCGGCTCCTTCCCGACGGATCATTCGGACACCGAATTGCACCTTGAGCGCATGACGTCCTTCGCCCCGCTTGCCTCGCTCGCCAACATATCCGGCTTTCCGGCACTGACACTTCCTTTCGGTGAAGATGCAGAAGGATTGCCGCTGCCGATCCAGATGATGGCACCCATGGGAGAAGAGGCCCTGCTATTGCAGCTTGCATCGACGCTTGAGGCCGAGCAACGATGGCAGCATCGCTATCCGATCGCAGGCTTTCGGGCATGACCATCCCTGTCCTCACGATCGAAGGTGTCAGCAAGCGCTTCGGTAGCACCATTGCCAACGACAACATCTCCTTGTCTTTGGCGAAGGGCGAGATCGTTGCCTTGCTCGGCGAGAACGGTGCCGGCAAGACGACGCTGATGAGCATCCTCTTCGGGCATTATGTGCCCGATGCCGGGCGTATCCTCATCGACAACGAGGAATTGCCGCAAGGCAAGCCGCGTGCGGCGATCCGGGCCGGCGTCGGCATGGTGCATCAACATTTCTCGCTCGCGCCAAACTTGACCGTGCTCGAGAACATCATGACGGGCACCGAGAGGCTATGGTCGCTCAGGTCTCAAACGACGGCTGCCCGTGGCAAGCTCCTGGCGATCGCCGAACGCTTCGGCCTGAAGGTCGATCCCGATGCGCGCCTTGGCGATCTCTCGGTCGGCGAGCAGCAGCGGGTGGAAATCCTCAAGGCGCTTTATAACGATGCGCGCATCCTGATCCTCGACGAGCCGACTGCCGTTCTTACGCAAATCGAGGCGGAAAAGCTCTTTTTGACGCTGAAGCAGATGGCCGCGCAAGGCCTGTCTCTCATCTTCATTTCTCACAAACTCGATGAAGTCATGGCCACGGCCGATCGCATCGTCGTCCTGCGTGGTGGCAAGGTCGCGGCTGAGCGGTTGGCATCTCAGACCAGCAAGGCCGAACTCGCGGAGCTTATGGTCGGACATCGCGTGACCCGACCGACCCGCGAGGAAAGCATGCCGGGCGACATTGCCCTGGAAGCTCGCGATATCACCGTGAAAAGCGGCGGTGTCGAGCGATTGAAGAGCATCCACTTTCATGTCCGTGCCGGCGAGGTTCTGGGAATCATTGGCGTATCGGGCAACGGCCAGGCGAGCTTGGGCCAAATCCTTTCCGGCACGTTGAACCGCTCATCCGGCGAACTTCTTTTATTCGGCAGGCCCGTCGGCGATCTCGACGTGGCCGCAATCATCGACGCTGGCATTGGACGCATTCCGGAAGACCGCAACCGCGATGGCGCGATAGGCGAAATGGCGATCTGGGAAAACGCCGTGCTCGAGCGCCTGTCCTCCTATTCGAAACACGGCCTGGTCGACCGCAGCGCCGGCATGGCCTTCGCGCAAAAGATCATTGAGGCATTCGATGTGCGCGGTGGTAGCGCCGCCAGCCGCACCAGGCTGCTGTCAGGCGGAAACATGCAAAAGCTGATCCTCGGCCGCAATCTCTTTGAACGCCCGCGTATCCTCATTGCGGCACAGCCGGCGCGCGGACTGGACGAAGGGGCGGTCGCCGCCATTCACGGGCGTATTCTGGAAGCACGCCGGCAAGGCACCGCCGTATTGCTCATCTCGGAGGACCTCGATGAAGTCATTGCGCTCGCCGATCGCATTCAGGCGATCGTCGGCGGCCGCCTTTCAGCACCGATCGATGCCGGTGAGGCCGATGCACGCCTGCTGGGCCTGATGATGGCCGGGGAATGGAAAGAAAACAGCGGGACCGAACATGCGATTTGAACGGCGCGAACACCGTCCACTCTACATGATGATCCTCGCTCCCCTGTTCGCGATCATCGCGGCGCTCGCTTTGGCCGGCATCCTGATTGCGATTGCCGGCGCGCCGGTGCTCGAAGCCTATCGGCGGATCCTGCTCGGCGCCTTCGGCTCGCGACTTTCGGCAACGGAAACGCTCACCCGCGCAACGCCGTTGATCCTGACCGGGCTCGCCGCCGCAGTCGCCTTTCGTGCCCGTCTCTGGAATATCGGCGCCGAGGGGCAATTCTATTTCGGTGCCATTGCTGTTGCGGCCTTCGGCTCGAAAATGCTCGCCGGCTTGCCCAGCCCGATCCTCATTCCGCTCTTGATGATCATCGGCGCCCTTGCCGGGGCCATTCTGATCCTCGTGCCACTATGGCTGCGGCTGCGATTTTCCGTCGATGAGGTCGTCACCAGCCTGATCCTGAATTTCATTGCCGTTCTCTTCGTCTCCATACTGATCGATGGTGTATTGAAGGACCCGACGGCATTCGGCTGGCCGCAATCCCAGGCCCTTGCCGACCACGCCATGCTGCCGAAGCTGATCGCCCGATCGCGCCTTCATATCGGCTTTGCAATTGCAATCGTCATCGCCGCAATCGTCTATTTCGTCCAGTCGCGCACCGTCTTCGGTATGCAATCGCGAGCAGCCGGCCTCAACCCTTCTGGCGCTGCCTTTGCCGGCGTTCGCCTCGGCGCGACGCTCGTCAAGGTCGCCTGTCTTTCGGGTGGCCTTGCCGGCCTTGCCGGTGCCATCGAAGTGATGGGGGTCAAAGGCTATGTGACCACCGATCTGTCGCCCGGCTTCGGTTATGCCGGCATTGTCGTTGCCATGCTGGCAAACCTCAATCCGCTCGGCGTCGTCCTTGCGGCGATCTTCACCGCAACGATGTTCGTCGGCGCCGATGGCATGAGCCGCAGCCTCGGCATTCCCACCTACATTGCCGACGTCACGGTCGCCCTATCGCTGCTGACCATGCTGATCGCGTTGTTCTTCACGCAGTACAGGATCCGCCGATGAGCACGCTGGTCGACATCATTGCTTCAGCCGGACTCTGGGCCGCCGTGCTGCGGATTGCCACGCCACTGATCTTCGGCACGCTCGGCGCACTTCTTTGCGAGCGGGCCGGCGTTCTCAATCTCGGCATCGAGGGCATCATGACCTTCGGCGCGATGATCGGCTGGCTCTCCGTCTATCACGGCGCCGATCTTTGGACCGGCCTTCTCGTCGCGGCAATCGCCGGCGGCATTTTCGGGCTTCTGCATTCGGCGCTGACGGTAACGCTCGGCTTGTCGCAGCATGTTTCGGGGCTCGGCGTCACGCTTTTCGCCTCCAGTTTCAGCTACTATATCTTCCGGCTGATCGTGCCCGTCGCCGGAACACCGCCGACCATTATGCCTTTCCAGCCGATCGCCATTCCCGAACTTTCCAACCTGCCCTTCATAGGGCCCGCCCTCTTCACCCAGACGGCACCGACCTATCTGGCGATCCTGGTGGCACTCGTCATGGCCTACCTCATGTTCCGCACACCGGTCGGGCTTGCGATCCGCATGACCGGTGAAAACCCGCATGCTGCGGAGGCTCAGGGCGTCAACCCGATGAGGATCCGCTACGGTGCCGTCATTGCCGGCAGCGCGTTGATGGGCATGGGCGGCGCGTTCCTGACCTTGTCCGCCTTCAACAGCTTCTTTCCGACCATGGTGCAAGGGCGCGGCTGGATCTGCATCGCGCTGGTCGTCTTTTCGTCCTGGCGGCCGGGCCGGGCGCTGTTCGGCGCCCTACTTTTTGCCTTCTTCGACGCTTTCCAGCTGCGCCTGCAGACCGCGGTGCAGGGCGTGCCCTATCAGATTTTCCTGATGACGCCATACATCCTGTCCATCGTCGCACTCGCCGTCATGAGCCGGCGAGCCCGTGTGCCGCAGGCGTTGATGCAAGCTTATCGCCGTGGCGAAAGATAATCCGAGGAGCCTTTCATGTTCGATCTGATCATTCGCAATGCCAATCTGCCCGATGGCCGCAAAGCCATCGATATCGCGGTCAAGGACGGCAAAATCGCTGCCGTGGAAGCATCGATCACAACCGAGGCAAGGGAAGAGATCGACGCGACCGACCGGCTGGTGAGCCCGCCCTTTGTCGATCCGCATTTCCATATGGATGCCACGCTTTCGCTCGGCCTGCCGCGCATGAACGTTTCCGGCACGCTTCTGGAGGGCATTGCACTTTGGGGAGAGTTGCGCCCGATCGTGACGAAGGAAGAACTAGTGGATCGTGCGTTGCGCTACTGCGATCTCGCCGTGACGCAAGGGTTGCTGTTCATTCGCAGTCATGTCGACACGTCCGATCCCAGGCTGGTGACGGCTGAGGCGCTTCTGGAGGTGAAGGAACGGGTCAAGCCCTATATCGATCTGCAGCTCGTCGCCTTCCCGCAGGATGGGTATTACCGCGCCAAGGACGGTGTCGCTTCTCTTGAGCGTGCGCTCGACATGGGCGTCGACATCGTCGGCGGCATTCCGCATTTCGAACGTACGATGGACGAAGGCAGAGCCTCGGTCGAAGCACTTTGCAGAATTGCGGCCGATCGCGGTCTTCCCGTCGACATGCATTGCGACGAGACCGACGATCCCATGTCCCGCCATATCGAGACGCTCGCGGCGGAAACCATCCGCTTCGGATTGCAGGGACGCGTTGCCGGATCGCACCTGACCTCGATGCATTCGATGGACAATTATTACGTCTCCAAGCTTATCCCCCTGATGGCGGAAGCAAGAATCAATGTCATTCCCAACCCATTGATCAACATCATGCTGCAAGGCCGCCATGACACCTATCCCAAGCGTCGCGGCATGACCCGCGTGCGTGAGTTGATGGACGCCGGCCTCAACGTCTCCTTCGGCCATGACTGCGTGATGGATCCCTGGTATTCGATGGGCTCGGGCGACATGCTCGAAGTCGGCCATATGGCCATCCACGTCGCGCAGATGGCCGGCATCGAAGACAAGAAGAAGATCTTCGACGCGCTCACCGTCAACTCCGCCAAGACGTTGGGACTTGAAGGCTACGGCCTCGAGAAAGGCTGCAACGCCGATTTCGTGGTGCTGCAAGCCGTCGACACGCTGGAGGCGCTGCGCCTGAAACCCAATCGTCTTGCCGTCATCAAGCGCGGCAAGGTCATCGCCCGCTCAGCGCCACGTATCGGTGAGCTTTTCCTCGATGGCAGACCATCGCGGATCGATAGCGGGCTCGATTACGTTCCTCTCCGGAAATAACTTTCTTTTTTCAAATGCGTGAGCAGCGGGATAATTTCGTCGCTCAACGAAGCGATTGCCTCTGTGGCGCACATGCTTTGCAATTTCGGCAACGGGCAACGAAACACTCAAAAAGTTCCTCTTCTTGGACGAGGCAAAATGAGAAATTGTACCTTAAGATTTTTGACCTATGCTAGGTCAAGCTGGCCTCGAACGGCTTGACATCCAAGCAAAAGACGACATTTTTCGCCGCCTGCTACGCATGAGACGTTATTCATACAGCAATATCATCTTGATAGCTTCTCATCTTCCAAAATTAATGTTGTCGGATTGTCTGCCTAAAGAATCCCTATGGCTCCCATTTACCAAAACAATATGGTTGACGCGGCACCCGCAAGCATCACGATCAGGCACAACAAGCGTCTATATATTTTTTGGACGCTCTCCGAGGGATCGCGGCAATACTGGTGGCGCAGCGACATATTTCGGAAACTTTTGGCGGCGAGCCATTTCAATCAAGCTATCTGGCCGTTGATTTTTTCTTCGTCCTGAGCGGTTTTGATCGTGTCCCATGTCATTTTCACCCTGATTTTCATTTCGCGGTGACCCATCAAAACCGTCGCAAATCCTTGCGGCGCAGCGCATTATGCATATTGGCCTTGGTTCGCCGCAACGGAAAGCGGTCAAGAGGAGGTGCCACTAACAGGTGGTCGTTCTACCGGATGGAATAGGCATGGCCTGTGCGCTTCAGTCAGGTGCCGAGTCATCGTGGCACAAAAGCATGTGCGTGCCGTCATCGCGGCCCAATTGATCCGGTGGCCCCTTCAGCAACGCCTGCAGCGCGGCCCGCAAGTCGTCGTCACCAACGCTCTCAACCGCGGCGCCATGACGCAGAAACGCATGGGCAAGCAGAGCGTCGCGGCCTCTGCGGCATGCCCTATCCTGCATTTCAGCGGATGTTGATCAAGCAGTCGGACGGAACTTTCAGCATTATCCGTTTTTAATAGGTGCTTTCATTGAACCAACGTTGAAATTGAGCATAGGAAGACCTATAGTCCGCGCTGAAGAGGATTTGACCATGCCCAGAGCCGCCGCAGAGAATACGACCCGATTCCCTATGCAGATACCACCAGCCGAAAAGGCTAGGTTGATGCGTGCGGCTGCACTTGAGCGAACCAGCCTCAAGGACTTCGTGCTGCGCAATGCGCTATTGGCGGCCGAGGCCGTGATCGAGAAAGCCGAGCGAGTCAATCTCGATGAAGAGCAGACACGCTTCATGCTAGATCTGCTGGAGAATCCGCCGAAGCCGAACACTAAGCTGCAGGCGGCGGCTCGTTCGCTCGCGACCCGCAAATGACGCTTCTGGACTGGCGCGAGGAGCCGATTTCCAGGAAGCATAATCGCAAAGGCTTTGACTGCGGTCAGGCGGATCTCAACGACTTCTTGACGAAATATGCCCGTCAAGCGCACGGGAGCGGCGCTTCCAAGACGTTCGTAGCGGTCGACGATGACGACGGTACGACGATCTATGGTTTCTATACGCTCAGCCCCGCGCAGGTCGAATTCGATCTCACGCCAGAGAGGGCACGGCCGGCTGGCGGGGGACGACATCCGGTCGGCGGGTTCCGGCTTGGCCGGCTCGCAGTGAGCACGTCGCTGCAGGGTCGGGGTCTCGGTGGCGAATTGCTGATCGCAGCCGCACGCCGCTGCATTCAGGCATCAGTGCAGGTTGGCGGATCATTGCTGCTGATTGACGCCAAGGATAAGCGGGCGGCCGAATGGTATAAATCCTACGGGGCTCTCGAAATCCCGAAGACACCGCTCGCACTGGTTCTACCCTATTCTGTGATCATCGACGTCATGGAGCGAGCAGGCAAACCGGTCCTGTAACACGGTGGCTGCCGCTAAGGTCGCCGCCCAGCGCGAGATCACCTATCGCCAACGAGTGGAACAGGAGGGATTGGGCGCCGAGATCGTGCACTTCCTGCGCGCGAAGGATCGGCCGCGCGCCGTTTTCGTCTGGTCCGATCTCGATGCAGTACCGTTGCTGAACGCAGCCCATATGAGCGGCATCCGCGTTCCCGAGGATTGGGTGAGCGACGACGTTATTCATGACAACGCGTCGATGCAAGTCTTCTCCGAAGGCGATACGCGGAGGCGACTTGTCTGGATCCACGATACGCTTCCAGATCCACTGGCGACGTGGTTAGCCAGCGCGATGGATCAGATGGCACCCGTCTTTCAGCAGGCGCTGAAATCGCCGAAAAGCTGACCACTGCACTCCGGTGGAGGGCGGTCTCTCTCAGCAATTGCCCCATCGGCCAAGACGAGATAGCGACTCCGCCGGCCCCAACCAAATTGGCGAGTGGCTTCGACTTGTTACGAAGCTGCTCGCTGGAGCCGTCGTCCAAGGACGTCATCGATACTCGTTTTGAGACGTGCGCGATGGCCCAACTGCAGTCATTGCGGACAACGGCGGTCGAGTTCGGGAAATGGCGGAGAAGATGGGATTCGAACAGCGGACCGTGCAATTCTGTTGTGGTCTCGCAGATCCCTCGGCAGTTTCCTTGTGTCTTTCGGGCCGGATGATCGGGTTGGCTCAAAACTTCCTCTCCCAGCATTTCGATTTTCAGAGACTGCTCATCGCCGCCGGCGTTGCATGGGTTGTTACAAGTTCCTGCCGTGCATAGGCGGCGTGGTGATACCGGCCGACGAGCGCACTAAAGTCTGCTGGCTTCATCCCCTTGATGCCAACCGCGCCCAGCGTAACGATGCGCTCACGTCGGTCGATTTTGCTATAGGGCGTGCGCCAGTTTTTGTTTGGCAGGGTCGCGTTTTCGTTGAGCCACAGGCGCAACGCGAAACGGCTAGATGCATAAACCGCATATCCGGCAACGTCCGTCCAGGCAATCGGCTCGCCCAATACGGATGCGTGCAAACCATCGGGAGTCAGCACCATGAGCGGTCGATGTTCGTCACCTTAAACTTCATCTTGCCGATACGATGACGGCGGCCGGAATTGTGCTTATGCGGCATGGCGTGCAGATCAATCACCCATAGGCGCTAACCGTTGAAATTCGATCCCTGCACCAATACTGCCTGCAATGCAATTTTGGCGGCGTCAGACTGAATAAATCCTCGCTTTACAGCTAACATGTCAGTGTGCTACGCAGTAATCCTACAAGATCGGGAGGATCGGATGAAAGAGAGTTTCGGCCTGTCAGCCGCCCTGGCAACGCCCTTTGATACGGATGGCGAGATCGCAATTGCGGGCGTGATCGAACAGGCGAAGCATTGCCTTGCCAATGGCTGCAAAAGCGTGACGCTTTTCGGCACCACGGGCGAAGGTGCTTCCATCGGCATGCAGGAGCGCAAGCAGGTTCTTGCCGCCATGATCGCCGCCGACATCGCGCCTGAGCAGATCGTCATGGGCGTGCTCGTCGATGCTGCCGAGGATGCGGCAGCTCAGGCTGGTCAGGCACTGGCGCAAGGCGCGCGCAACATCCTTCTGGCGCCGCCTTCCTACTTCAAGAACGTCAGCGACGATGGTCTCTTCAAATGGTTCGCGGCCGTTTTTACCATGCTGGGCACCCATGCCCGCGACGTAATCGTCTACAATATTCCGTCGGTGACGATGGTGCCGCTGTCGATCTCGCTGGTCGGTCGCCTGCGCACGGCATTTCCGGATATCATCGTCGGCGTCAAGGATTCTTCCGGTGACTGGTCCTATACCGAGGAGCTGCTGAAAACGCATGGCGATCTCATCATTCTGATCGGCGACGAGCGGCACTTAGCGCGCGGCGTGCGCCTCGGCGGACAGGGTGCCATCTCCGGCATGGCAAACCTCCTTCCCCGCGAGGTCCAGGCCATGGCGGAAAAAGGCATCGACGACGCCAATGTCGAGCGTTTCGTCGAACAGCTGCTGAACTATCCGATCATTCCCTCGATCAAGGCCATTCTTGCCCGTTTGACGGAGGACGACAGCTGGCTTGCCGTGCGCCCGCCGCTCGTGCCAATAAACCGGCAGGATTCCGACACGCTCTTTGCTGCCTTCGGCGCGCTGTTTCGCGCCAAAGCCGCCTAACCGAACAGCCCGGAGCTGCCGATGGACGGACCAGGCGAACAGACGACGTTGAGAGAGAAAGCCTATGAGAGCTTTACGCGCCACCTCTTGGCGCGCGACGTTCGGCCAGGGCAATTCATCTCGCAGCGGCGGCTTGTCGAGCTGACGGGACTGACGCTTGGTGCAATCCGGGAATTGATCCCGCGCCTGGAGGCCGAAGGGCTGATCAAGACGGTGCCGCAGCGCGGATTGCAGATCGCCCATATCGATCTGGACCTGATCCGCGAGGCCTTCCAGCTTCGCCTCTTTCTGGAAAAGGAGGCGGTCGCGCTGTTCACCTATTCGGCGTCGGACGAGACGATCGCCAAGCTTTTGAAGGATCATCGCGATATCGCCGATGCGATCCGGGCTGGCGACAGCACGCAGGAACTCGAGCTTCACGCGCAATCGGTGGATTGGGGCATGCACGATGCCTTCATCGATGCGCTCGGCAACACCATCATCTCGAATGCCTATCGGGTCAATTCGATCAAGATGCGCCTGATCAGCCAGGACAGGTTCCGCATCAATGGCCATGTCGGCCCCGTGATGGAGGAGCATTTGAAAGTGCTTGAGGCGATTCAGCGACGATCGGCCGAGGAGGCGGTTGCCGCTCTCGTATCCCACATCGGCGGAGCACGGGATCGCGCATTGAAGATTTGAATAGTTTTGAATAACGGGGCCGCGAATGAGGAGATTTTCGGCCAAAGGAGGAGGAACGGAATGTCATCGTCATTTTTCAATCCGACACGTCGCGGCTTCATGGCCGGCACGGCAGCCCTTGGAGCGGCAAGCTTTCTGGGTGTCCGCACCGCCTCGGCGGCCGTCGACTGGAAGCGCTTTTCCGGCACGACGCTGGAAGTCAATCTGGTCAAGAGCCCGCGCAGCGAAACGATCCTCAAATATTTGAGCGAGTTCGAAGCCCTGACGGGCATCAAGGTCAATGCCGAGGCGACGCCCGAGCAGCAGCAGCGCCAGAAGACCACGATCGAGCTCAGCTCCGGCAAGCCGAGCTTCGACGTCGTACATCTGAGCTACCACGTCCAGAAACGTCAGTTCGA
Organism: Rhizobium sp. P28RR-XV; assembly: GCF_012641385.1. Taxonomy (NCBI): domain Bacteria; kingdom Pseudomonadati; phylum Pseudomonadota; class Alphaproteobacteria; order Hyphomicrobiales; family Rhizobiaceae; genus Rhizobium; species Rhizobium sp. P28RR-XV. Next base: position 26,555 of record NZ_JABAIG010000006.1, read on the forward strand.
AAAGGGCGGCTGGCTCGCCGATATCAGCGGCTTCATGAAGGATCCGGCGCTCACCGATCCGTCGCTGACGGAAAGCGATTTCGCCGAGGCCGGCCTGAAATTCGCCAAGGACTCCGAAGGCGTCATGCGCTCCCTGCCCTTCTCGGTCGATTACTGGATCGTCTACTGGAACAAGACCCTGTTCGAGAAGAAGGGCCTCGCCTATCCGCAAACCTTCGAGGACATGGCCAAGGCCGCCGAGGCGCTGACGGATAAGGCGACCAACACCTACGGCTTCGTCGCCCGCGGTCTGAAGAACGCCAATACGCCAGTCTGGACGGCCTTCATGCTCGGCCACGGGGCGACGCCGCTTTCGGCCGACGGCAAGCTGCAGACGGAATCGCAAGGGGCCGTGGATGCTGCGAAGCTCTATCAGCGCCTGATGACGAAATCGGCGCCTCCCGGCGTTTCCGGCTTCAACTGGGCGGAGGCGCAATCGGCCTTCCTGCAGGGCAAGATCGGCATGTGGCTCGACGGCGTCGGCTTCGCGCCGCCGATCGAAAATCCTGAGAAGTCCCGCGTCGTCGGCCAGGTCGGCTATGGCGTCATGCCGAAGGGGCCGAATGCGCAGGCTGCGGCAACCTTCGGCGATGGCATCGGCGTTACCGCTGCCAGCCAGAAGAAGGAGGCCGCCTATCTTTTCTGCCAATGGGCGATCTCGCACGACATGGGCGCTCGCCTGCTGCAGGCCGGCGCCGGCGTTCCCTTCCGTCAGTCTGTTCTGGAGGATCAGAAGGTCCGCGAAGGCGTGAAAATGCCAGGCGCCTGGCTGGATGCCGTCGCCGGCTCGGCCAAGGTCTCGCAGCTGGCGCTACCCGTCATCATCCCGGTTACCGAGTTCCGCGACATCTATGGCGTCGCGCTGACGAACATGATCGGCGGCGCCGATCCGGCAGCCGAGCTGAAAACGGCAACTGCCCAGTTCGAGCCTGTGCTGGCGCGAAGTGAGGGATGATGGCCTCCGTGAGCATCGAAGATACCGCCGCGAAGACAGCTGACGGAAGGAGCAAGCCGCACCGGCTTGCTCCCAACTACTGGCCCTTCGTCGTCCCCGCGCTGATCGTGATTGCCGCCGTCATCGTCTTTCCCTGGGTCTTCACCCTGTGGATGAGCGTGAACAAATGGACGCTCGGCCAGTCTCAGAGCTTCGTCGGCTGGGACAATTATGTCCGGCTGGCGACCGATGCGCGCTTCTGGGAATCGCTATGGCACACGGTTCTCTACACCGTGCTGTCCGTCGTCGGCCCGTTGTTCTTCGGAACGCTGGCCGCACTGATCTTCGATGCGAACTTTCCGCTGCGCGGCTTCCTGCGCGGCATTTTCGTCATGCCGATGATGGCAACGCCGGTTGCCGTCGCCCTCGTCTGGACCATGATGTTCCACCCGCAGCTCGGGGTGCTGAACTATCTGCTCTCGCTCATCGGCATCGGGCCGCAGGAATGGATCTACAATCAATATAGCGTCATCCCCTCGCTCGTCCTTGTCGAGGTGTGGCAGTGGACGCCGCTTGTCATGCTGATCGTGCTCGGCGGCCTCGCTTCCGTGCCGCGCGAACCCTATGAGAGCGCCGAAATCGACGGCGCCAATGCCTGGCAGAAGTTCCGCTATCTGACGATGCCGATGATCGCGCCCTTCCTTATGATCGCCGTCATCATTCGCGGCATCGACGCGATCAAGAGCTTCGACATCATCTATGCGATGACGCAGGGCGGCCCGGGAACGGCGTCAGAAACGATCAACATCTATCTCTACAACACCGCGTTCGCTTATTACGACATCGGCTATGGCTCGGCCATGGCAGTGGTGTTCTTCATCGTCATCGTCGCGCTCTCGTTCGTCCTTTTGATGATCCGCCAGCGCACGCGGTGGACGGACGCGGAGGGCCGTTGACATGAAGCGCTCGACACTCAATCGCATCGGCCTGTTCTTCGTCGCCCTGGTGATCGTTTCGCCTGTCGTCCTGTTCTTCATCTGGATGATCTCGCTGTCGTTGAAATACGAGATCGACAACGGCGCCTATCCGCCGATCCTTATTCCGGATCGCATGGCCTGGACGAACTATGTCAATGTTTTCCAGGAAAACAATTTCTTCCTCTATCTGTGGAACTCCGTTCTGGTGACGGGTGCGGCCACCCTGCTCGCCCTCATCATTGGCGTGCCGGCCGGCTACGGCATCGCGCGGCTGAAGGCGGAAAAATCGGCTGTCGTCATCATGATCGCCCGCATGACACCGGGGCTTTCCTTCCTCATCCCGCTGTTTTTACTGTTCCAATGGCTCAATCTGCTCGGAACGCTCTGGCCGCAGATCATCATCCACCTCGTCGTGACAGTGCCGATCGTCGTCTGGATCATGATCGGCTATTTCGAGACGACGCCGATGGAGCTGGAGGAGGCCGCAAGCATCGACGGCGCGACGCCGTGGCAGGTTTTTCGCCTGGTCGCCCTGCCGATCGCGCGGCCCGGCATCGTCGTCGCCTTCATTCTCTCGGTCATCTTCTCGTGGAACAACTTCGTCTTCGGCATCGTGCTTGCCAGCCGCGAGACCCGCACGCTGCCCGTCGCCGTCTACAACATGCTTTCCTTCGAGCAGGTGAGCTGGGGGCCGCTTGCGGCCGCGGCCCTGATCGTCACGCTGCCGGTCCTCGTTCTCACCATGTTCGCGCAGCGCCAGATCATCGCAGGCCTGACCGCCGGCGCCGTTAAATGACACACCTCTTCCTTCCGACAGGATCACATTCATGGCACCCGTAAACATCCAGAATATTCAGAAGCGCTACGGCCAGGTGAAGGTCATCCACGACATCAGCGTCGATATCGCCGATGGCGAGTTCGTCGTCCTCGTCGGCCCCTCCGGCTGCGGCAAGTCCACGCTGCTGCGGATGATCGCCGGGCTGGAAGAGGTCAGCGACGGCGAAATCCGCATCGGCCGGCGTGAAGTTAGCAACCTGCCCGCGCGCGATCGCGACATCGCCATGGTGTTCCAGAACTATGCGCTGTATCCGCATATGACCGTGGCCGACAACATGGGCTTCGCGCTGAAGCTGAAGAAGGCAAACCCGGCGGAAATCGCCGCCAAGGTACAGAAGGCCGCCGCCATCCTTGGCCTGGAAAGCCTGCTTGAGCGCCTGCCTCGCCAGCTTTCCGGCGGCCAGCGCCAGCGTGTCGCCATGGGGCGTGCTCTGGTGCGCGATCCACAAGTCTTCCTGTTTGACGAGCCTCTTTCCAATCTCGACGCAAAACTGCGCGTGCAGATGCGTGGCGAGATTAAGTCCATGCATCAGCGCATCGGCACGACGACGATCTACGTGACGCATGACCAGGTCGAGGCGATGACCATGGCGGACAAGATCGTCGTGCTTCACGGCGGCCTCATCGAGCAGGTCGGCGCGCCTCTCGATCTCTACGACCGTCCGGCAAACCTGTTCGTCGCCGGTTTCATCGGCTCGCCTTCGATGAACTTCATCGACGGCCGGATCGAGGAAGGTGTCTTCCGCAGCGAAAAGGGTCTCATCCTGCCCCTGCCGCAAGGTTTCTCCGTTGCCGAGCATGGCGGGCGGCGGCTCGTCTATGGCATTCGGCCCGAGCACATCCGCGCCGCCGCCGGCGGCTTGTCTGCCCGGGTCGGCATCGTCGAAGGCACGGGTTCGGAAATCTATGCCAAGCTCGACTGCGGCGGCGAGGAAATCTCCTGCCTGTTCCGCGAGCGGTTGAACATCCGCTTCGGCGACAAGATCGACATTGCCATCGACCCGGCCAGTATCCATCTGTTCGACAAGGCGAGCGGAAAGCGGCTTTGAGCGCTCCCTCGATCTTCGATCCACCGGCCGGCGAACCCAGGCATGTCTTATGCGTCGGCGCGGCCGTTCTCGATACGCTCTTTCGTGTCCGCGTGCTTCCGCAGGGTCAAGGGAAGGTTCTGCCTTACGACATGCTGCAGATTGCCGAAGGCATGGCCTCGAGTGCTGCCTATGCCGTCGTGCGGCTCGGCGGCAAAGCGAGCCTGTGGGGCGCGGTCGGCCGTGACGAAACCGGCGATCGGATTGTTCGCGAACTGGACAACGCCGGCATCCACGTGGACGGCATGCTGCATGTGGAAAGCGCCCGCTCCGCCGTCTCGACGATCCTGGTGGACGATGACGGCGAAAGACTGATCGTTCCTTTCTATGATCCGAAGCTGCATCACGCGGTCAAGAAATTCACGGCGGCTGATGTCGCCGCGTTCGATGCCGTGCTTGTCGACGTCCGCTGGCCGGCGCTGGCGTTTCAGGTTTTGAAGACGGCAAGAGCAATGGGCAAGCCGGCCATTCTTGACGGCGACGTCGCCCCTGACGGCATCATCGAGCAGCTGGCGCCGGAAGCGACCCACATCATCTTCTCCGAGCCGGCGGCCGAGCGCCTGACGGGAAGCGACGATGTTGCCGAGATGGCGCGGCGGCTGAAGCGGCGGTTCGACCATGCCTTCGTCTGCGTGACGGCGGGTGCCGCCGGCAGCCACTGGTTCAACGAAGAAACCGGTAAAATCCAGCACTGCCCGACCATATCCATCAAGGCGGTCGATACGCTTGCCGCCGGCGATATTTTCCACGGCGCCTTCGCGCTTGCCGTTGCCGAAAAAATGGTGGCGGAAGATGCGATCCGCTTCTCCTCCATCGCGGCAGCGATCAAATGCGAGCTCTTCGGAGGGCGGGCAGGAGCGCCGGGACGCGCCGATGTGATCAGACGTTCTGAGCCGCTTCAAAGATTCTGACGGTATCGAAGCCACCGTCGAGACCTCTCTCGAATTTATAACTCACCGAAGGCATTCCCTGCAGCCGTCGTCCGTCCATGGCGGGCGTTGTCTTCCTCCATGCGGCAAGCCAAATGCCAAGACCGTCACCCGTCGTTTATAGGGATGACACGCTTGCACGCGTCGGTTATAAAAATCGCGCGACTCAAGCAGGAGGATCGCCAGATGAGAAATTTCAGCACCCACTGACGCTGAACGGCGGTGCCGAACTTCGGGCTGCCGCTCAGTCCGTTCTTGTCTTTCCATATCCTCTTCTGTGCCCATGGAGGGCATTCATGCTTCGTCGTTTCTTTTCCTATTATGCCAGCTATAAAAAGCTGTTTTTCCTCGACTTTGGCTGCGCCGTGCTTGCGGGCCTGCTAGAGCTCGGCTTCCCGCTGGCGGTCAAGCTTTTCGTCGATGAACTGCTTCCGAGCCGCGATTGGGGTCTGATCTTCGCGACAGCGGCGCTGTTGCTTGTCGTCTATGCTGTGAGCACCGGCCTCTCGGCGATCGTCAACTATTGGGGTCATGCGCTCGGCATCTCGATCGAATCGGACATGCGCCGCCAGGCCTTCGATCATATCCAGAAGCTGTCCTTCCGCTACTTCGACAATAACCGCACCGGCCACCTGATCACCCACGTCACCAAGGACCTAGAGGAAGTGGGCGAGATCGCCCATCATGGTCCCGAGGACCTGTTCATCGCGATCATGACCTTCATCGGCGCCTTCCTTTTGATGTTCAGCGTCCATTGGAAGCTCGCACTGCTGACGACGACCATCGTGCCTTTCATGACCTGGCTGGTGAGCCGCTACGGCTCGAAGATGACGCTGAATTCGCGCAGCCTGTTCGGCAAGGTCGGCAACTTCAACACGCGCATGCAGGAGACGGTCGGCGGCATCCGCGTGGTCAAGGCTTTCGCCAACGAGCGATATGAAAGCCAGCTGTTTGCCAGCGACAACGAGGACTACAAGGCGACCAAGCTGGATGGCTATGCCTATATGACGGCGAGTATCGCGCTCAGCTATTTCAGCACGCGCCTGGTGCAACTTGTCGTCATGATGGCCGGAACCTGGTACGTCATTTCAGGCGAGCTGAGCTATGGCGGCTTCGTCAGCTTCCTGCTGCTTATCAACGTCTTCTTCCGGCCGATCGACAAGATCACCTCGGTGATCGAGACCTATCCCAAGGGCATCGCCGGCTTCAAACGCTTCCTGTCGCTGATCGATACGGAACCGGATCTTGCCGACCGGCCGAATGCGGCTGCGGTGGATCATCTGAAGGGCAATATCGCCTACCAGAACGTCGCCTTTGGTTATTCCGATCAGGCGGCGATCTTCAAGGATCTGAACTTGACTATCGCGGCCGGCGAAACCGTCGCCTTTGTCGGTGCCTCCGGCACGGGCAAGACGACGATCTGCTCGCTGCTGCCGCGCTTCTACGATGTCACGGCCGGCAGCATCACGATCGACGGCATCGATATCCGCGACATGACGCAAGCCTCGCTGCGCGGCCAGATCGGCATCGTGCAGCAGGACGTCTTCCTGTTCGGCTCGACCATTCGCGAGAACATCGCCTATGGCAAGCTCGGCGCTACCGACGAAGACATCATGAAAGCCTTGCAGCGCGCCTCGCTCGACGAATTCGTCCGGTCTCTGCCCGCCGGCCTCGATACGCCGACGGGCGAGCGTGGCGTCAAGCTCTCGGGCGGACAGAAACAGCGGCTGGCGATTGCCCGCATCTTCCTGAAGGATCCGCCGATCCTCATCCTCGATGAAGCCACCTCGGCGCTCGATACGGCAACTGAATATGCGATCCAGCAGGCGCTGTTGGAACTCGCGAAGGGACGCACGACGCTGGTCGTCGCCCATCGGCTGTCAACCATCCGCAATGCCGACCGCATCATCGTCATGGGCGATAACGGCATTGTCGAACAGGGATCGCATGACGAATTGCTTGCCCGCCGTGGCGCCTATGCGCGGCTGCACAATGCTCAGTTCGGGCTTTATGCCTGATCCATTGACATCGATGAATGAAAAAGAGAGCCGGGGGTGAACGCCTCGGCCTCCGTCAAGCCCAGGCCGGCCTGGCAATCCCTAAGTGATCGCGCAGCGTCGTGCCTTCATAATCGCGGCGGAAGAGGCCTCTCTCCTGCAGGATCGGCACAACGTCGTTGGCAAAATCCTCAAGGCCGCCGGGGAAGAAGGGCGGCATGACGTTGAAGCCGTCTGCGGCGCCGTTTTCAAACCATTGCTGCATGCGGTCGGCGATCTCTTCAGCCGTTCCGAGCACGATGTGATGGCCGCGGCCGGCGGCCACACGCAGGGCAAGCTCACGGATCGTCAGCTTTTCGCGACGGGCAAGCTCGGTCAGCAGTTCGGCCCGGCTGCGCAGCTGGTCGGAAATCGGCAGGTCGGGCAGCGGTCCGTCGAGATCATATTCGGCAAGGCTATGGCCAAGGCGTTCCTCCAGAAGCGGCATGGCGCTCTTGATGTCAGTCCAGCGGTTCAGCACGTCGAGCTTTTCGCGCGCCTCGGCAACCGTTTTGCCGATAACGGGCAGGAAACCAGGCATGACGGCGACGTCGTCCGGGTTGCGCCCGAAGCCGGCGACCTTGCCCTTCAGGCTCTTATAGAAGGCCTGCGCCTCATCGAGGCTCTGCTGGGCGGTAAAGACGATGTCGGCCGTGCGGGCTGCGAGATCCTGACCCGGCCCCGACGAACCGGCCTGGATCAGCACCGGGTGCCCCTGCGGCGGGCGCGGAATATTGAGTGGACCCTTGACGGAATAATATTTGCCGTTGTGGTCGAGCACCCGCACCTTGGCGGGATCGGCATAGACACCGCTCTCCTTGTCCTTGCGGAAGGCATCGTCGGCCCAGCTATCCCAAAGGCCGCGCACGACATCGACGAATTCTTCCGCCACCGCATAGCGCTCGTCATGCTCCGGGTGGCTCTTGGAGAAATTGGCGGCCGTGCGGGCGTAGGACGTGGTGACGATGTTCCAGGCCGCGCGGCCGTGGCTCAGATGATCGATCGAGGCGAAGGCGCGGGCGAGATGATAGGGTTCGCCATAGGTGGTCGACGCGGTCGCGGCAAGACCGATCTTGTCGGTCACCATCGCGAGTGAGGCGAGCAACGTCAGCGGCTCGAAACGGGCAATCATCGAGGGATGCGCGTCAAGAGCGCTCGTCAGGCCGTCCGCCAGGAAGAGCATGTCGAACTTGGCAGCCTCGGCGATCCGGGCCACGCGGCGCAGCAGGTCGAAATTCTCACTGCCGGCTTCCGCATCTGGATGACGCCAGCCTGAGACGTGATGGCCGGCACCTTGCAGGAAAAGGCCGAGATGGATCTTGCGGGTCTTGCTCATGGGCGCATGCCTTGCGTTTCTTGGAACTTGGATCAGTTCAAACTGTTGGATAGAAGCTGGACGAGGCGATCAAGATCGTCCTCGCTATGCATGGTTCTCACCATATCGGGAACGGCCGACACGGCCGGATGGTTGCCGGTCGCGTCGCGGAATTTTTCGGTGGGATCGCTGAGGCCGGGCAGGCCCTTGAACTCGCGGCTCAGGCGGCGTCCATCGTTCAGCGTTATCTCGGCAATGACGAAGCGCGTTTTCGGGTCGCTCGAAAGTCGCGGCGCCGTCTCGTCGTGCCGGCGGCGAACGCGCCGGGCGATTGCCATCAGATCCTCTCTTACCGGCGTCTCTCCGAAATGGCCGATCTTCAACGCGCCGTCCATCAGCGCCGTTGCGAACACATATTCGGCGCTGAAACGAGCGTCGATACCGGTCGTCGGATCGGTCACGACCAGTGCCGCATCGCCTCCCGGCGGGAAGGTAATGACGACAGCCTCGATCTGTTCCGCGTTCAATTCCTCTTCGTGAAGCTGAAGACCGATCATCGCAACCGGGTGGCTCGCCGTGCAGCACGGGAAGGCCTTGAGCGTGAGGCCGGGCGCCACGATCTGCCAAGGCGCGCCCCAGCCCTCGATGGCCGCCTGCGGCCGCGCCTCGCCAAAGGCGAAGGCCGAATAAAAGCCGATCGCGCTGTCGAGGAAATCCCTTGCGCCACCGAAGCCTGCCTTGACGAGCTTGGCCGAAAGCAGGCCCGAGCGCGCCGCCATGCCGGCATGATAGGGCTTGGCATCATGACCGAACTGCAGGCGCAGACCGCTCGAATGCGTGGCCGCCAGCCCGAGCGTCGTGGCGGTCTCGACGACGGAATAGCCAAGCACATGGGCGACGGCCGCCGCCACACCGATCGTGCCGAGCGTTGCCGTTGCATGAAAACCGTTCTCGTAATGGCGCATGCCGAGCGAGAGGCCGAGGCGCGCCATCGCTTCCAGGCCGACAATATAGCCGGCGATCAGGCGGTCCGCTGAAATCGGCGTCTCCGATGCCAGCGCCAGCAGAGCGGGAACGATGACCGTCGTCGGGTGACCGCGCACGCTCGCATGCACGTCGTCATAATCGAGCACATGGCCGGCATGGGCATTGACCAAAGCCGCCGTCAGCGCATCGGTGCGCCGCCCCTGCCCGATGATGACGGCGTCACCCGGACCTGCCGGCAACTGTTCCAGCAGAATGCGTGTCGTGCGGTCGGCCGAGCCGCCTAAGGCGCAGGCCAACCAATCGACGAGCGCCATGCGGGCTGCGGCAACGGCCGCCTCATCTCGCAGCGGATCGGCCGATGTGATGGCTTCGGCAAAGCCTGTCGTCAACGGAAAAGTCTTTTCCATCGTCAAATCCCCTCCCCGTCCTCGAGCGAAGCCCGCGCACCGGCGAGGCCGTTGACGAAGCGGCGGATGCGCGCATTTGTCGATGTCTGGAAGATGGCTTCGGGCGGCCCCTGGTCAACGATGCGGCCGTTTTCGGTGAAGACCACGACATCGCTGATCTCCTCGGCAAAGCGCATCTCGTGCGTGACCAGGATGCTCGTCATGCCTTCCTTGACGAGATCGCGAATGACGGCGAGCACCTCGCCGACGGTCTCGGGATCGAGTGCCGAAGTCACCTCATCGAAGAGGACGAGATCCGGCCGCATTGCCAGCGCCCGCGCGATCGCGACGCGCTGCTGCTGACCGCCGGAAAGCTGTCCGGGATAGACGCTTGCCTTTTCGGACAGGCGCACCCGCGCCAGGAGATCCCGGGCATGACGTTCGGCATCGGCCTTGTTGACGCCGAGGATTCGCGTCGGGGCGATTGTGATGTTGTCGAGCACGGACAGATGCGGAAACAGATTATATTGCTGGAAGACGATGCCGATCTTCTGCCGCAGCTTGATGCGTTCGGCCTCGCTGCGCATCTGGTCGACACGCGCGCCATTGACCGAGATGCGCCCCGTCTGCGGCGCGACCAGCGCGTTGATGCAGCGCAGGATCGTCGATTTCCCCGACCCGGAGGGACCTATGATCGAGACGGTCTGCCCGCGGGCAACGGAAAGATCGATCCCTTTCAGGACCTCGGTCGATCCGTAGGCGAGATGCACATCAGCCAGTTCGACGATCGGATTGGTCTGAGCTTGGCTCATGCCGGCTCCTTTAAGCTTTCAGGCGGCGCTCAAGGCGGCGCGTCAGGCTAGAAATGGGATAGCAAAGGGCAAAGAACGCCGCCATGACGACGATATAGGCGAGGACGGTGAAATCCAGACGGCGGACGGCCGTACTGGCATCAGTGGCGGCATGCAAAAGCTCATGCACGCCGACCAAAGAGGCAAGCGCGGTTCCCATGGTGATCGAGGCAAAGAGGTTCATCCATGGCGGCAATGACCGGCGCGCGCATTGCGGCAGAATGATCCAGCGCAGCGCCTGGGACCGGGAGAAGCCGAGGCCTTTGGCCGCCTCCCACTGCGTCGTTGGAATTGACTGAATGGCGCCACGCGTGATTTCGGCGACATAGGCGCTTGCCGGAATGGCAAGCCCGATCACGGCCTTCACCCAATCGGGAAAGGGCAGGTAATGGCCGAAGAGCACGATCTCGAAGGGAAAAATATAGGTCGTCGCAAAGATCAGCACGAGATGCGGCGCATTGCGGAAGATCTGGACATAAAGGCCGACGGGGTAGCGTATGATCTTCAGCGGTGCCAGCTCGAGAATACCAAGCAAGACACCAATCAAGGTTCCTCCCGCCATGGCGAGCAGGCTGATGAGGATGTTCATCAGGAAACCGCTGCCAAGATAGGGCAGCCATTCGATCAGCACATGCAGCAGCGACAGATCGGCCAGCAGCCAGATGACCGCAATCGCGACCAGTGCCCCGAAGAGCCAGGGCAGCCAGTTGCTCGAGGGAGCCGCTGAGAGCTTCGCCACACTCACGCGCCCACTCCGAAACCGGGTACAGCCAGGCGCTTTTCGATCCAGCGCCCGGTTCTGGCGAGGGCAAGGTTGATGGCGCTGAAGAACAGCAGGATAACGATCATCAGTTCGACGACATTGTCACGCTGCGTCCAGACCATGATCGACGCGTAGGTGATTTCGCTCACCGCGATCGCGTTCCCCACCGTCGTCAGCTTCACCAGATTGATCATATTGTTGACGATCGCCGGCAGCGATGCCCGGAGGGCGAGCGGTATCGCGACAAAACGAAGGATCTGCAGGCGTGTGAAGCCAATGGCGCGCGCCGCTTCCACCGTTTGCTCGGGCACGGCCTCGATGCCGGCGCGAAGCGCATCGGCGTGGAGTGCAGCGACATGCAGGCCGACCACGGCGACCACCCAGAAGAACGGTGTCAGAGGATTGTGCTGCGCGCCGCCGAGGCCATTGGAGACGAGGGTGTTCAGCACGAGGAAGCTGAACATCAGCTGCACGAGCGTCGGCGTGTTACGGGTCACTTCGATGAAGGCTCTGACCGGCACGGCCAAGGTCCTGTTTCCCGAGGTCAGCATGGCGGCAAACAGCAGGCCGAACAGCAGGCTTATCGGAATGAGGAGCACGATGAGATAGAGCGTGGTGATAAAACCACCACGCCAGATCTGCGCCTCATAGCCGCTGGCCAGGAACTCGTAGTGAAGCCCGATCTTGCCAGTCCAGTCTATGAAGGTCTGAAGTAGCGAACTTCCCATGCAAACCGTTCCTCAAGCGACCGACAATGTCACTTGCCCTCGAGCTTCTTGTGCTCTTCCTCAAGATAGGTCGTGTTGAGCAGGCGGTTTGCCTTGGCATAGTCGAGAAGCTTGCCGTTGGCATGCAGCTCCTGGACGGCCTTGTCGAGTGCGGCGCGCGTGTCGCCTTCGCCCTTGCGCAGCCAGATCACCGAATCCGAAGGAACGAGCTCGGTCGGAAACAGGATCTTGTAATCCTTCCATTCCTCCGGCCGATCCTGAAGCAGCAGGCCGACCGTCGCGCCGACATGCACGGCGGCAACGCAATTGCCGCCCTGAAGGGCCAGCAGCGATTCCGGCTGGCTCGGCAGCGCCTTCACTTCGGCGCCATATTGCTCCATCAGCGGCTGCGTGTAGTTCGAGCCTTGAGAAACGCAGACGGGCTTGCCCTTGAGGTCGCTCCAGTCGCTGAGGCCGCTATCCTTGCGGCCGACGGCAGCGCCGCCGCTGCGGTCATAGGGCGTCGGCACATAATCGAGGATCTTGGCGCGCTCTTCCGTGTACTGCATGTTGGCGATCAGGATATCGACCTTGCCCTGCTGCAGGAACTGCACGCGGTTCGGCGGCGTTACCGTGACCGTCTCCAGCTTGACGCCGAGCTTTTCAGCAAGCGCCTTGGCGATGTCGAGATTGTAGCCCTTCTGTTCCTGGCTTGCCGGATCGATGTAGCCGAAGGGCGCTCCGGAGAGGATGACGCCGACGGTCAGCGCGCCACGGCCCTTGATGCGGTCGAGCGTCGTATCGGCATGCGCAATCGTGGTGAACAGCGCGCCGCAGGAAAGCGCAGCGGCAAAAATGGCGGCAGATGTTCGCTTGGCAAAATTCATGGATCTCGGACTCCTTGTCTGCGCGGAACCTAGTAAGGGCAAGCGCGGCACGCGAGGAATGAGATCCTATTTATCGGAGTATCGACGCAACAATTATCCATATAAACGATAGATTTTAATATACTGAATTTGCCGTTTCCCATCCGCGACGGCAAATTCAATGCGATCACTGGAAATCGAATACGCTCAGGCCCGCCGCCATTTCGTCGAGACCGAGTGGGCGCGTCACCGGCGGTTCGGCCCTTACCAGGCAACCCTGACGTTCGCATAGGCGACAGGCCGGGCCGATCGCGATGGACATCGAGCCAAGTGCCTTGCCATAGATCACCTCGTCGCGATGGGCGATATCGCAGCCGATGAGGAGCGCGGTGCGGCGCATCCTTTCGCCAAAATCGGCCTGAGGTCCATCGACCGTCCGCGATATGGTGAGAAATCCGCTACCGTCCGGCATTTGCGTATCGTCCACCAATATCTGTCCGGGCTGGGCAAAGGCGGCATGAATATTGAGTTTGGGACAGCCGCCGCCGAAGCGTGCCTGCGGAAAGCCTTGGGCGCCAGCCTTGCGCAGTCGATGGCCGGCACTATCGATCTCCATCAGAAAAAACGGAATACCGGATGCGCCCGGACGCTGCAGGCTGGTCAGCCGCGTGGCGGCCTGCTCATAGGAAACACCGAAGCGAGCCCCAAGCCCATCGATGTCGTAATGCAGGCGCTGGGCTGTTGAAAGATAGGAGCCATATGGCATCAGCAGGGCGTGGGATGCGTAGCGCGCCAGCTCGAAGCGGGCGATGCGCTTGGCTTCCGGTGTCGAGAGAGCAAGCGCATCCAGTTCGGCGGCAATCTCCTCGCGCATGACCAGAGCCGAAACCTCGGTCGCAATCTCCCGAAGCTGATCGAAGGGAGACAGCCGCTCGGACAGGAAAAGCCGCATGGAATGCCGATCATAGCGCCGGCGCAGGCCCGGCATGGCGCGCACCGGCAGCAGACGCACGGCAATGCCATGCTCGTTCCTCAACCACAGCTTCAAGCCGCCAACCATATCGTCGCTGGAAGAAAGGCGCTCATGGAAGGCTTCGGCGGCATCTTCGATGCGAGCAAAAAAATTCGGCCGCGCCTGCAGACGATCGTGCACCTCATCGAGCGGCAAGCGGGGACCGGCGACATCGGCAATCCGGCCTTCGCGGGACAGAAGCTCGGCGAGATCGGACAGTCTTGCGGCCTGCTCGCGATAGGCGCGATACAGACGGATCATGCCGTTTGCCGCATTCGGCGCGGCTTCGGCGAGCTCGATCAACTCCTGATCGCCAGGGATTTCGCCCGCAAGCAGCGGATCGGCGAAAACTTCACGCAGCTGCCCTGCACTGCCACCCTGCTCGCCCTGCAGCGCATCGAGATCCACCTTATAGACCGCCGACAGTTTGAGCAGCAGCTGCACGGTCAACGGCCGCTGATTGCGCTCGATGAGATTGAGATAGGACGGCGAGATATCGAGAGCCTGCGCCATGGTCGTCTGCGTCAGGCCGAGCCCCATGCGGATACGCCGAACCCGTGGACCGGCAAAGATCTTGCGCTCAACCATATGTCAAACCTTTTACAAATTTTTCCTCAGGCGAATTTAACAAGATTTACAATTTTACTGAGAACCAATGTCAACGATAGCACATCCTAACCCTTTTATCGAATGGGATCTTTCGGTTTTTCTGGCTGCGGCAGCATCAATATTGTAAAAACAGTCATGCAATCGAGATCGATCGGAGGATCGAGAGACAGTATCGGGAGAATAGCATGACAGATTTTTACAAACTGGTTCCTAGCGCGGCCGCCAGGCGTTTCGACGGCATCGAGCGTCCCTATCAGGCCGCGGATGTGGAGCGGTTGCGTGGGTCGATCACGATCCGCCATTCCCTAGCCGAAATGGGTGCGAACCGCCTCTGGCAGCTCATTCACGAGGAAGATTTCGTCAACGCGCTCGGCGCGCTCTCGGGCAATCAGGCCATGCAGATGGTTCGCGCCGGCCTGAAGGCAATCTATCTGTCCGGATGGCAGGTCGCAGCCGACGCCAATACCGCCTCGGCCATGTATCCCGACCAGTCGCTTTATCCCGCCAATGCGGGTCCGGAGCTGGCGAAGCGCATCAACCGCACCCTGCAGCGCGCCGACCAGATCGAGACCGCTGAAGGCAAAGGACTTTCCGTCGACACCTGGTTTGCGCCGATCGTGGCTGACGCCGAAGCGGGCTTCGGCGGCCCGCTGAACGCCTTCGAGATCATGAAGGCCTATATCGAGGCGGGTGTCGCCGGCGTCCATTTCGAGGATCAGCTGGCATCGGAAAAGAAGTGCGGCCACCTCGGCGGCAAGGTGCTTATTCCGACGGCTGCCCATATCCGCAATCTCAATGCGGCCAGGCTAGCCGCCGACGTCATGGGCGTACCGACGCTTGTCGTCGCACGCACCGATGCCGAGGCTGCCAAGCTGCTGACATCGGATATCGACGAGCGCGATCGGCCCTTCGTCGACTACGACGCCGGCCGCACGGTGGAAGGCTTCTACCAGGTCAAGAACGGCATCGAGCCCTGCATTGCGCGCGCCGTCGCCTACGCGCCGCATTGCGATCTGATCTGGTGCGAGACCTCGAAGCCGGATCTCGAACAGGCACGCAAATTTGCCGAAGGCGTGCATCGCGCCCATCCCGGCAAGCTGCTGGCTTACAATTGCTCGCCGTCGTTCAACTGGAAGAAGAACCTGGATGACGCGACGATCGCCAAGTTCCAGCGCGAGCTGGGCGCGATGGGCTATAAGTTCCAGTTCATCACGCTTGCCGGCTTCCACCAGCTGAATTTTGGCATGTTCGAGCTCGCTCGCGGCTACAAGGCGCGCCAGATGGCCGCCTATTCGGAGCTACAGCAGGCGGAATTTGCTGCGGAAGCCAATGGCTACACCGCAACCAAGCATCAGCGCGAAGTGGGTACCGGCTATTTCGATGCGGTGTCGCTGGCGATTACCGGTGGCCAGTCATCCACCACGGCCATGCACGGATCGACTGAGCATGCGCAGTTCAAGCCGGCAGCAGAATGATATCGGGACTATAGGAGGAGAATGAAATGGCATCGATAGCACGCGTTCGCGAGAGAGCCGAAGAGCAATCTCTCACCATGAATACCGATCAGCAGGCGGTCATCCGCATGCTGGCCAACGAGCTGCATCGCCTCAATCAGGCCGTCATGAACGCGGTCGAGGCCGGCGTTTCCGTCGAGCTCATCCGCTCGGCCCGCCACCACGGCGGCAACGGCAATTGGGGTGATCTCTTGATCCCTGTCGTGGTCGCCAATGCGACGCACCAGGCTTGATGGACAAACCATCCAGCCAATGTTCGGGCCGCGCCGTTTTCAACGGTCGGCCCGTTCTCGCGGCTGGCACTGACATGCCTTAATTGGGGGTGCCTTTTCCCGAACTGGATGCTCAATCGAGCCAGTTCGCGCAAGTTCGGACACAATATCGGTATCCAGCATGTAGAGCCCGCTCAAAGGTCGATTTCCTTCACCGGCAACAAGGCATCGTCGATATTTCGGCCAAGGCTGCTTGACATTAGGAGCATATGCTCTCATGTCTTCCTCATCGAGAGCATATGCTCTTATCAGGCCGAGGAGTGAAGATCGTGAGCCAGGCTGAAATACTTGTAAGCGGTGCGACCGGAAGAACCGGGACGGCTACCGTCGACGAACTGCTCAAGATGGGCAAAACTGTTCGTGCCTATGTGCGCTCGGACGATGACCGGGCGGCAGCCCTGAGACAGCGCGGCCTTGAAACCGCGATCGGTGATTTCACCGATATCGATGCCATCCGGGCCGCCATGGAAGGCATCAGGTCTGCCTATTTCCTACATCCCATAGCGCCCGGGATCGTTGGGGCAGCAGCCTATTTCGCACAGGCCGCCAAGGAAGCTAACGTGTCGGCGATCGTCAACATGTCGCAGATCTCAGCTCGTCGGGAATCGACAAGCCACGCGGCACGGGATCACTGGGTTTCGGAACGTGTCTTCGATTGGTCGGGCGTCCCGACGACCCACCTGCGTCCGACGTTCTTTGCCGACTGGCTCGTCTACCCGCATTTCGCAAAGGAAATCTGGGCAACGCGGAAGATCCAGTTCCCCTTCGAGAACGGTCGCCACGCGCCTATTCCTGCTGATGACCAGGGTCGGGTGATCGCTCACCTTCTGGCCTATCCGCAGGGCCACGAAGGCAAGATTTACCCCCTCCACGGTCCTGTCGAGATGAACCACACCGAGATCGCCGCGGTCATCAGCGAGGTACTTGGCGTGAAGATCGAATACGCGCCGACGTCGATCGAGGCGTTCAAGGACAAGATGGAAAATCTCTACAAGTTCCCGCCGTTCCTCGTCCAGCACCTGGTCGAAGTCGCGCAGGACTATCGCGACGGCGTCTTCTCGGGAACCAACGATGCAGTCGAGGAGATTACGGGAACCGCCGCTCTCACGGTCAAGCAATTCATCACAAACAATCGCGCCGCCTACAAATAACGGCAAGAAGGCAGGAGATTTTACAATGGCACACGAAGAAGAACGTCATCCGTTTCTTGATGACCTGACGGCAGACGCCGAGCTGACCAGCTCCGTAGCGCGAGACACCATCGTGGGACGTGAGGAGATCAAGCTTGCAGTCAACACAGTTGGAACTTTCTACGTCTCGCAGAGCCCTACGTTTTTCGAGACGATCGGCTCGCGGCTATTCCTCGAATACGAGGCTGTGCTGACGACTGGCGAAAAACTGACCGCCACCGTCGTCGTGGACCGTAATCCCGATGGCTCCGTGCCGCGGGTCAGCGTCCGAATGAGCCCGCTTGGTTCGGTCATGGCCCTCTCCGCCCGTCTGCGGGAAGCACTCTCCGGAAAGTTGCCGGAAAACCTCTTTCTTTGAACGCAGCACCCATCGCGCCGACAGGCCAACGTTGGCCTGCCGCTCACTACTTTGGAAAGGAAATTCAGTCATGGACGTCGCCAAGAACACAGTCTTCATCACCGGTGCCAATCGCGGTCTGGGCTTGGCCTTCGCCCGCGAAGCCGTCCGCCGAGGAGCCTCCAAGGTCTATGCGGGGATGCGAAACACCAGCGGCTTTAGCGAACCGGGTATCGTTCCAGTTCAGATCGATGTCACGGATAAGGCATCGGTCGCCACTGCCGCCGAAATCGCCGCGGATACCAACATTCTGGTCAATAACGCGGGCATTGCCGCTCTGATCGACGGACCACTGGCGGAGGACTTCGAAACTCAGTCGCAGCGCCTCTTCGATACCAACTACTACGGCGTGGTCCGCGTGAGCCAAGCCTTCGAGCAAGCGCTCTCGAATAAGTCGCATGCCGCCATTATCAATGTTCTGTCTGATATCGTGTGGCTGCCACGGCCAATCCTGACCCCATATGCCGCCTCAAAAGCGGCCGCATGGAGCTTCACGAACCAGCTCCGGCATCACCTTCGTGACCGCGGCATCCAGGTTCTCGGTCTTCACGTAGGCTTCGTCGATACCGATCTGACCAACGGCATTGACGTCCCGAAGGCCTCCCCGGCGGACGTCGTGCGCCAGACCTATCATGCACTCGCCATTGGCAAGAGCGAAATCATGGCTGACGAGGGAACGGCTTTGCTGAAGAGTACGCTTGCAGCCGTAGATCCCGGCTATATCTCGCCTCCCCAAGGCATGTTCTGATAGTGGCGAAGGCCGCCGGTATCTATAGGCAGGCCATGGGCAGAAGATTCTCAGAACTTTCCTGCCCATGGCTTTAGCAATGCACGGATCGAGAGGAAATTGAGATGTTGACAACTAACCAACCACTAGGAATCGATCAATGCACCTGCTCCGCCATGAGAAAGGCTACTCGGCAGATTACCCGTTTCTACGATAGCCACCTGGAGCCAACCGGGCTACGCATCACGCAGTTTTTGACCCTCGCCGCCCTTGAAGAAGCGGGCGGAGCTGCTGTGAACATTCTCGCCGAGCGGCTCGATATCGAGCGGACGGCTATGGGAAAGATGGTCGGCTTTCTTGAGCGCGACGGCTTTGTCACGATGAAGCCGTCTCTCACGGACGGCCGGGTTCGTATCATTGAACTCACAGACCAGGGCCGCCGCCTCCATAAGCAAGCAGAACCCCTCTGGCGAAAGGCGCAGCTGGAATTTGCGCAGCTTAACGGACCTAAAAAAATCCAAGCGTTGCGGCTGGAACTGAACGCCATCGATATCGGGAGTTCGACGGCCGCTTCCGGAGAATAATCCATCTGGCTGGCGGCGACCGAAAACACGACGGAATAATCGTCGCTCGTCGAACGATTGTTCCAATCGGAACCTGCGCAGTTAAACCGGCCATATCGACTCGAGTTTAATGATCGCCTTTGGATACGAACTCGCCAACTCACTCTTGCACAATCAAAGCCCTTGATGGACCCGAAAGCCGAGGCCTTCAGGGGATGGCGTTGGCTGCGAAGTCCGCGAAGGCCTGCTCGACGAGCTCAGCGCTGGCGCCGGAGGCGATGAGGGCCGCCAGCACGATTCTCGCTTGCCCCGGCCGCAGTGTGGAGGAATGAACAGCACCGGCATCGGCAAGATCATGTCCGCCGCCACCGCCGCCATAGCTTGAAACAAGCAATCCATCCGGCACCCGGCTGGAGACCACGACGGGCACGCCGACATCGACACAGCGCCTGACGGCTTCGACTAGACGCGGATTGGCATTGCCCGAGCCGAGAGCCGCCAGAACAATGCCATGGGCGTCGGCCCTGAGGCTCGCGTCCACATGCACGGAGTCACAGCCAGGATAGATCGCCACAACATCGATACGCACGCTGTCGAGCGCTGCCGCAAGGCGCATGCTTGGCGGGTTTTCGAGCGGCCGCGATTGCCGAAAAGCATCTGCAACATCCGACGAATGCTTATAAAGCCCCCAAGCCGGCAGCAGCCGGCCACCGAAACAGACGAGCACGCCGCGCGCTGCATTGACCGGATCGGTAACGGCGGTAACGGCGGCGGCAAGGTTGGCGGGGCCGTCGGCCTTGGGATGATCGGCGGTGAATTGCGCGCCCGTGAACACGACCGGCTTGTTCAACCCATGCTGCAGATGGACGAGCAGCGCTGTCTCTTCCATCGCATCCGTGCCATGCAGGATGACGATGCCACTGACGGCGGCATCGTCAAGCAGCTCACCCACCTTGTCGCTGATGTCCTGCATATCCGCGAGCGTGAGGCTTGCAGAATCCTTCGCCATCAGTTCGATGGGTCTAAGATCGATAGGCATGTCTGGCAGGAACGCCAGCAGGCTTTCTCCCGTCAGAGACGGCGCGCTGGCGCCGTTGCCGGCGCGCTCGCTTGCGATGGTGCCGCCGGTGGCAATGACTGCCACCAGCGGATTTGCATTTGCTGCCGTCACGACTGGCCCCGCTCGGCCGCCAGCCGATGGATGCGGTCGCGCAGCAGATACCAGCCGATAACCAAAGCCGGCGCGATCAGGACGAGGGAAGCGATCGTCCATGTGCCGACCGGATAATCGAGCGCCATCAGCACCAGCACCGCGAAGAGGAAGACCAGCGTCAGGACGCCGGTATAGGGCGCGCCGAACATGCGGAAATCCGGGCGGGCCATCTCGCCGCGCTTCGACAGCTTCCAGAGCTTCAATTGGCACAGCACGATCACGCCCCAGGCGGAGATGATACCGAGCGCCGAGAGGTTGAGCGCAATCTCGAAGGCAGCCGACGGCACCACGGCATTCAGCGCCACGCCGATGACGGTCACGACGGCCGTCACCGCTATGCCGCCATAGGGCACGCCTGCCTTGTTCATCCTGGCAAGTGCTGCCGGCGCCGAGCCGGAAACCGCCATCGAATGCAGGATGCGGCCGGTGGAATAAAGGCCGGCATTGAGCGACGACAGCACGGCCGTCAGCACGACGAGATTCATGATGACATCGGCGCCTTCGATGCCGATCGTCCCGAAGAAGGTCACGAAGGGGCTCTCGCCGGCCTTATAGGCCGTATAGGGCAGCAGCAGCGACAGAAGCAGCACCGAGCCGACATAGAAGATCAGCAGGCGCGCAACCACCGTGCGGATCGCACCCGGCATGATCTTGCGCGGATCTTCCGTTTCACCTGCCGTCGTGCCGATCAGCTCGATCGACGCATAGGCAAAGACCACGCCTTGGATGATGACGAAGGCTGGCAGGATGCCATTCGGGAAGAAGCCGCCGCTGTCGCTGATGATGCTGAAACCGGCCGTATGACCGGCAATCGGCGTGCCGGAGACGACGAAATAGATGCCGATGACGAGGAAACTGGCAAGCGCCAGAACCTTGATCAGGCTGAACCAGAATTCGAGCTCGCCGAAAACCTTGACCGACAGCAGGTTCATGACCAGCACCACCATCAAGGCAATCAGCGCGAAGACCCACTGATCGATGCCAGCGAGCCACGGCACATAGTGCTTGAAGAAATTCATGTAGAGCGCGACGGCCGTCACATCGGCAACCGAGGTCATGGCCCAGTTCAGCCAGTACATCCAGCCGACTGCAAAGGCCATTTTCTCGCCGTAGAACTCGCGGGCATAAGAGACGAAGGAGCCGGAGCTCGGGCGATGCATGATCAATTCGCCGAGCGCACGCAGCACCAGAAAGGCAAAGAAGCCGCAGAGCGCATAGACGAAGATCAGCGCCGGGCCGGCTGCGGCAAGCCGCCCGCCGGCACCAAGGAAAAGACCGGTGCCGATCGCGCCGCCAATAGCGATCATCTGGATCTGGCGCGGCTTCAGGGCCTTGTGGTAGCCAAGGTCCTCATTGGCCGGCGGCTGACGATCCGCGGGTATATTCTGGATGGTTTCGACTGACATTGCTCCTCCCTTGAGCCGTTTGTCCATGGACGGGTCTGGGGTGCTCGTTTGCACCCGACAGGATGCCCTTTCGCTTTAACAAGCCGCCGATCGATGCTGGCGATCGCCGGTCATGCTGTAATGCTGTATGACAGATTTTTCCTCTTAGACATAGAATTTGCCCAAGGTCAACCCGACAGCAGGCTTATTGACGCGGCTCGGCGCAATCGATAACAGATTTCAAATCTGTCATACAGCTTGACAGATATAGCTTGATTTCGACCATAGGAGGATAATGTGGTCAAGACGCGAAGCGAATATGACCTGCTGGGCGAAAAGGATGTTCCGGCCGATGTCTATTGGGGGGTGCATACCGCACGGGCGGTTGAAAACTTCCAGGTAACGGGCACGCCGATCGGGCGTTATACGCATCTCATCCGCGGCCTTGCCTTCGTCAAGGAAGCGGCCGCCCTTGCCAATCACGAGCTTGGCCTGCTTACCAAGGAAAGGTTCGATGCCATCGTGCGCGCCTGCCGCGAAATCCGTGCCGGCGAGCTTCACGAACAGTTCGTCGTCGATGTCATCCAGGGCGGTGCCGGCACCTCGACCAACATGAACGCCAACGAGGTCATCGCCAATCGCGCCCTCGAGCTGCTCGGCCATGCCAAGGGCGACTATGGCCACCTTCATCCGAACGATCACGTCAATCTCAGCCAGTCGACCAACGACGCCTATCCAACGGCTGTCAATGTCGCGGTGATCGAGGCGATCGACGGCCTGGCCGCGGCAATGGAAGTGCTGCGGGATGCCTTCGAGCGCAAGGCCAGGGAATTCGACACGATCCTCAAGGTCGGCCGCACGCAGCTGCAGGACGCCGTGCCGATGACATTGGGACAGGAATTCAGGACCTTCGCCGTCATGCTCGGCGAGGACAGAGCCCGCCTGCTCGAATCGGCCTCCCTCCTGCATGAGGTCAATCTCGGCGCCACCGCCATCGGCACCGGCCTCAATGCGCCAGCCGGCTATGCAGCACTCGCCTGCGCCCATCTGGCCCGGCTGACGGGCCGCCCGCTCGTGACCGCCAGCGACCTCATCGAAGCAACGCAGGATCCCGGCGCCTTCGTCCATCTCTCCGGTGTGCTGAAGCGCGTCGCCGTCAAGCTTTCGAAGACCTGCAACGACCTGCGCCTGCTCTCCTCCGGGCCGCGGGCCGGCATCGGCGAAATCACGCTGCCGGCGATGCAGGCCGGTTCGAGCATCATGCCCGGCAAGGTCAATCCGGTAATCCCGGAAATGGTCAACCAGGTGGCCTTCTCCGTCATCGGCAACGACATCACCGTCACCATGGCCGCGGAAGCCGGCCAGCTGCAGCTCAACGCCTTCGAACCGATCATGGTGCGCGCGCTATCGGAAAGCATCATGCATCTGACCGCGGCCTGCCATATCCTTGCCGAACGCTGCGTCGATGGCATTACCGCCAACCCCGCTCTCATGGCGCAGCGCCTGCAGGAATCGATCGGTCTTGCGACAGCGCTGAACCCGCTGATCGGCTACCAGGCGGCAACCAAGGTTGCCCGCGAGGCACTGGCAACGGGGCGCACCGTACCGGAAATCGTGCTGGACCATGGATATCTGACCGCCGAAGAGCTTTTCGAGGCGCTGCGGCCGGAGCGGCTCGCCAATCTGCCGGCCGCCATCAATGGTGCGGCTGGTCCTCGCCGATGATCGTAGTCACCACACGCTTGACCTGACCGAGATGCGCTTCCATCGCCGCGATGGCCTCTTCTTCCGATCCCGCCGCAATCGCCTCGACGATGCGGCGGTGTTCGACATTCGAAGCCACGCGGCGCTGCGCCATCATGTTGACCAGCTCCGACTGCCGCATCAGCGCATCGCGAGCATCGGCGACGATCTTGCCGAAGACGGCATTTCCGGAGGATTCGGCGATCATCGAGTGGAATTGCGAATCCAGATTGACCCACTTCAGGGGATCTTCTTCCCGGTCCATCTCATCGCAAAGTTCAAGCAGGCGCCCCAGCTGCTGCTCCGTGCGCCGAAGCGCGGCCCAGCCGGCGGCGGGGACTTCGATGAAGGGTCGCGCCTCGATCAGATCCCGCGCGGAATAACCGCCGTAGCGTAGCTCCGAACCGGGTGTCGAGGTCACGACATAGGTGCCGCTGCCGGTGCGGGTCTGAGTAAGGCCGAGCGTCTGCAGCGAACGGAGCGCTTCACGGATGATGGGCCGGCTGACACCATAGCGGGTGGCAAGCTGCGCCTCGGCGGGCAGCCGTGTCCCGACCGCCAACCGTCCCGATGTAATTGCCGAACGAATATCCTCAAACACTGCCTCGGCAGCATTTTTCCGACTGATCGGACTTGTATAAGATAACCAATCAGCCACCTCACTCATGGCGACAAGCCTTCACAAACATTGTTGGCTTGTCAAGGATCGCTCCTGGAATGATGTATGTTTGACAACCGAAAGCCATCCAGGAAATCGCCTTGTGCGGAATGAATGTAGTTGATTCAGACGGGCTCGTTCCTTTGCTCCCGCTTTCGACGATATCTCGCACTTGATGTGCCCTCACCCGTAATTTAGAGAAATCCTTATACCTCTATATGGGAGCTGGATTTGCCCTTACCGCTGTTCGCTTTGTTTCTGGCTGCGTTCGCATTCGGCACCACCGAGTTCGTCATCGCAGGCATTCTCCCGGATGTGGCTCAAGGGTTGGATGTCTCGATCCCGTTTGCCGGCTATCTGGTTTCCGGTTACGCGTTGGGTATTGCAATCGGCGGCCCGCTCCTGACCATGGCGACCCGGCAGGTTCCGCGCCGGACCATTCTGGTCGCTCTTACGATCGCCTTTTGCCTGGGGCAGATTGCTTGCGCACTCGCGCCGGACTTCGCCACCATGCTTCTCTTCCGCATTGCGACCGCCATCGCCCATGGCGCCTATTTCGGCATTGCCATGGTGGTTGCGGTCGGCCTCGTCCCGCAGGCGTTCCGGGGTCGTGCCGTCGCCGTGATACTCGCCGGCCTGACGGTCCCGAACATTATCGGCGTCCCTGTCGGCGCGGCGATCGGCGGACTTTGGGGATGGCGGACGACTTTTTGGGCGATGACTTCGGTCGGCGTCCTCGCATTGGCCGCGATCTGGGCCTTGATCCCACCAACGAAAGCCGAGCTGCAGCCATCCGGCCATTTGAGCCGCGAAGTGCGCGTTCTTGGCCGCCAGCAGGTTTGGACATCCCTCATCATCGTGCTCGCGCTGATGATCGGGCAAATGGTGCCCTTCACCTACATCACGCCTCTTCTGCGCGAAGTGACGGGCCTTGATGCCATGATCATTCCCTGGGTCCTGCTGCTCAATGGCGTCGGAGCAACATTGGGTGTCTTGTTGGGCGGCCGGCTTTCGGATTGGAAGCTGATGCCGTCGCTGATCGTCATGCTCGCCATTCAGGCCGCGATACTCGTCATCCTTTACCTCGTCAGCCCCTATCCCTTGCTGATGACCGTGACGATCTTCATTTGGGGGGCGCTTAATTTCGCGATCGGTGCCCCGGTTCAGGCTCGCATTCTGATGTGGACCGCCGATGCGCCGAGCCTCGCCTCCTCGCTCATCCCCTCAGGCTTCAATATCGGCATTGCGATCGCAGCAAGCGTCGGTGCCGCTCTGCTCGAGGGTGGATATGGCTATCGCAGCCTGCCGGTGCTGGGTGCCGTGGCGCTTGCTCTGGCCTGCGTGGTTGCCATTCTTTCGGCAGCGCACGAAAAACGCGTGGGCGCTATGCCGCCAGCCGCGGTTTTCACGTGATTTCGCATGGCACCCGAATTTGGCGAAATGCGTCGCAGACGGTGGGTGCTTTGAAGCGCAGATCGGCTCTGCGCGATTGGCAAGGCCACTGTTTAGAGCAATGTCGCTGAATCTTCTTTAGGATTGGGCAATGCCATAATGGCCTCATGGGCGGTCTCGGAAAAACCAATAGTATCCGTCGCTGCTGCGGAAAATGAAAGAGACGACATCAAACGAGCGAGAGCAAAATAGACTGTTGAATCCTCATCGCGCCCTTCATCTTCGGCATCGAAGTATTTCTCATCCATCTCAGCGCTTAGTGCATTGAAATCGAAACCTTGTGGCAATTCACCGGCCGCCAAATGCGCCGCAAGCTGGTTATTCTCCAGCAAGACGTACCAGTGGCTTTCAATTCCGCGAGCGCATGCCCGGAATATCTCTTCGAATATTCGTTGGGCATCTTTTGTATCTGAAGCGTGTCGAAAGAGCCGGGCGAGATTTTCATTGACCGTAAATAAACGCATGACAATCACCTTAACGGTGTTGAAATTTCACCGCCAGAGCTCGCGCTTTGCACATATTACGACTAGGGCCGATCATAGAAGCGATAATTTACACTCCACCAGAACTAGCTTCTTGGAAGGTTTGAGACTGCCTGGGTCGCGATCCCTTAACCCATCAAATTTTCTCGAGTTCTTCCGGCCAATATCTTCTGGATTTGATTGTTCCTCCGACCTTCAACAAATACATCGGCTTGTTTTCTTTCTGATGCCAACGGATGCTGGCGACCGTACCGGAATATCCGCTCTCCTTAATGAATGCGCTCTCCTCAACTTCAAAGCGCCAGCACTCTTTTGGCTCGATCATCTTCAGAATATCGCGTCGCACTCTGAAAACTTGGTCGCCACTGCATATCGTGACATATTCCCGATCCTCATCAAAGACTCGGAAAACCACGCCATACGGCCTAAATGCTCGTATGCGTTCGAGATCATCTGGGTCAATCAGCCATTCACCATTCTCTTCGAACCAAGGGCACAATGCCCATATGACGTTATTGTCCATTGAACGGTTTGTATCCTTGAAAATGAGAGCTGAAGCTGCTGTCAGGCCTCGACTTCTGGATATTCGAACTTCGTACTGACGCTGCCATCTTTGTTGATCATCAACGTAAACGCCTGCCAGTCCCCACCCGTATGCGCTTTCATCTTGGCATGTAACTCGGGCACGATAAGCATCGGATTGGTAGCAACGTCGTCAATCAACAGTGCCGAAACTCGCTTACCGTCAATAAAGTACCAAAATTGTTCGTCCACTGCGCGAGATCCGTCTTTCTCCTGAAAGTATCGAAAGCGGCAGGCGATGTCAGAGGACCCTATCGGAGCACTCTTGCGTACCAAGATATAAAGCTTTTCTATGAGCCGCTTTTGTTCCTCAATCGGATTACTCATTGTCCGCCTTCTACCCCGTTTACGAACCGACGTCGAAAACTCTCACCATTGGCGAGGCTGTACCCCCTAATTTCCCTGGTAGGTATCTTTAAATATCACTTTATATTCATCGAGTGATTCAAGGGCGGAATCAATTTCTGGTCTACATTTAGGGGCTTCCCGCCTATAAGCTTCCAAGAGTGCGATGCTGTCTTCGAGACGGTAATTTGTTCGGCACATCCCATAGAAAGTTTCAAACAGGTTCTTTAACCAACGTTTTTCCGCGTGTTTCGCCCTAGAGAATTCTCCAATCAACGTGTCCCCGGAAAATTCAATAGTTCTCCCGTAATAGATTGCCGATAGAACCGCCTTTATGCGTTCCTCTGCACTATTGTCCGTAAGCGAAAGGGTTTCGATTATCTCTTCCTCGCTTCTGCTTTCTGGTGGTTCATACTTCACTTGATCGGCCTTCCTTTTGAAGCGTTTGCAACAGCTACGGCAACGTCCTCGCCTAAACGATCTCCACAGGGCCACGGTCATCCGTCGGCATAGACCATCGCGCAGCTTCGGAGCAGTTGAACGCCACCTTGGAAGGGTCGACTGGTTAACCATCGACGGCCTCTGGAACCAATCCGAACATTCCTTCAGCCGAAGCCGAAGCCGAGGAACAATATTGCGCCACGCCGCACGAACCAGCCATGGCTGCATAACTTAACCGAAACTACCCCCGGCGAACTCGGCGCGGTTTACCTTGTCTACACCGAATTCTCGGGCTGCCAGAACGTCAAACATACCCCATATTCATCGAGCAGATCGTCTGCCACCTCGAACTCAAACGTTCGATGAGGAAAGCATTCAAACAGAGCTATCTTCCAATATCGAACAAGCTGCTGCGCGAAGACATGACACAACTGATAATCTTTATCTGTCAAGCCAACCCGAGAAACCGAATTCTCAGAGGTATCCTCCCATTTTGAAAAAAATTGGCTGACAGAAAAGTTGTTTTGGTAGCGCTCTACGTCTATGCGCTGAGAGCTCGGTTGCAACTGCCCTGTTTCGGTTACCATTAATCCGACAAGACGAAGCCCACTGGTAGCATCCGCCGAGGCTTTCGCACGCCAAAAGACGTGATTCTCATGTTCGATAAAATCAGGAGAAAGTATTCCAAAAACCGCTAGCGCTTGCTCTACGGATACGAGATTTCCAACATAGCTAAAGAATTCATCTGAGCCGGTGCCTGAAGTAAACAAGCCCAAGATTTCTTTAGAGATTTTCCCTTTATAAACGTCCATTATTTCAACCCTAGATCTTCCAAGATGGATTGTGGAACATTTCCTTCAAAAACCTTGGTGTCATTTCCTTTTTTGGGAATCCACTTTCCATTCGGCGCTTGGTTCCATTCGACAACCTTAATTCTCGCTCCAGAGACATCATACAAGGCCCTTCCATCGGGGCCATACACTACAGCATGACCGTTGCCGAGATTAGCATATGAATTTGGCAATTGATCTTGAAGCGGATATTGAACTGAGCCTCTCGAACCTGTGACAGAGACGTTGGTTTGGGTAAGGCCTCTGGAGAAATTTAAGTCAATCGTATTACCTGCGGAGTCTGTCAGAAACCTCGGTGCGCTTTTCGGTGTATTGGCCCCCGTTGTTACGGTGCCCTCGGTGCTATTGTTACCACCTCTAATAAGGCCTTCCAGCCCAAGTGAGGCTCCGGCAATAACAAGCGCGGCAATGTTATCATAGCCAATCTGCTTCCAGGCTTCGGCAACAGATGGTCGATATTGTTCAAGCAGCGCTATGATATCTTTTCGCTCATCGTAGATCGCCCGCTTCAAATCACGATTTGCCGTCTCATCGAAATGGCCGCTGAGAATTTCGTTCTCAATATCGCGGTAGCCGCTGTCCGGCAGGTTCATGAATAATGTCGAAAGATAATCCGGTGAAACGTAGTATTCTGCGGCGATCAGCGCTCGTGTCACAGCTGAAACACAAGCTGATCCCTTTGGTGCGGCATCGCAGGCTGCCTTAAGTTGGCGATCAGTCTCCTGATCCTCTTGATTGTACTGATCGACCATCGACTGATAGTTTGCGATCTGCGCAGCACTGCAGGTCCCGCTTTCCCTGCATTCTTCAAGTTTGGCTTTCGCAACGACGCGCGATCGTGCCTTGTTTTGCGCAAGATAGTTGAACTGATAGTTCGCGGCTCCATAAGCAGCACCTTCTCCACCGCCAACAACTCCTCCGACCGTGGCGCTGAGGCTGGCTCCGACCAGTGCGGCAAGCGTCTGCTTGTCTTGATCGGAGAGGGTGCTGTCCTTGAGCATGCCCTTGACGAGATTATCGATCGCTGGCGCTAGTAATGTTGTTGTCGCGCCACCAAGAGCACCCTTCAGAGCGCCCTCCCAGCCGTTCACCCCACCAAGCAGGCCTGCGCCAATGGCGTGTAACAACGCCCGACCCGCACCGCCCTCTTCCCAATAGGCCGCGTCCTCAGGGTGCCCGGCTGCGAGGGCCTGTCCTTCGAATTGGTCCGCAATGGTCGCCACCAACCCAGCCATGGTGGCTTGCGCCGCCTGCAAATCCGCCTGGGTCTTGTACTGATCCCGCAGAATGTTCTGCAGATCCGGCAGACCGGGCAGCGAGGTATTGGTGTTGTCCGTGTCGCGGCGGATCGTGCCGATGTCCTGCGTCTGGTGCGCGGGATCGGTGATCGTGATGCCGATATTGCCGCCGATGGCCGAATAGGCCTTGCCGGTCTCCTTCTCGCCGGCCTTGACCGGCGGAGCGATAGTTAGCCCCCCAGTGCCGATCCCGCCCCCATAGGTTTCGGCCTTCCAGGTCGAATGAGTGTCGATATCCGCAACCGTCAGGGTGCCGGTGAAGAAGGAGTTTTTGTCCGCCGTCGCCTGGCTGGTAATCAGCCCGCCGATAACTGACGTCTGGCCGCTGACATCGATGTTGAGGCCGCCGGTGCGTGCATGAATGCCCGATTGTTCGGAGACGAGCACCGCATCGCCCTTGGCCTTCTGCACAGTGCCGGAGACGCCGGTGTTTCCAAAGCCGATCTGACCGGAGACATTGAACTGATCGGCCTTGGCCTTCTGCGTATCCAGCTGGCTCTCGATCGTCAGCGAGCGGGCATCGATGCCAACCGAATTGCCGGCGACCGTCGCCCCCTTCAGCGCGAGATCATTGGTGGCGATGGTGACATCGCCGGTGCCGTTCACATGTGTGTTCGTGTGGTTGGTGCCGGAGGTTTGGGAACCACCCTTGCCGTAGGAGGCGTTGACCCCGACACTGGTCTCCTGGCAACCACCCTTGGTACTGCAGCCGAAGTTGACGCCAATGCCGGCGCTCCAGGAGTCGTTGGAACTCGACGAATCCGACGTGCCCGCGGCAGCGTTGAGGTTGATGTCGCCATTCGCTGCTGACAGGAAGATGTCGCCGGTCAGCGCATCTCCTGGAATCGTGGGTATGCCGTTCTTGTCGTAACCGGCCAGGATCTGCGCGCCATCGCTGGTGATGGAACCCTTCTCGGCCTCCATGGTGATCGAGCGGCCCGCGCGAATATCCGTCACGACCGGGGTCGAAGACGACGAAGACCAGCTATTTTCCTGATGGCTCACGCCAGCGTTGATGCCGATGCTGAAGGAAAGGCCCTTGGCGATGTCGGGATCGTTGCTGGTAAGCCCCTCATATGCGCCCTTCAGCCCCTTGTAGCCCTCATAGAAACCGAGGCTGGCAATGGCCGTATTAGTCACCGCATTGACGCCACCGCTGTCGGAAAGACGCTCGGCCGAGTTCATGATGCTATCGGCCGCCTTGCCAATCTGGCTGGTCACCGAGATGGTCACACCGGCAAAGGTTTTCTCATGTACCTCCTCGTAATTGGTGACGTCATTGGCCGAGAGCAGATTAATGTCCTTGCCGGCGAAGAGAGTGACGTCGCGCTCGGCCGAAGCGCTGGTTGCCTGCAGGTTGACATTGTTGCCTGCCGAGATGTTGAGATCACGACCCGCCGCCAATGTCGATACTGCATTGGTATCGGACTGCTGCGCTTTGCTGTCCTTCGTCGACTGCGCGCCGATACCGACCGAGAAGCCGCCATTGCCGGCGGAAAGTGCCAAGCCGAACCCGGATTTCTTCTGCTGTTCGGATTGTGACGAGCTCTCGGCGCCCGGGGTCACGTTGACGTCGCGAGCGGCCGACACATTGATGTCGCGATCGGCATTGACAGACGAGCCCATGATGTTGAGATCGGTTGCCCTCGCCGCTAGGTTGACGTCGTTCCCGGCCGTAAGCTCTGAGCCGACGTTATCCGTGGAAGATTGCTGGCCCTGCTTCTCGTTCTTGCCGTAAAGTGAGATGAAGCCGCCGCCGGAGCCGACGAAGAGGCCGGAATCCTTGCGCTGGCTATCGGACTGGTGGTTCTCCTGCGCGCCGATGATGGAGACGCTTTCGCCGGAAATATTCAGCGAGCCATCGGCATTGACCTTCGAGCCGACAATGGCGGCCGCCTTGCCGGCATCGAGATTGACGTCGCCCGAGGCTGAAAGCTGCGACCCGATGGTGGTCTCGTTATAGCCGTCGTAGCTTGAGCTGCCGCTGCGCAGGAAGCCCTTGCGCTTGGCGCTGTCGTTCTCCGTCTCGGTGTCCTTGCCGGCCGTCACGATCAGATTGCCACCGGTCTGGACAGCAAGATCGGCGGTATGCGTGGCGTCGCCCGCCGTCACCTTGGAGGCCGAGACCGTGGTGTCGCCGCCTGAAATGATCGTCACACCATCCTTGCCGGAAAGTGCCGAGCCAGCCGCGGTCGTGGTCTCCAGATGGCCGGAGGCATTCTCCTTCGTCGAACCAAAGAAGCCGCTCTTCTTGCTGGAGCTCTTGACATCCAGGGTTGCGCTATCGGTCGCCTCGGCGATGGTGACGTTTTTATCCGCCTGCAGGCCGAGCTTCCCGTCGGCGGCCATGGTCGAACCGATGACGTTGATGTCGTCCTTGGATTTCGCGACGAGATCGCCACCAGCCGTAATGGTCGAGCCATTGTGCGACAGCTCGGACGAGGAGTTTTTGCCGAATGTCGAGTTCGACTGGTTCTGCGACGTGGTGACGTTGATGTCACCGTTGGAGGTCAGGCCAACATCACCCTTGGCCGTCAGGTCCGAGCCCGAGATCAGAATACCGGTATTGGCATTGACCCCAGCGTCACCGCTTGCGGTGATCGCGAGGTTGCCGCCAGCCGAGAGCTGCGAGGCTTGCTGATCGGTACCTGATGTCTTGGTGTAGCCATCATCCGTCTTGCGAGCGAGATCGGTCGAAACGATGTTGACCGCACCATCCGTGGCCTTGAGTTTGAGATCGCCACCGGCCTTGGCGGAGGAACCTATAACGTTGATGTCATTGTTGGCAGCGATGGTGAGGTTGCCACCGGCGGTGACGCGCGCGCCAGTCGCATTCTCAGCGCGATTGCCCGCAATCGTCGCGGGCTGGCCATTATTGTCGACCTTGACAGCAGCAAGGTTGACATTGTTGCCGGAAAGCTGGGCTGCGCCACCTGCGGCGATCTTGGTGCCCTGCAAACTCAATGTGCCGCCCGCGGCGACCTGCAGGTTGCCGCCGACCGACACGCCGGCATTGGTGTTGACGACATTCTGGCCGCCGAGGGTCATCGTCTGTGCGGCAAGGGTAATGCCATTTGTGGCATTGAGGTTCATGTTGCCGCCGGCCAGGAAGGTGCCGCCATTGGCCTTGATCTCGGTGGCATTGATGGTCATGCCATCCGCTGCGGCAATCGCACCGGAATTGTTGACGGAGCCGGCATCGATGTTAACGCTGTTGCCGGCGATGACGGCGCCGCCGCCGTTGACCTTCGCCTTATCGGCGGCCGAGAGATAGACGACCGGCACCAGCACCTGCGCGCCGTCGACGATCTCAGTCTGATAGATCACCATCGACTGGGTCAGCGATGCCGCCTGCTGCGGCGTCAGTGCTTGCCCGAGAGCAAGCCCGTTCGCCTCGGCATAAGCGACGCCGTTGTCGAGCAGCGTCTTCATCTGGTCGGTGGCATTGTTGCCGGGGATGAAGGACCCCGCGCCAAGACCATCGCCCACCAGTTGCCGCATCTGTTCGTCTACGAGCTGATTGTCGAAATAGGCGTCGCCGAGGAAGGGAACCTTGGTCTCGGGCGTATAGCCGACGCGGTCGATGAAATAACTCGAGCCGTAGAACTTCGACACATCGAGGAAAGCCGCCCGTGTCTCGAACAGGAAGACCTGGCCCGGCACGGTGCCGCCAACGCCGCCTGATTGCGGCTTGGCAAGCGAGGCGAGTTCCGCGCCATTGACCTGCAGTACCTGGGCAAGGTTGCCGCTGTTGCCGAGAGCAGCGGTGAGCTTGCCCATCAGGCTGTTCGGATTGATCGCAGCGCCGCCGGTCGTCAGGGTGCCCGAGCTGATCGAAGGGCCGCTCGCAAGCGTCACACCGTTGCTGCTCACCGAAGCACCGACGGCTGCCGTCAGGCCGCTGCCGTTGACCGTCGGGCCGCTACCGATCGTCGCGCTGCCACCTGCCAGCGATGGGCCACTACCGACGCTGGCGCCGCCATTTGAGGCGACACTGCTCAGTGCGGCATTGACATTGAACAAAGCGCCGCCGGCCGTCATGCCGTTAAGGGCGGACAAAGGATCGTTCGATGTCGAAGGCGCACTGACGGCCGCGCCGCCGCCCGTCGAACCGAGCGACGTATTGTTGACCGTACCAAAATTGAGGCTCAGGGCGCCGGCCGCCTTGAGCGTGCCAGCCGCGCCGCCGATAACCTGCGATCCCGACACGATCGACGTGCCGTTGGCGATATTGCGGGAAGGATCGGCCGTGCCATCGGCGTTGTAGGCCGAGCACGCGCTTTGAGCGCTACAGGTCAGCGTCGTGGTGCGATTGAGAACGACGCCTTCGTTGGTGAGCGTCGATCCCTTGAGCGTCGCACCACCGCCGGCCTCGATCCGGCTGTAGGAGTTGGTGAGGTTGGTGGCATCGACTGTGAGATTGCCGCCGGCGCGGATCACTGCCTCGGGGCTGAGCGCACTGGTGAAGCGGTCTTCATAAACCGACTGCGATATGTTGGACGTCGGATCCCAAGTGTAGGTCGTACTGGTGTCCGAACCGCTGCGGATGACTTCATCGACAATGAAATAGCGTGACGGATTGTTGGGATCGAGAATGGGATTGCCATTGGCATCCTTGGGAACGCGAGCCTTGATCCAGTCGAAGATCGGCCGCACTTCCGTCGGGCCACTGCCGCTGACCCAGGTCCAGGCGTGATAGGAGGTGCCGTCGGCAAGCGTTGCGACCGAATACAACAGCGGCTGATAGTCAGAAAACTATCCCGGATCGACCCCCGCATAAAGCTGGAACATGTTCTGGTCGGTCGATTCCAGATAGGCGAAGGGTTGGCCCGCGACCGCTGGATTAAGCACGAAGGTGCCGACGGCAGCACCAGAGGAGACCAACTGACCCGTCACCCAGGTCGGCGTCGTCGATCGCCTGTTGGTGAGATTGTTGGTCAGGATCGACATGTCACCATCGGACTGAATAAGACCGGACACATTGGTGACTGCCGCATTGCGCTGACCGGCGGTCGCTCCCTGGATGCTCAACCCACCATTGGCGACGATAGCGCCCTGATCGTTGGTCAACGTGCCGCCGACGAAGAGATTGGCATTGTTGCCGGCAAAGACGAGGCCGGACGGACTGTTGTAGAAGTCGCCAGCGACGTTGAACGTGAGATTGTTGCCGGCGGCAAGCTGGCCGGTGTTGCCGAGCGACGGCAGGGTGAGCGTCAGGTCATGCGCGGCAAGCAGCGATGTATTGGCGGTGGTGATGAGACCCGCGGCGGAGATGGCGATGTCGCCGGAACCGCCGGCATTGGTGACGGTACTGACCTCGGCATTGGAGAGATCGGCATTGCCGGAGAGATTAAGGGCAAGGCCACCGAAGACGAGATTGCTGCCGGAAAGATTGGCCGAAGAGCCGTTGACAATCAACGTACCGCCGCCGGAAATCCGGCTACCCCTGCTGCCGGAAAGATCGACGGCAGCGGTATTGAGCGTCAGATTGCCGCCGACACGGGTGGTGTTGGCATAGGCGATGGCACCAGGCGCGGTGAGCGTGGCAGTGCCGAGGCTCTGCAGGCTGTTGTAGCCGATGTTCTGCGTCGCCGTGGCGGCAAGATCGCCGCCCGAAAGCAGGGAATTGGCGCCAATGCTGCCGTTTGAGGCTGACAGCGTCATCGCACCAGTGCGCTGCAGCATCAGGCTGCCGCCGGCCGCAGCATTGGTGGCGGCGAAATCGACGCCGGCGACCAGCGTGTCGATCGTCATCGATCGGGCGGACAGATTGGCGTTGCGGCTGGCAAGCGATTGGCCGGTGAGCGTGATCGCATTCCCCGCTGTGAGCGACAGATCGCCATGGGAAACCGCGTTGGCGCTGACATTGTTCGCCGCGTTGGCGGTGATGCTGCCGGCCGCCATCAGGCTGTTGACGGTTGCATCGCCGGACGTCGCCTTCAGGGTGAGATCGCCGGCGCGATTGCCTGCAATCGTCGCGGCCTGACCGAGAACGATATTGCCGGTCGCCGATTGGCTGGTCGCGGCAAAATCGACGCCGGCGACGATGACATTGCCGCTGATGCCCGATCCGATGATCGAGACGTCACTTGCGCCGAGAAGCTGGCCGTTGATCGCGACCGCACCGGGACTTGCGGACGAGCCGATCGCGACGGTGCCATGGCCTGTGATGTTGCCGCCCGTAAAGGCGCTTGCCGCCACGTTGAGGTTGCCTGCGACGATCAGCGTACCGGCCGATGCACTTCCAGCGTTAATGGTGAGATCGCCGCTTGATCCGAGAGCGATGGCGCCGTTTGACGATCGTGCGCTGGCGGCAAAATCGACGCCCGTGACGGCCTGATTGATCTGGACGGTCGAACCGGACAGCAAGACATCGCCGGCACCGAGAAGTTGGCCGGTCACGTTGACACTACTGCTGCCGGCAAGGGTGATATCGCCATGTCCGGTAACAGCATTGGCGCTGATCGTGCCGCCGCTGACGTCGATTGCGCCGGCCGACACCATGGTCTGCGTGGTGATGCCAGCGGAAGCGGTCAGATTCATATCCCCGGACGATCCGAGCACAATGCCGCCGCCGGCATTGGTAACAGCGAAATCGATGCCGGAGATCAGCGTTGGCGCACGGATGCTGCCGCCATTGATCGCGAGGTCGCCTGCGGCCAGGATCTGGTTGCTCACATCAATGCGACCGCTTGCGGTCGTCGTGGCGACATTGCCGGCAATGCCGGCGTTACCGCTAGCGGTAATCGCGACCTTGCCGTGACTGGTGATGCTGTCGGCGCTGAGGTTTGCCGCCCGTGCCGTGACATCGCCGGCCGACAGGATCGTGCCGGCCGTGATGTTGCCGGAGGCCGTCAGGCTGGTCTTGCCGGATTGCGCCAGCACGATAGCGCCGCCGGCGGCGTTGGTGGCGGCAAAGTCGATGCCGGAGATCAGCGTCGGTGCGCTGATGCTGCCGCCATTGATCGCAAGATTGCCTGCGGCCAGAATCTGGTTGCTGACATCGACATTGCCGAGAATGCCAGCGTTACCGCTAGCGGTAATCGCGACATTGCCGTGGCTGGTTACGCTGCCGGCCTCAAGATTGGCCGCGTTTGCCGTGATATCGCCGGCCGACAGGATTGTGCCGGCCGTGGCATTGCCGGAGACGGTAAGATCCGTCGCGCCGGACCCTCCAAGCACGATGTTGCCGCCGGCAGCGTTGGTGGCGGCAAAATCGACGCCGGAGGCCAGAAGTCCGGCGTTGAGGCTGGCGCCATCGATCGAGAGTTTGCCTGATGACAGCACCTGGCCGGTGACATTGACGCGACCATTTGCCTTCAGGTCGGTGCTGCCATGGCTGGTGATGCTACTTGCCGTCAGATCGATCGCTTGTGCGGTCAGATTGCCCGCCGACAACAGCGTGCCGATGGTGAGATTGCCGGTCGAGGCCAGCGACACATCGCCACTTGATGTCTGGACGATGTTGCCGTTGGCGGCGGCCGTGCCGATGAAGTCGACACCGGAGACGATGGCGCCGGCCGCGATGCTCGGGCCTGAGACGCTGATGTTTCCGCCACCAAGGACTTGGCCATTGACGGTGGTCGTACCGGAAAGCGTGATATCCTTGTGCCCGGTGACAGTATCGGCCGTCACGCTGGCGGCGTTGACGTTGGTCGCACCGGCGACTTCCACAGTCGATGCAGAGAATCCGCCACTGAGCCGGGCGGTCAGGTCCCCGGCCTGGCCAAGAACGATATTGCCACCGGATGCATCCGTGGCGGTAAAGTCGATACCGGCGACCACAGACTGCGCCGACAGGCTTTGACCGGTAATCAGGACATTGCCCGCACCGAGAATCTGTCCAGAAACATCCACGCGACCGCTTGCGGCCGTCGTGTTGGTCGCGCCGTTGAGCGCGATAGCCCCATGCGCTGTGACTGCATTCGCGTTCACGGCTGCGCCGCTGGCCGAAAGAGCCCCTGCTGACAGCAGTGTGCCGGTGTCGATATTACCGGCGGAGGCAAGTGTCAGATCGCCGCTGTTGGCCAGCATGATATTGCCGTTGGAAGCAGCGGTTCTGGCGAAATCCACGCCGGAGACGATGGCGCCGGCCTTGATGCTCTGCCCGGAGACACCAATGTTGCCGCCGCCGAGGACCTGATGAGTGACATTTACACCGCCAGTCGAGCCGGAAAGGCTGATATCCTTATGAGCGGTGATGACATCGGCAGTGATAGACGCGCCGCTGGCGTCGACGGTTCCGGCGGACTGTACGGACGATGCCGCAATGCCACCACTGACGGCGACGTTCAGGTCACCTGCCGGACCAAGCACGATGTTGCCGCCACTGGCGTTGGTCGCATGGAAGTCGATACCGGAGACGATGGTTTGAGCGGTGAGGCTCTGACCGGTGATCGATATGTTGCCAGAGCCGAGGATCTGATCCGTGATGCTGATGGCACCACCGAGCATCATGTCGCCATGGGCGGTCATGCTGCCCGCGCTAACGGTCGAAGCATTGGCCGTGAGATTGCCAGCCGACAATAGCGTGCCGGCGTTGATATTGCCTGACGCAGCAAGGCTCAGGTCGCCGCTGCCTGCCAGCACGATGTTGCCATTGGCGGCAGCCGTCCCCAGGAAATCGACGCCGGAGACGATGGTGCCTGCCTGAATGCGCGAGCCGGAGATCGCGACGTCCCCACCGCCGAGGACCTGATGGGTCACATCAACGCCACCGGCCGTGCCGGAAAGGCTGATGTCCTTATGACCGGTGATCGCATCGGCGCTGATCGTCGCACCGCTGGCGTTGATGCTGCCGGCGGCCTGTATGATCGGTGCGGCGATAGACCCGCTGACCGAAATCGTGAGGTCACCATTCGCTCCAAGCGCAATATTGCCGCCGGCCGCATTTGTGGCAGAGAAGTCAAGGCCGGCGACGATAGTCTGCGCAGACAGGCTCTGGCCGGAGATCAAGACGTTGCCGGAGCCGAGAATCTGGCCGCTAACGGTGGTGGCACCGTTCAGCGTCAGCGCGCCATGTGCGGAGACGTTGTCGCCGGTGATCGTCGCGCCGCTCGCATTGAGCTCGCCGGCAGACAGCAGCGTGCCCACCTTGAGCTGGTCGGACGCCGTCAATGACAGATTGCCGGTCCCGGCGGCGGTCGGGCTGAGGACGATGCTGCCGCCTGCGGCATTGGTGGCGGCGATGTCGACGCCGGAGACAACAGCGCCCGCCTGGATGCCGGAGCCGGAAATGCCGACATTGCCGCCGCCAAGGACCTGGCCGCTGACATTTACAAGACCGCTGCCGGCCGCCACGCTGGTGGCGCCTGAAAGCGCAATATCCTTATGGCCGGTGATCGTATCGGCGGTGATGGTCCGGCCAGTCGCGCTGATCGTACCGGCTGCGAGGATCGTCCCTGCGTTGATCGCGCCGGCGCCGTCGCTGATGATCAGGTCACCGCTACCCGCCACCACGATATTACCATTGGCCTTGGTCGCGGCGAAGTCGACGCCGGAAGCGAGGAGACCGGCGCTGACGCCGTTTGCATTGCCGTTGATAGTGATATTGCCCGCGCTGAGCAATTGGTTGGCGACATTGACGCCGCCGGCGATGCCGATGGTCCCATGGCTCGTGATATTATTTGCCTGCAACAGGGCAGCCTGAGCAGTCAGGTCGCCAGCCGACAGCAGCGTGCCGACAGCAATGGTGCCGGCCCCGGCCGTCAGATCGAGTGTGCCGGACGAACCGAGGACGATGTTGCCACCTGCGGCATCGGTGGCGGCAAAGTCGACGCCGGAGACGATCGTCGTTGCCTGTATGCCCTGGCCATTGATGGAGACGGCACCTGAGGCTAAGAGCTGACCAGAAACATTGGTGGCGGCATTGATGCTGGCAGCAGCATGTGCCGTGACGTTCTGGGCTGTCAGCGACATCGCATTGATCGCGACATTGCCGGAGGACAGCAGACTTGCGGTATTAACCGCACCGCCGCTTGTCGTCAATTGCAGGTCGGCGGCGCCGGCAAGGACAGTCTTGCCGTTTGCCTGGGTGGCGGCGATATCGAGTCCGGAGGCGGTCGCGCCCGTTGCGATCGACCGTCCGGTGGCGGCGATCCTGCCTTGACTAAAGACCGTGCCGGAAACGGCAATATCGAGGCCGGCGTTGAGGCCGATATTGCTGTAGCTCAGAAGTGATCCGGCCGAGATCGCGCCGGACGTGGCGACGATCGACAATGCGCCGCCGCTCGTGGCAGCACCCGTCAGGCCGATATTGCCGGCCGAGGCCGACAGCGTTGCCGTGCCGCCGGCCGTCACATTGGCGGCGGCGATGCCGCCCGCAGACGTCATTGCGAGATTGGTGGCACTGTTGACGTCACCAGCAATACTTAGCAGACCGGTTCCGCTCGATAAGGCGACATCATTGTCGGCGGCAACCGACTGCAGGGTGATGCCTTGATCGGCCTGGGCGGTGACCTTTTGCTTCGAGGTCACCTTGGCCGCCATCACCTTCTGTTTCGAGGTGATGGTGACGCCATCGCGTCCCGACGCATTGCCGATCGAGATCTTGCCATCGGCCGATAGTATCAGTTCGCCGGCATTGGCGGCCATGTCGCCGCTCATCTTGACGCCGGCACCCTTCTCGGTGACGACGACCTTGATGCGATCGGCCTGCATGGCGCCGAGTGCCGTGCCGTCGATCGCGTATTCCGGCGTGCCTGACGTGGCGGTGAGTGCCGTCGCTTCGCCGGTGGCATAATTGTATTGGCTGGCGCCGCCCGTCAGCCGGATGGTTTTGCCGTAGACCGGTGCGTTGACATGGATATTGCGGGAGACCACGTCGAACAGGTCGACGGCGCCGGGGGCGGCTGCAAAATTGCCCCCCGCCCCTTCGAAGGTCACGTCGCCGCCATTGACGGTGAAGCCGGTAAGCCGGCCGTCGGCGCCGATATTCGGCACACCGGTCGTCAGGGTGGCATGCGGCGTGTTGATGAAGCCGCAGCCCGAGCACGTAATGCCGTTCGGGTTCGCGATCACCACATCGGCCCTGCCGCCGAACACTTCCGTCGGGCCATTGAGTGCGGAACGATTGCCTGATGTGACTTCGTTAAGGATGACCGAGGCCGGGCCGGAATTCCTCAAATTGGGATTGCCAGGTGTGGCGCCGCCGAGGTTCGAGGTGCCGACTTCGCCGTTGAAGTTATTAAGGATGAGACCGGGCGTGCCAACGTTGAAGTTGTCGTATTTGTTGTGAGACAGGCCCGTGCCATTCGGCGTGACGATATCGATCAACGGCACGCCGTTCGGTGCAGTCCCCACACCCGGCTGGTTGGCTGCTGGCGCCGTGGTGCTTGCCGATACCGACTGAGCATTTGCGATCGCCGGCTGCAGGAATAGAAGTGCGCTGAGAGTCACCGCGAGCAACTGATGGGCAAGGCGTGCCAGTCGCGACAGGAAGCTGCTATCCGCTCCGATGCGTCCGGTGACATTCGTCGATCCATGCAACATGATCTTCTTGCTCATTGTGCGCCTTCACTGCTGCTTCGCGAGCGGATAATCTCGCCCCGGTTGTGGGAGGTCGCCGACAGCGAGACCATGGTCGCAGGACCGAAGTCAATTTCGGCTTGTGGTTGAGGTAAAGCTATTCCAAACAAAATATGTCGGTTGTGATGGTCATTGCGGCAGAATCCCTGCCGCAATGAGGTCTGGCGTTACTTCTTCGTCAGCAACCACTGCTTGGTGTTTTTTGTGAACGAATCGGAGAGACGCTGAGCCATCACCTCCGGCGATCCAGAGGTCTGCATTGCATTGATCGCTACGGCGACAATCACACCATATCCGCTGCCGCGCATGGAAAGGTCCTCCCCATGGATGTTCTGCGCTGCCGCGATCAGCTCGCCCGTCTTGGCATTCTCCAGTCGAACCGTTCCGTCTATGCGGCTGTCATGGCCTCCGATGACGCGGGCCTTCTTGGTACTGACGTCAAAGACATGAAGCGTGACGACCAAGCGACCCGGAATAGGTCCGCCTGGCAGGCCGATCAGCTGCTTCGTCATCGTGGTGCGAAGCACGCGGATTGCGTCCGTAAGCTCCTGCTGTGCAAGCTTCTGATCTGCTTCCGGAAATGCCGACAGATCCGGCGTCGTCTCAACACGGATTTCACGAACCGAGGTTCGCTGGAGAGCAGCGACAAGCCGCGGATCGGTCGTTACGCAGGAACTGAGTACTGTCATCAGAATTATAGCGATGCCGCCAAACATGTATCGCATTAGTTGAGCCCCCATGATGCCAGTTTCGGACGTCGAGCGGATATGCATCGTCATACCTCAACCGTCTCTCTTGGCCGGCTTCGTCTTCACGCTGCCGTCGAGCTTCTTGTAGAGATCACCCAACTGCGATGTCGGCGCCGGGCACTTTCTCGAACGGGCAAGGTCCGTCAGCACCTGATTGCGATTGCGCAATGCGTCGATCTCGATCTTCTCCGGCGATTTGGGATCCATGAAGAACAGGGCCGGCCAGAACAAAAGAACACCGGTAGCTCCCAAAATCACGTTCTTGCCCTGCGCCTGCGAACGTTCCTTCACGGTCGAAAGGATCTGCCGTTCGTTAGCTGTGAACTCGCGGGATGTTCCACCGCAATCGATCCCGCTATCGCCGGCACCGGTCGATGCGATCGGATGCGCCTCACGGCCACCACAGCTCGAAAGCACGATCGCGAAACAAACAAGCGCCGCAAAAGAAGGCGACACCACGGATACTCTCTTATCTTTCCGCCCGATTAAGCTCATGATTTCCTCTAGATATACAATCACCATTTCACCGACGTACTGACGAACAGAAGTCCGGCCTCATGCCGATCGACCGTGCCGCCCACTACATCCGAATAACCCATGTCAAAATTCACGTGCCCGCCGGCGAGCTTGGCGCCCACCGTCCAGCCGAGCATGTCACCACCCTCGATGCGATAGCGCGCTTGGCGTGCGATCCGTCCATAATCGAGGCCGACATAAGGCCGGAACTCACCAAGGATCTTGGCAAGATCTGCATTGTCGGCGAAGGGCTGCGTGCGCCAGACGAGATCGTTGCGGATGAAGAAGCCGTTATTGCCGAACAGCATCGTCTCGCGCGTACCGCGCACCGAGGAGTAGCCGCCGACCGAGATCTGCTCGGCCCCGAACAGGTTGTCAGGCGAATATTGTCCGGTGATGAGCGAATTGATCTCGAAGCGCTGGTCGGCAAGCTCAAACGGCTTCGTCACGGTGATCGTGCCTGACAATTTCGAAAAGCGAGGATCTGCATCCCCTGCTCCGGCATCACCGGGGGCGACCGCATCGAAGAGGTTCAGCCCCTGGCTATAGGAAAGGTCGAAAACCCAGAGACCGCCCAGCATGCGGCGCGAATGCGAGATGCCAAGATCGCCGACCGTATATTTGCGGCTGCCGACTTCTATTCTGTTGCCGAGGAGG
The DNA here is from genome assembly GCF_012641385.1 of Rhizobium sp. P28RR-XV. NCBI lineage: Bacteria > Pseudomonadati > Pseudomonadota > Alphaproteobacteria > Hyphomicrobiales > Rhizobiaceae > Rhizobium > Rhizobium sp. P28RR-XV. Next base: position 69,452 of record NZ_JABAIG010000006.1, read on the forward strand.
AAATTGTTGGTTTCCTTATAGGTCAATCCGCTGTTGAAGGTGGTGATCGAATCCTTATCGCGGAAAATCACCCGATCGGCGCCGATCCCAACCTGTTTGGAATCGCCTGAAGTATCGAGCGGCCCGAAGTTCCCTGGAACCGTACTGTCGTATTCGTACCAGGAGCCGTTCGCCGAGAACGTCCAGTAACCGTAGGGCACGCTGACATTGCCGGAATAGCTGTTGCTCTTGCCCAGGCCGTCGTCTCGCCACGGATAATCCGGGCCGCTATGCTCGTATGAAAAGTTCCATTGGTCGTTGATGCCGAACAGATTGTCATAGCCGATCGAGGCCGAGGACTTGGAGTATCCCGTCTGCTCTTGACCGAGATTGCTGTTGCCGAAGGAAAGATGCCAGGGATGATCCGGCTTGTTCTCGATATTGAGGATCGAGGTCCCATCCGTCTTTCCCGGCAGCATCGCGGTCTTGGCATTGTTGGAGGTCAGGCGGTTGATCTGGTCGAGACCCTGCTCGATGTCGCGCAGATTGGTGATCTTGCCCTTCATGCCGGGAAAGGCCGTGGCGATCATACCCGAACCCATTGCACCGGAATCTGGCGCCGGCTTGCCGTTGATGTAGATATCGGCAAGCGTGCCTTCGACCGCGACAAGGCGCAGCACCTTCGTCCCGGCAATATCCTGCGCCGGCACATAGACGCGGGAGCTCACGAATCCCTTGTCGAGATAAAGATGCGTCAGGTCCCGCAACAGACCGTTGATCTCACCGACGCCGACACAGCGGTTCGCATAAGGTGCGGTGATCTTGTCGACGACATTGGCCGAAAACTGCCTGACGCCTTCGACCTCGACATGGGTGATCGCAAAACAGGGGCCAACCTTTTTGCCATCAGCAGTCGCGGGCTGCTGGGCTTCCACCGCAGATGGCTTCGGCGTCATTTCACCCAGGGCCTTCAGGCGCTGCTGCTCGGCCTCCTGAGCCTGCCGGCGCGCGAAGTCGTCATTGGGCGCCGATGGAGTTATTTGCGCCATTGCGGGCGAGACGACAAAAACCACCGCCAGCAGAGCGCTGGCGGCCAGATCGAGACCGTACCGAGCGGCAGCGGATCGCCGGGCAGATTTCATAAATGCGCCTACCCGGTCAGTTGGAAGCGGTCTTCTGCAGCGCATCGAGCGCCGCCGGCAATCCCTTCAGGGAAAATTTGATATTGACCTTCTGGCCATTCATCATCTGGACGTGGCCGGTGCCATCGGACGCCTTGGTGAGCGCCGCGACCATCTTGGCGTCCAGCTTCTGCTGCGACCAGCAGCCGGTCTGGTTGCAGTTACGGTAGGCCAACTGCACCACAGGCTTCTCGGCAGCATCGATGCCAAGACCTGCGGGAATGTACATGTTGAGCGGTACGAGCGCCGTCAGCACGAGGTCGTTTGCCGGCTGCTTTGCCGCCTTCTTGTTCGATGGAGCCGGTGCATCCGTCGCCTTGGCGATCGCCAGCGTCAGGACGTTGACGTCCTGATCGCCCTGCTTGACCGTGGCAATCTGCGCCACTTCACAATGCGTTGATGTCGAGCCGTCGGCCGCCTTGCCGTCGATGCAGCGATAATACCAATCGTCGAACTTCTGCACCCGCGCCTGCGGAGCCGGCTGTTGTTCGCTTGCCGCGGGAGCGGGAGTTTGCGCGGCACTTGTATTGGAAGGCGCATTTGCGGCTGGTGCAGGCTGCTCTTGTGCCAGCCCGGAGGATGCAACAAATGCAGTCGACAGAACCGCAACGGCTGCCAGAGTCTTGATGGAAAACGCCTTAGTCGCGAGAGACATTCATAACTTCCCAAAGTCAAAGCCATTCGCTTGCGCAAGGCGCACCTTGCTCAATCGGCAGATCGTCAAAATTCATGAAAATGCACCAGTAACGCAGTGCGACCGCTCATCGGCTAAGGCGCTACATAGCAGAATTCTAATCCATGCATCATAAAGTAGTGGGTGCGCCGCAATAATTCACGCACGTTTCCGGGGAGGCGTGTCGATTCCGCAACATTGGCGGTTGCTATTCGCGAGATTTGTGTGGCGTGCGACACAATGCATACAACTGATGAGTGATTTTATTTGTGCCGGCCGCGATCAGTCAAGGCCACTTGTCCGCTATCGAACGCAATTGCCATCGCCCGTGATGGCGTTGATAAGGAATGCGCAGTAGCCAATCAGAGCGCGGCTCAGACGATCAGCCCCTTCGTCGGCAGGACGTGATCGGATCCCGGGAAGACATCGCGCGTCAATACGGCTGGCGAGGCGCCAAGCAGGTCGACGGCGATGCCCTTGACGACGGCGCGCAGATCCGTGGTGGCGGCAAGATCGCGGCCATCGCGCAATTGCGCCGGCTTGAGGCCGGGCCAATCGGCAATTACCCGGCCACCCTTGATCGCGCCGCCGGCGAGGAAGGCGGTCGTTCCGGTGCCGTGGTCCGTGCCCTGCGTACCGTTGACCTGCGCCGTGCGGCCGAATTCCGTCGCGACGAGGATGGCGGTATCCTTCCAGGCGGGGCCGAGTTCCTGCTGGAATGCGGCAAAGGAATTGTCGAGCCCGACGAGAAGCTTGCTCAGCCGATCCACCTCGCCGGCATGGGTATCCCATCCCTCGAAGGCCAGTGCCGCGACGCGGGGGCCGTCGTCCTGCGCCAATAGCCGCGCGGCACCTCTCGCCATCTGCTCCATTCCCGTGGGGTCTCCGGGGCCGCCCCTTGCCTTGACGTCGAGGCCAGCAGCGATCTTGCCGGTCGAAATGCCCTCGGCGAGGATTTTCGCAAAAAGCGGATCGGTGTGGTTGTAGAGGTCCATCAGGCGCGGCGGCAGATCGTCGCCAACCGGCTGCAGATTGGACGGCGACCAGCCCAGCACCGGCGCCTTGCCGCGAATGACGAGCGGTGCGTTGGCGCCGACGGACAGGCCACGGATCTCCGAAGCGCTTGGTGAAACCTTGTCGCCCTTCGGCAGCCCCTCCAGCAGCCGGTTGAGCCAGCCGGACTCGACACGGCCCGGCATCTCGTAGCCCGACTCCAAAACGTCCTGCCCGTCGAAATGGGATCGGTCGCGGTAGGGTGTGGCGCTGGCATGCACGGCGGCGGCCTGTCCTGCGCGATAGAGCCGGTTGAAATTCGGCATCGACGGATGCAGCGCAAAGAAACTGTCGAGCGGAAGAGCGGCATCGGGGCCGCTGGTCGTCATGGCAATTGATTGCCGCAGCGTCTGATAATCAGGATCGCCGATGGGCGGCACGGCCGTTAAACCATCGAGCGCGCCGCGGAGAATGATGGTGATGAAGCGCGGATCGCGGCCGCCGGCGGCATGGGCGAAGCGCGGGATGAAGGCCCAGGCGAACAGAGCGCCGGAAGCGCCAAGCACGGCACGACGGGTGGGGGTCATGAATTCGCAGGTCATGGTCAGCGCCTTTGAAATTCGGGGGAGAGATAAGCGATCGCCAGGCCCTGGTTGCGGGTCTCGGCACGCGAAACGGCCCGCAGCGTCTCATTCGAAAGCAGCGGCCCCAGGCTGTCGGACACGAAACGGCGGGGGTCGATCTGCGGCGGCACAGCGTTGGCGATCATATTGGCGACATCCATGCGCATGCTGAGGCTCTCGCTGGAGGCCCAGACATCGGCGGTGTCAGCAAAGCCGTTGGGGCCGGCGGGCGCCCAAAATGGCTGGCCCATGGCGGTCAGGGCGCCGAGAATAACATTCGGCTTCGGCGTCTCGCCGCTCGCCCGCAACAGCGCGGTCATGAACTCCAACGGCGAGCGGACCTTTGAAAGCGTCGGGTTCCATGCGTCTTCCGAGCCGATGAGCGCCCGATAAACGGCTGAGAGATCGCCATCCGTCTTGCTGAAGGTCGCAGCGACGGTCTGTACGAGGGCCGGCGGCGGAGTATCGGCGACGAAATGCCGGACGAGCTTGGTGGCGATATGCTGCGCCGTCGCCGGATGGCGGGCAAGATCCCGCAGCGCCTCCCGCCCCTGCCCGACGCCGTTATCGGCATAGGTGAGGCCGAGCAGCGTCTGGTCGCCAGGCTCATGGGCGCCTGCGTTGAAGACGAAGGTGCCGGGTGCGCCGAGCTTGCCCTCGGCGCGCGCCACAGTCCAGCCGGTGATGATCTTGGCAAGCGTCGTCACATCGGTCTGCGTATAGCCGCCATTGACGCCAAGCGTGTGCAATTCCAGCGTCTCGCGGGCGAGGTTCTCGTTGAGGCCGCGCTTCTTGTTGGCATTGGCCTTGGAGTTCGGCCCGATCGACTGCTGATTGTCGAGGTAGCCGAGCATGGCCGGATGGGTCTCTACGGCGAGCAGCATATCGGCAAAACGCCCGAAGACATGCGGCCGTATGGCTTCGCGCTCGAAGGCGCCGGCAACGATATGAACCTCCTCGCTCTTCGAAACGGCAACCGCGAAGTGGTTTGCCCAAAACATCGCGAGCCGCTCGCCGAAACCGATCAGCGGCTGCCGGATGGTGCCGTTGAAACGAGCGTCCACTTCGGCCAGCAGGATCTGCTGTGGCAGATAGGGCATTTGGGGCTTTTCCAGCTTCTCCGCCGCCTTGCCGATCACGGCCGCCATCGCTTGATTGTTCGGCTGGGCTGCCATGACGCCGGACGGCTGTCCCGGCAATTGTTGCGGCCGCGGCGGTCCTTGCACCGGCTTGTCCTGCGGCATCGCGGCGGCTGCGGTTGCCGCCTGCTGCCTTGCCTCCTTACGCTGTTCCTGGAACGCGTAGAGGGAAACGAGAAGATCCGCGGTGGATTGAAGCTGCGGCCCGACGGGCACCGGCGCGAAGCGCTCGGTGATTTCTTCCATCAGCGCTCCGCGCGGATCCGATGCGATCGACGCAGCGCCATTATGATCCGCCCCTAACCCAAATCGGGAAAGAGCGAGCGCGGCATAAACATCATTCGATTGCTGAGCCATGTTCCGGCCAACTCCTGCATCAAACATGCTCCTTAAACGCAGGGCTTGTTCCGATCCGTCGCTCGGCAAGTATGATCATTTTGTGGCAGCGGCTCTCAGCACGCTGCGGCGAACAAGGCTTTCGGCAAGCGCCCGGCGTTCGTCATAGGAGAGTGTTGCGGCGAAATCGACGGCGCGTTCCTCGAGCTTTGCTCTGAGGCCGGTATCGGCATTGCGCGCCCGCGCCAGGGCAGCCAGGAGCGCTTCCTTGTCCAGTGTCGGCTGGCCCAGGATGGAAGCGGCATCGACTTTGGCCTGCTGCGCCTCGAGAATGGTCTGCCGGTTGTCCTTGCGCGCCTCGTTGAGCGCCGCACGCAAAGCTTTCTTCTGCGCCGATGGCAGCTGTTCGCCGGCGAGCGGCATCATCCCTGCACGCGCCTGCGTCTTGCGGATCCACGTCAGGCCGCCGCCGGCCAGCGCGCCGATCAGGAACGTATTCAATACCAGTAGGGAAATGACCACTATTCTAAAACTGCGATCCGTCATTGGCTGTCCTGCGCTATGCCTGCGTCCACCATGCCCGCGTCCGGCCCGATATCGCCGAACATGGTTGCGGTTCCGTCGGAGACGACTGAAGTATCGGATGTCAGGCTGGGCGTCAGCACGGCAATGGCAATGCTGCCGGCAAGCGCGCCGGCGATGCCGATACCCACAAAGCCGATACCGGCCGAGCCGAAGCGGAACCAGTTTCTGATCGTCAGGCGGTGCACGAAGCCTTTCAGGATTCGGCGTTGCAGATCCACATGGCCCGGCCTGACGATATAGGTATCGAGCAGCGCATCCAGATCGGCGGCACGCGCGAGAATTCCGGCTGTGGCGGGATCTTTCGCAAATTCCCGCGCGGCGGCGCGCTCGGCCTGCGGCCACCGGGCGATATCGCCGCCATAAGCAGCGGTTAGCTCCTCAAACCGCCCGGCATTCATCGGAGCTGCGATATTCTCAACCATCGCCCTGTTCCTTCAACAAAAGCAGCTGCAACGAGCGCCTTCCGCGCGCAAGCAAACTTTCCAGTGCGTCGACGCTGACATCCATGATCTCGGCCGCCTCGGCATTCGACAGCGCCTGATAGTAAACCAGAATGATCGCCTCGCGCTGCCGGGGGGCAATCATCTGCATGGCCCGCTCCACGCGCTTGGACGGATCGTCCTCGCTCATCAGGCCCGCATCCGGCGCCGGCCCTTCATATTCGATGTCGGGCGAATGCTCGGCCAGAATATCCTTACGCCGGCGCAGGCGATCGTAGCAGAGGTTGATCGCCACGCGATGCACCCAGGTGCTGAAGCGGGCATTGCGCTGACGCCAGCCGCCGGCATTCCGCCAGACGCGCAGAAACGTCTCCTGCGCCACATCCTCGGCTTCGCTCGCATCGCCGAGCATGCGGGTTGCCACGGCGATGATGCGCGGCAGCTGCCTTGCCACCATCATACGCATTGCTGGAACGTCACCAGCGGCGATACGACCAAGCAGATCCTCGTCCGCATCGCCGCTCCTGGGCGCGCGATCCCACTTCATCGACAATCGCCACCGCTCCTGTTTCGTGCGAGACAGGCATGGCGCGCCGCCCGGCTCGGGTTTTCGGCAGAAAAACTCTGCCCGGCCGTCAAATCCGGCAAGCGGCTCCCGTCAGATCGCAGCATCTCGGTCAGCGCATCATCCTTCGACATCAAGCATGGGTTCGCAAGGATTGAACGGCCTATCCGCCGAATTCCGTCGCTCTCACATCGAGGATTTTCGGATTTTTCTCCCCTCCCCGGCAACTAGCTATCGGGCGAACACAAGAAGAGCCGGCTCACCCGGACGTGGAGGCCCAACGTCTCTCGTCCGGGTTGCCGGCACTTCGCATGGTCAAATGCGAAAGCTCGTGTTCGATCAGAGCGTCAGGAGATCGCTCGTCGTCTGGTCGTGCTCACTGAATGTGTAGAAACTGCCGAAGTCCCGCATCTGCGGCTTCATGGCCTGCTCGAACTGGCTCTGCGTCAGCGATCCGGAACCGGACGTATCGAGACTCTTGAACAACGCCGTTGCCTGATCTTCGCTGACATCGGATGGACGGGCAGCAACGAACTCGGATTCGCTCACATTGCCGTCGCCATCCGCATCCATGGAGGAAAACGCGGTGGAGAGTTCGTCGTCGCTCATCTGGCCGCCCGGTGGCGGAGGCGGCTGCCGACCTGCCTGCATGGCATTTTCAAGCTGCGATTCGGTGAGCGAACCGGTAGTGTCCTGATCGAAGCTTTTGAACAGTTGGTCTGCCTGGTCTTCGCTGACATCGGACGGCCGCGCAGCGACAAATTCCGCCTCGCTGATATTGCCGTCGCCATTGGTGTCCATGGCGCTGATCATATCGCGCTGCTTGCTGTTTTGGCTGCCGGTGGCGGAAGTCTCTTCCGTGCTCGATGTCGAGTCGGTCGAATCACCATTCGAGTTCGAGCTGTCGCTGCCGCTATTGGCCTGAAGGTTGAGAATGATGTTCATCAGCTGCGCGATCAGCTGTTGCGCCGAGGCAAGCTGAGACGATTCGTCAGAAGAGGAGGAGGAACCCGTGCTGGAAGAACCGCTCGAAGAGCTGCCGGACAGCAGCGATGAGATGGAATCGTCGTCGCTCGAAGACGTGGAGCGCGACGACTTATATTGATAATAATTATTTGAAGAGACTGAGGTAATGCTCGTCATTGGGGCCTCCAGATACGAGCGTTGAGAGGAACTCGGATGACTTACGCTTACGCGACTTGAACATGACGATCGCCAAGCTTCGTCGCGCGAAGGCGACGGCACGACGTCGACGATCGAGATGAGCAGACGGACTTGCGAACGCCTAAGATCAACCGCGCCCTGTGCCCCGATTTGACGGGCGCATCGTTTCCCGGGCGAGCGAATTCGGCTTCGTCCAGCCGATATATTGCCATCATGGCTATATCAGCATCCGCACATTTTCGATTTTCACTTCCCAACGCCGGGAAATTGCACCCCGAAACTTGCGCGTGGCTTATAGGCGCTTGACGAAGACCTCCTGTTACGATTTCCTTCCCTAATTTTAGGGGATTATATAATTCGGCCGTTTTGTTGAGCATTGCTGGTATAGGGGATTTCCAGCGATAATCTGCGTCGATGGGATAAGAACGCCAAAAAAGAGGGGTAGAGCTTGAAAACTGATTTCCGTGGAGACGTGAATGAGGCGCACTAAGGAGGAGGCTGCGGAAACGAGGAGCGAGATTTTGCACTCTGCAAAGGCTCTGTTTCTCGACAAGGGCTACGAGAATGTCAGCCTCGAGGAGATAGCCGCAGCGGCTGGTGTCACGCGTGGGGCGGTGCACTGGCATTTCAAGAACAAGCAAGGTCTGATGTTCGCGATTCGCGACGAGGCACAGCAGCCGTTTCAGGAATTGGCCGAGCGGATGTCGAAGGAGCTGCCGACAAATCCGCTTGATCTGGTGGCCGAGGCCATTGCCGGGATATTCGACGATGTCCAGGGCGATCCGCGCAAGAGAAGCATGCTGAAGGTGATGATGCACCTCGACATGGCTTTTTGCGACGGGACCACGAGCCGCGCCAGCTCCTTCCGGCACGATATGCACGAACACTTCGAACGCATATTCACTCTGATGAACGAGAAGACGAAGCTGCCCGCGCCCTGGACGCCGGATACGGCCGCCTCCGCGCTGACGGCCGTCATCGGCGGGCTGATCACCGAATGGACGCTCGACAGGGGCAATTTCCAGCTCGTGCCTTGCGGGCAGATGTTCATCAAGATGATCTTGAAGACATGGTTCCCGATGGAGCAGGCACATGAGGTAGAGACCTCGGCTGCATAAAGCAGGCCCAGAAGCAGGCCCAGCAAAATCAACGCTTTGAACATAAAAAAGGATCCGGAGGGAAAACCGGATCCTTTACTTTGATCGGAGGTCAACCGATCGGGGAAAGAAGCCTGACGGATTGGAACATCAGGCTTCTCTATACCCGGCACGAGGCCGGGTAATTCGAAATTAGAAGCTACGCTCGAAGCGCAGGATACCGGCCCACTGATCCTGGTTTACAGAATCGAAGTTGGTGTAGGAGACTTCCGGCTCGATGAGCAGGTTCTTGACCGGGTTCCACTTGACGTTCGTGGTAGCGGCGAAGATCTTCGAGTCGGTGTAGGCGAGCTGCAGGTTCCACTTCAGCTTTTCGTTGATCGGAACGCCAACGCCGCCCCAAACAGCCCAGTCACCCCAGCCGCACTTCGACGGATCATTAACGGGGCAAGCCGAACGGTCGAGGTTGGTACCTGCATACTTGTTGAGCTTGTCGCCATCGGTGTTCCAGCCGCCCATCAAGAAGGCCGAGAATACGCCGAAGTCGGCATCGACACGAGCCTTGATAGCGCCTTCTTCGACGATCGAGTCGTAACCGCCGACGACCTTGAAGCCCCATGCGCCAGACTTGAAGCCAGCACCAGCAACGACGTCAGGAGCGTAGTGGTTGCCCTTGTCGTCGGACCACCAGCTTGCGCCGTAGGAAGCGTCGGAGCCGCTGGAGTTCGAGTCTTCAACCGAGATCATAGCCGTGAAGCCGTTGCCGGCATCATAGTTGTAGGTCAACTGGTTGAGTTCGTACGGGCCGTCATAGATCACGTCGTCGTTGATGACGTCGCCGGCATAACCGATGTAGGAGTTGTACTGCGAATCGGCCTTACCGACGAGGAAACCGCCGAGGCTGATGTTGGCGAACAGCAGCTTGGTGGAGGTCGAGTTGCCGTCGTTCCAGTCCCAACGAATGACCGTGTTGGTCTTCAGCGGGCCGTATTCGGTGTCGGTCGCGGTGTCGACGCTCAGTTCCGCACGGGTGTGCCAGAGCGTGCCGTTCTTGCTGTTCGGGTTGTAGGCATCGTACCACTCGCCTTCGGAACGGACACGTCCGCCGATCTTGAGGCAGGTTTCAGTGCCCGGAATGAAGAAGTAACCAGCACCGTAAGCGTCGCAGATGCGGACGTATTCCAACGGCTCCGGCTCGGCAGCAACGATGGCGTCAGCTGCATGGGCGCCGGAAACTGCTGCCAGCGCAGCAGCGGAGCCGAGAAGAAGGCTCTTGATATTCATATTAAACTCCTGGTTGTAATATGCATTTCTAATTTGCCGCGAGTGCTGAGCTGAAACCACCTTGAAGATCGACTCGGTCGAAAACGCGACCGCGCAGCCCGGCAAGTACGCACGTAATGTTGGCTTGAGTCCCCTCGAACCTCCATGATTGACCCCGCGGCAAAGGTCTTGAAATGCCCCTACCGATCCGGCCGATCGCTCGACCGTAAGACAAGTTCTGTCCTGCTTCTGACTTACAAACAGCCCGTATGTTTGTCAATTATATGAAGGCTTGACGGACGCTGGTCTGGCGTTAGTCTTGGCCGCTGTTGCTTAAATGCAACTGGCGACGGCAGTGCGGGGTTCGCTTCATCCGGCGAGAGCACCAAAGGCGCGAACGCGCGGCAAGAAAGGCTGCCGGCGGCATTAAAGGCGAGGTCGCCAGAGATAATCGATCAGAGCATGGCGGATAGATTCACGGCCGGCGACGGTCCTATCCGCGCTTGGGCGCCCGCAAAGGCTTGCGAATTCCGGCAAGGCTCAGAAATAAAATTCAACAATTCGCTACACACAGAAATGGTGAATCTTCCTAGATTCCGGCGACTCGCGCCATGGGAAGGGAACAAATCGCGCATGAACGAGAAACGAATGATCTTCATCGCGACCCCCTGCTTCGGTGGCCTCGTCACCAAGGATTATATGCAATCCATCTTTTCCCTGATGCAGACGGGCGCGCAGGCCGGCATACAGCTGACGCTCGCTCTCCTCGGCAATGACGCGCTGATTACCCGCAGCCGCAACACGCTGGTGTCGTCCTTCCTGAACGATACGGCGGCGACCCACATGCTTTTCATCGACGCCGACATCAGCTTCGAGCCTGATCAGGTGATGCGATTGCTGGATGCCGACAAGGATGTGGTCGCCGCCATGTATCCGATCAAGGACTACGACTGGGACACCGCGGCCCTTGAAAATTCGCGCGATGGGATGTCGCTTGCGGCGGCAGCACTTCATTATGTCGGAACGCCGCTGGTCGGCCAGAGCGCCGAGCGCGAGGGCGATTTCGTCAGTGCCGTCTATGCGGGCACGGGCATGCTTTTGATCAAGCGCGCTGTCATCGAAAGGATGATCGCCGCCTATCCCGACCTGCGCTACAACGCCATACACGCCTATCCGAGCACCAAGCGTTCGCCGGGCACCCAATATGCCCTGTTCGAATGCATGGTCGAGGAAGGGACAGGAATTTATCTGAGCGAAGACTTCGCCTTCTGTCACCGCTGGCGCGCGCTCGGCGGCAAGATCTGGCTCGATACCGCCAGCAAGCTCTCCCACACCGGCCCTCACCGCTTCAATGGCAACACCGCTCCTCGTTATTGAGGCGACGCCATGCCGGCTACCCGTTTAAATACGTTTAAATTGTAGATTCTCCAATGCGCCGAGCGCAGCCGCCCGAAAAAAGGCAATCATCGTTGCGGGGTTGACAGAAGCCGAAGGGAGAGCATAGCCTTTCAGTATTCACCAGGGGGGTCCCGGCAAGGGGCTGAGATACTGCTGAACAATACGGCTTTGCCGGTTGTGGGCGCAGTGACCCGTTGAACCTGATCCAGTTCATACTGGCGTAGGGACGGTGCAAGCGCTCGAAGGCCTCGGATTCCCGCGTGGATTCCATGTCGGCGTCTTTTCATCATTCCGGCTGATTGACTGGGTCTCCAACCGCAACTTGGAGCCTCAAACCATGACCATTGCCGCAAAGACCCTTACCCCAACCGTCACGACAGGCCCGCTGCCGGCATCGCGGAAGATCTATATCCCGGGAGACATCCACGCCGATATCCGCGTGCCGATGCGCGAGGTCAGCGTCCATCCGACATCGGGCGAGCCGCCTGTTATCGTCTATGATTCCTCCGGCCCCTACACCGTCGAGGGCGCCGATATCCGCATCGAGCACGGCTTGCAGCAGCACCGGCGCGACTGGGTGCTCGCTCGCGGCGACGTCGAGGCCTATGAGGGCCGCCATGTGCGCCCCGAAGACAATGGTTTCGTCACCGGCGAGCGGCTGACGCCGGAATTTCCGGCCAAGCGCGAGCCGCTGCGCGCTAAAGACGGCAAGGCCGTCACGCAGCTTGCCTATGCGCGGGCCGGCATCATCACGCCGGAAATGGAATTCATCGCCATCCGTGAGAATCTCGGTCGCAAGGCGAATGCCGAAGCCCTGGTGCGCGACGGCGAGAGCTTCGGCGCCCATATTCCGGACCATGTGACGCCGGAATTCGTCCGCCAGGAGGTCGCGGCCGGCCGGGCGATCATTCCGGCCAATATCAATCATCCGGAAAGCGAGCCGATGATCATCGGCCGGAACTTCCTGGTGAAGATCAACGCCAACATCGGCAATTCCGCCGTCACCTCTTCCATGGCGGAGGAAGTCGAAAAGATGGTCTGGGCCGCCCGCTGGGGCGCCGATACCGTCATGGACCTTTCGACCGGCCGCAACATCCACAATATCCGCGAATGGATCGTCCGCAATTCGCCGCTGCCGATCGGCACCGTGCCGCTCTATCAGGCGCTGGAAAAGGTCGGCGGCATTGCCGAGGAGCTCACCTGGGAAGTCTATCGCGACACGCTGATCGAGCAGGCCGAACAGGGCGTCGACTATTTCACCATCCATGCCGGCGTGCGGCTGCATTATATCCCGCTGACCGTCAATCGCGTCACCGGCATCGTCTCGCGCGGCGGCTCGATCATGGCCAAGTGGTGCCTCCATCACCATCGCGAGAGCTTCCTTTACGAGCATTTCGACGAAATTTGCGACATCTGCCGCGCCTATGACGTCTCCTTCTCGCTAGGCGACGGCCTGCGCCCCGGCTCGATCGCCGATGCCAACGATGCCGCGCAGTTTGCCGAACTCGAAACGCTCGGCGAACTGACCAAGATCGCCTGGGCCAAGGATTGCCAGGTGATGATCGAAGGTCCCGGCCATGTGCCGATGCACAAGATCAAGGAGAACATGGACAAGCAGCTCGCCGTTTGCGGCGAAGCGCCCTTCTACACGCTCGGGCCGCTGACGACGGATATCGCGCCGGGCTATGATCACATCACCTCGGGGATCGGCGCTGCCATGATCGGCTGGTTCGGCACGGCGATGCTGTGCTACGTCACGCCAAAGGAACATCTCGGCCTGCCTGACCGCAACGACGTCAAGACCGGCGTCATCACCTACAAGATCGCCGCCCATGCGGCCGATCTCGCCAAGGGTCATCCGGCCGCGCAGGTGCGTGACGACGCATTGTCGCGCGCCCGCTTCGAGTTTCGCTGGGAGGACCAGTTCAACCTGTCGCTCGACCCCGACACCGCCCGCAGCTTCCATGACGAAACCTTGCCGAAGGAAGCGCACAAGGTGGCGCATTTCTGCTCGATGTGCGGCCCGAAATTCTGTTCCATGCGGATTTCGCACGACATCCGCGCCGAGGCGCAGAAAGAAGGATTGGAGGCGATGGCGGCAAAATATCGCGAAGGCGGTGATCTCTATATGCCGGTCGAAACCCCTGCGCAGCCGGCCGAATGAAATGCGCATCCTTGTCAAAGGGGCCGGCGTTGCCGGCCTCACGGTCGCACATGAACTGCACGTTCGCGGTGCCGAGGTCACGGTTGTCGATCCTGGCCTGAATTTCCGCCGAGCCGCCTCCTGGCTCGCCGGCGGCATGCTGGCGCCCTGGTGCGAGCGGGAAAGTGCCGATGAGGCCGTGCTCGAGCGCGGACGTGATTCCGCCGATCGATGGGACGCGATTCTACCGGTCAAGATCATCCGCAATGGCACGCTTGTCGTCGCACCGAACCGGGACCAAAGCGAGCTGAAACGATTCGCCGGCCGCACGACGGGCTATCGCTGGGTCGAGGAACGCGAGATCGCCACCCTCGAACCCTCGCTTGCCGGTCGCTTCAGGCATGGCCTGTTCTTCCCGCAAGAAGCACATCTCGACCCTCGCGACGCCCTGCAGTCGTTAAAAGGCGCACTCGCGGCGAAGGGCGTCACCTTTGCCGACCATATCGGAGATCGCGATCCCTTCCCCGATGTCGTGGACTGCACGGGCGCTGCCCGCATCGGCGAAAGCCGAGAATTACGCGGCGTGCGCGGCGAAATGCTCTATCTGCAGACGCAGGAGGTCGCCCTTGCGCGGCCTGTCCGACTGCTGCATCCGCGATTTCCCGTTTACATCGTGCCGCGCGGCGAAGGCCTGTTCATGGTCGGCGCCACCATGATCGAAACGGACTTCGAAGGACCGATCACCGCCCGCTCGCTGATGGAACTGCTGAACGCCGCCTATGCGCTGCATCCCGCCTTTGGCGATGCCGCCATCGTCGAAACCGGCGTGGGCATCCGTCCCGCCTTTCCGGACAACCTTCCGCGCGTGACGCGGGAGGGCAAGACCATTCTTATCAACGGCCTTTATCGCCACGGCTTCCTGCTGGCGCCGTCGATTGCGACAGAGGCCGCGGATCTCCTTTTTTCCGGACACAAAAACGACAGGAGCCGCCAATGCGCCTGATCATCAATGGCGAAACACAGATCGTCGACGCAACCACGCTTTCGCAGCTTCTCGCCGCGCTCGAATACGAGGGCGAGTGGCTGGCAACCGCCGTCAACGGCGAACTCATCCATCGCGAAGAACGCGACGACCACATCTTGACCGACAATGACAGGATCGAAATCCTGACGCCGATGCAGGGAGGCTGACCATGTTCGAGCTCTACGGAACCGAGATCCGATCGCGTCTTCTTCTCGGCACGGCGCGCTACCCCTCCCCGGCCGTGCTGGCCGAATCGGTCCAGCGCTCCGAAACCGAAATCGTCACCGTATCGCTGCGCCGGGAAACGGCCGGCGGCCGCAATGGCGGCGCCTTCTTCGACATGATTCGCGAACTTGGCGTTCGCGTTCTTCCCAATACCGCCGGCTGCCATGGTGTCTCGGAAGCGGTGCTAACGGCGAAGATGGCGCGCGAGGTCTTCCGAACCAACTGGATCAAGCTGGAGGTGATCGGCAACCACGACACATTGCAGCCGGATGTTTTCTCGCTGGTGGAAGCAGCCAGAATCCTCACAGACGAGGGATTCGAGGTCTTTCCCTATACGACGGACGATCTCGTCGTCGCCGAGCGGCTGCTGGAGGCCGGATGTAAGGTGCTGATGCCCTGGTGCGCACCGATCGGTACGGCGGCCGGGCCGCTCAATCTTTCCGCTCTCCGCTCTATGAGGGCGCATTTTCCGGAAACACCTTTGATCGTGGATGCCGGCATCGGCAGGCCCTCGCATGCGGCCACAGTCATGGAACTCGGCTTCGATGCGGTGCTGCTCAATACGGCCGTCGCCGGTGCCGGCGACCCGGCCACGATGGCGGAAGCTTTCGCCAAGGCGATTGATGCCGGCAGACAGGCATTCGGCGCGGGCATGCTGGAACCGCGCGACATGGCGGTGCCGTCGACGCCGGTCATCGGAAAGGCGGTTTTCTCATGACACTCGATCCCTTCTACCTGATCGTCGATAGTGCTGCCTGGATAAAGAGGCTGGTGCCGCTCGGCGTCAAACTGGTGCAATTGCGCATCAAGGATCGCACGCCGTCGGAAATTCGTACGGAGATTCGCGAATCAAAGGCAATTTGCGCCGCGCATGGATGCCAGTTGATCGTCAACGATTATTGGCAGCTCGCGATCGAAGAAGGCTGCGACTTCATCCATCTCGGCCAGGAGGACCTTGCCGCTGCCGATCCCTCGGCCATTCGCGCCGCCGGATTGAAACTGGGGCTATCGACACATGACGAAACGGAGTTGGCGGCAGCACTTGCGGCCACGCCAGATTATATAGCCCTCGGACCGATCTATCCGACCATCCTCAAGGCCATGGCCTGGGCGCCGCAGGGCCTTGCGCGCATCGGCGAATGGAAAAGCCGTATCGGCAACCTCCCGCTTGTCGCAATCGGCGGGTTGACGGTCGAACGCCTTGGCGGCGTATTTGACCATGGTGCCGATATCGCCGCCGTGGTGACCGATATCACCCGAAATCCGGATCCCGAATCGCGGACGCTGGAATGGATAAGAGCAACGCGGCCGATACCGCCGCGCTGAACTATCGTGCCGAAATCGCAGCTTAGGCCTGTTTTTCAATCTCTTGCCCGATGAACGACGCATTCATCAAATATTCAGCTGAACATAATCATGCTTAAGACGTTGAATAAATGACTCGCGCATTCGCTGAGCATAAAGGCTGCTTTGGAGGTAGTCATGATAAAGAAGACGGTTCTTACGGTTATGCTGGCCGCTGCGGTGGTAGGCGGCGCATTGGCGCCCGTCAGCAACGCACAGGCACAGTATTACGACGGCCGCGGTCGCGGCGACTGGCGTGGCCACGACGACTGGCGTCGCCATCATCACCATGGCAATGGCGGCGCGATCGCCGGCGGTGTTGCTGCGGGTCTCCTCGGCGGACTGATCGTCGGCGGCGCCCTTGCCAATAGAGGTCCGGTGTACGAAGCACCCCCGCCGCGGCCGAGGTGCTGGTACGAGGACCGTCAGGTCGACAACGCCTATGACGACGGTTGGCACTACGAACGTGTTCGCGTCTGCGACTAAGCAATCAACCGAGTTCTGCCCTTTGGCAGATGCTTGGCCTGACGGACGACTTTGAGATTGCCGGCGGCCGAAACCGCCGGCAAACTTTTTTGGAGCCTTTCGGACGATCGAGCTACAGGCCGTGCGTCCGCGGATAGGCATTGCGCTCCGGAAATACCCTGCTGGCAAGGCTTACGGGCTCGGGCCGCCAAATCTCCACCCGCAACGGATAGCAGGGCACCGTATCGCTCGAATGTTCACTGCCGCAATCACCGCCCGGGCAGGCCGAAAGAGCGCCAAGAAGGTCGATCTCGGCGAAGAACTCGATGAAATCGCCCGGCCGCACCGGACTTGCCTTCATGAAATATTGATAGGTGTCGCGCGTGAAACCGGTACACATGAAGACGTTCAGCACGTCATGGACGTGAAACTCGGCTTCCCGGACGGAAATCTTCAGTTCCTTGGCGAGGGCGCGCGACAGGTTGGAATGGCAGCAATGGTGATAGTTGTCACCGTTCAGCAGCCGGTTCGTGTAGGGATCGCAACGCGTGCCGATGACATCGTGGATGCCGGCTCCATCCGCATCAAAACCATACCAGCCGAGCGTATCGTGGGTAATCGTCGCCATCGGCCGCAGATAAGGCAGATTACTCCATAACCTGTCCCCGACGCCGACATGCGTGCCGTGCAGCGCACGGGTCTTGCCGCTGAAGAACCGTTCCGAAAGATCATCGGCATTCCACAGATTGAGGTCGCCAACCTGCGAGCCATCCACGCCGACGATGCGAAAGAAATGTCCTTTGGGCACGCGAAAGCAGCCGCCATCGCGCGGCGGCACGGTGATGTCTTCTATCTTGGCCACGTCCCGCCGCGCAGCACGCAGCACATCCATATCGGCCGGCGGCAGCGTCCCGTTCGGATAGACGACGACGGGCGGCTTACGGCGCCGCTCCTCGGCATCTGCAGGAGCAGGCATATCAAAAAGATTATCCATAGCGACGTTTCATTCCTTACCGATTTTAGAACCGAGCCATTCGTTTGCGCAGCAATGTAAGGATATAAGCTTCTCGCGCAACGTCGATTGCACTTGTGCTTTGGCTAAGTCTTACTTAGCCTTGAGGGATGCAACCTATTCCGCTTGCCTCCCTTCGCGCCTTCGAGGCCGCCATCCGTCATGAGAGCTTCGCCAAAGCAGCGAGCGAACTCAATCTCACGGCTGCGGCAATAAGCCAGCATGTGCGCACGGTGGAGGAGTGGCTTGGCATCAGGCTCTTTACCCGCCATGCCCGCGGCGTGACTGCGACGATAGCGGGCCGCGAATTCGGGACGGCGGTCGCAAGTGGTCTTGGACATATCGAGATCGCCGCTCGGCGGTTGACGCTGGATGGCAATGAGCGGCCCGTCAGCGTCGCATGCATTGCGTCCGTCGCCACCCGATGGTTGATACCGCGATTGCCGGCATTCAGGAATGAGCATCCCGAGATTCATATCAATATCGTCTACGCGCTCGACGCGAGGACGCCGGAAGCAGCGAGCGTCGATCTGCTGATACGCCATGGACCGAGACCTGGCGCAAACGCCATCTCAATTCTGAGCGCGGAGACGAGGCCGACCTGCTCGGCAGAATACGAGCGTCGTCATGGCCCTGTCAGGAAGCCAGCCGATCTTCTCGATCTGGATCTCTTGCACGACGAAACGACGGCAGCCTGGACACGCTGGTTCGCCCTCGACGATATCTACCACCCCCTAAAGCCCGGCCCGATCTTTGCCGATTTCAGCCTGATGATCGCTTCTGTCATCGGCGGGCAAGGTGTAGGTCTTTGCCCGACCGCGCTCATTGCCGAGGAACTGGCCAGTGGCACACTGGTCACCCTATCCGATACGCCGTTGGATACGGAAAAATCCTATTGGCTGCTTGAGGCCAGCCGCCTTTCCGATGAGGCTGAAACGTTCCGCGACTGGCTGATTGCCGCCAATGGCCAAGCCGCTTCGGCCACGGATCTGTGAATAACCTTGTTAGACGAATTTGCAGGGTCAGGCCTTTCCCGTACCTGCAGGAAGGCCATCGCGTTCGCGGCGATGGCTACACCCAATTCTCCACCCGGAGACCGGGCATACGGATAAACTCCTTCATGTTGTTCGTCACCACAATCAGTCCCTCGCTGCGAGCATGGGCACCGATCTGCATGTCGTGCGGACCACAACACGGAGTTCCGGCGCGTTCCAACTCGGCCCGAACCTGTCCGTAATGCGCAGCCGCCTTGTCGCCGAACTGCAGAACCTCCAACCGCGCCACGAAATGCTCGATGGCAGTCAAGTTTTCCATGCGCCGGGCTGATTTTTCCGCGCCGTAGTGCAACTCACCAAGCGTTATGCTCGATATGCAAAGCTGTTCCGCCAGCGCGTTAAACTTCTCTCGAATGGTGGGCGGATAGGTCTTCATCACATAGATGCAAATATTGGTATCGAGCATATAGGTCAGCATCAGAAGGACTCGCGTTCCTCCACCGCCGGCTGTTCGCGCTTGCCGAGGAAGTCGTCACCAGCACGGGGGCCATGCAGGAAGAGATCATCCCATCGCTTGCCCTGGGGCACGATCACACGACTGCGGCCGATCTTCAGGATGTCGACCTGATGCACGTCCTCGGGGAACGCGACAGCCTTGGGGAGACGCACCGCCTGGCTTCGGTTGCTGATGAATACAGTCGAACTCGTCATGTCCGCCTCCTGATTCTTGGGATATGCAATTGGGATATACTTAGCTCCGCGAGCTCAAAAATTCAAGATGTCGCCTCGCCATACGACATCGATTATCGCGCCAATCCTCGCAACCATTCCATAGTCGACAAGCGTGGTGAGGCTCAAAAGCTTTCAGGGGTAATGGTCAGAAAACGGACCGGTTCGGGATCGATATCGGTATCGATCAGACCCAGCCGCTTCAGCGTCAGGTCGATGGCACGGCGGGCCTGAACTTCCGGAGCCTGATCGAGAACGATCGTCATCAAGCCTTGCCTGAGGTAGCCCCGCGTCGCATCGGATAATTCATGGCCGACCCAGAAGACGGGGCGCTGACGATGCCGGCGCAGAACCGTGGCGATGGCGGCATTGTCGCCGCCGGCGCTATAGAGGCCGGCAATATCGGGATATCTCGCAAAGGCGTTCGTCAACAATTCCATCGTCTTCATCTCGTCGTCCTCGTCGAACATGACCTCGGCGAAACGATGGGCCGGATTGGCATCCGCGGATAAGTAGTTGGAAAATCCGCGGATGCGCGCCTTGTGGTTCTCGTAAGCGCCGCTGTGGCACAATGCGACGAAGGTGCCAGCGATGCCGGCCTGCATGCGCGCCGTGTAGAAAGCGGCCGTGCGACCGGCGGCCTCGTTATCGATCCCGACATAGGCGAGTTCCGGCGCCGGCCGCGTCATGATCTGAACGACAGGAATGCCGGCGGCGGCGGCCTTGCGAACGCTGCCGACCACATCGGGATGATCAGGCGCGACAACGATCAAGGCTGAACGACGTGTCTGAGGGTTTGCGATATGACGCGAGAAATCGGCAGGATCGTCCTCGCGCGCAAACGTCCGCTGAATAAGAATGTCCTTGTCGAGCAGGGCGGCGATGCGCTCGAAGGCGCGATTGAGCCTCGAGTAGAAATAGGTCTCAGGCCGGAGCAGCACGACCTCGATGCGCACCAGGCCGTGCCTGGCGCCGGCAAGCGGCGCGCGATAGCCAAGCCGTTTGGCCGCGATGAAGATCTTCTCCGCGGTCTCCGGCAACACGTTGCCACGCCCGTTCAGCGCGCGCTCGACCGTCGCGGCTCCGACGCCCGCGGCAGCCGCCACGTCCTTCAATGTAACCTTGGCCACGCTTCCCCTCGCCCTCCAAGCCGATGATCAGAATTGATCATAGATTCGCAGCCGGCGAAAGAGGGTCGACCATCAGCCGAAGCGGGCCACGAGAAAATCGATGACACTGCGCAGCATTGCCGTCGGACGCCGATCCGGCGCATAGACCAAATGCATCGGTGTCGGCTTGTACGACCATTGCGGCAGCACCGGCTCAAGCCGGCCGGCGTCGAGATCGGCCGCGAGCAGCAGTTCCGGCTGCAGCACGATACCGGCTCCATGCAGGGCGGCAACACGCAGAGCCCCGCCCTGGTTCGTGGTGAACCGGCCCCTTATGGCGATTTCGCGGACTTCTCCTTCCGGGCCGACGAGATGCCAGCGGCCCTGCAGGCGCCAGTAGGAATGGCCGAGGCATAGATGATTGGCGAGATCCTCAGGGGTTTCAGGCCGGCCACAGCGGGCGAGATAATCCGGCGATGCCGCCAAAATGCGCCGATAGGGTTTCAACGGACGAGCCACGAGATTGGTGTCCGTCAGCTCGCCGATATGGAAGCCGAGTTCGTAGCCCTCGCCGATCAGATCATGCGGATTGTTGTCGAGCGCCAGATCGACGCTGACATCGAGATTCTCATGCAGATAGTCGACAAGCGCCGGCACGAGGCTCTGCGTCCCGAAGCTGACAGGCGCGACGAGCCGCAGGCGTCCGCGCGGAGCCGATTGCAGTTCGGATGCCGAGGACTCGGCCAGCTCGACCTCCGCCAGCACCGTCTTGCAGCGTTCGTAATAGAGCCTGCCGACCTCCGTTAGCTGGTGGCGGCGCGTGGTCCGGTGAAGCAGGCGCGCGCCGAGCCGCTGCTCGATCGTCCTGACATGTTTGGCGACCATGGTTGATGACACCTGACTGATGTCGGCCGCGGCGGCGAAGCTGCCATGCTCGACCACTCTGACGAACATCGCCATACCGGCCAACTTGTCCACGATTGCATACCTATAGGTTCGGAGTGAAGCAAATGTGAGCGTATTTATCGCCTACGGGTTTTGCAAGATAGTCCGCGGTGCCTACGTCAGGCCATAATCTATCAAGGAGTCACCATGCCCATCCTTCGCTTGGAAATGCATCCCGGACGCACGCAGGACCAGAAGCGCGCCTTCGTTCGTGAGGCGACCAGGGTCGCCGTCGAAACGCTCGTTTGCCCGCCGGAATCGGTGGAGATCGTCATTACCGAGATCTCGAAGGATTCTTGGGCAACGGCGGGCAAACTGAAATCCGATAATTGATCCGATTTCATGATGATGGCCTGGCGATCGTAACCGACGTCAGGCCTCGTTCGGCATCAGGTTCCGGCGTCCCCAGGCCTCGGCCCAATCCATCAGGCGCACCATCTCCTGCTTGAGAGCGTGGGAACGGATGATATCGGCTGCGTGGTTCGGATTGGTGCGCGGGTTGTAGAATACGCCGATCTCTTCGCCATTCTCCCGCCTTGCCGCCTCCAGGCGGGATTTCACGTCCTCGACTTCGGCCTTCACCGCAAAATACCGCTTCATGACCTCGACAAGGTCGCGGTCTCCGGCATTGGTCTCCATGCGCACTCCATCTCAACTATTTCAGCTTGCTTATTTTAGCGTCTCGCAATGATCCGATTCGGATGGCAAAATCTAGGCCATTGTTTAGCCGGCAAGATGAGTTGGCCGATGGGAGGCTCATTAAGCGCGTGAGAGCGTGCACGGTGGGCGAAGCGGTTTCACGACCAGTTTTCCTTGACCGACTGCATCACCACATTGGTCGATGTACTGGCCACGAAAGGCAGGCTGGAAATTTTTTCGCCAAGAACGATGCGGTAGCGGCGAATGTCCGAGGTCCGCACCTTGAGGAGATAATCGAAGCGGCCGGCGATCATGTGGCACTCCTCGATTTCCTTGATCTTCTTGACGGCGTTGTTGAAGCTGAGCAAAGCTTCCTCGCGGGTATCCGTCAGCTTCACTTCGGCAAAGGCGACGTGGTCGAGGCCGAGCTTGATCGGATTGAGTATGGCCTTGAAGCCATCGATATAGCCGGAATCGATCAGTTTCTTCAGGCGCGCCTGACATGGGGTCTTGGAAAGACCGACCCGCTCGGAAAGCTCGGTGATCGACATGCGGCCGTCCTCGACCAGCGCGTCGAGGATTTTTTGGTCGAATTGGTCAATTTCACTGGGTTTTGTCATTTTAGCAGGCATTCCTATTTGAAATCAGCGCTATTGAAGTTCAATATGACTGGAAAGCCGCAGTTTCAAGGCGGAACGCTTTTCTGGAATGAAGTATGTTCTGATCGAAGCAACGGGAGGGCTGCGTGGGGCGATATCGCCGACGCCCACAAGGCCATCGGGACCCTTGCACCTTGAGGTTATCATGACTGTCTCTGCCAAGCTCGCCACTGAAGAACCAGCTCCAGACGCTGCCCCATTTTCGAATTTCGCGCCGCCCATTCGTGAACAAAGCCCGCTCCGTCTGGCGATCACCGCCGCCTACCGGCGGCCCGAAACCGAATGCCTGCCCACGCTGATCGAGGCGGCCACCCTGCCGGAATCCTCCCGCGAGGCGGCAAGGAAGACGGCCAAAAAGCTGATCGAAGCATTGCGCGCCAAGCATAAGGGCGATGGCGTCGAGGGACTGGTGCAGGAATATTCCCTTTCGAGCCAGGAAGGCGTTGCGCTGATGTGCCTTGCCGAGGCACTGCTGCGCATTCCCGACACCGCGACGCGCGATGCGCTGATCCGCGACAAGATCGCCGGCGGCGACTGGAAGGCGCATCTGGGCGGCGGCCGCTCGATGTTCGTCAACGCCGCCACCTGGGGACTGGTCGTCACCGGCAAGCTGACATCGACCGTCAGCGAAGGTGGGCTTTCCGCCGCGCTGACAAAGCTGATTGCCCGCGCTGGCGAGCCGGTCATCCGCCGTGGCGTCGACATGGCCATGCGCATGATGGGCGAGCAGTTCGTCACGGGCGAGACGATCGACGAGGCATTGCGGCGCGCCCGCTCGCTTGAGGCGAAAGGCTTCCGCTATTCCTACGACATGCTCGGCGAGGCCGCGACGACGCATGCCGATGCCGAGCGCTACTATCGCGACTATGAAAATGCGATCCATGCCATCGGCAAGGCATCGGCCGGCCGCGGCATCTATGAAGGTCCCGGCATCTCCATCAAGCTTTCCGCGCTGCACCCGCGCTATTCGCGTTCGCAGGCCGACAGGGTGATGGGCGAACTTCTGCCGAAGGTGAAGGCGCTGGCGCTGCTCTCCAAGCGTTATGATATCGGCCTGAACATCGACGCCGAAGAGGCCGACAGGCTGGAGCTCTCGCTCGATCTCCTGGAAGAACTGTGCCTCGATCCGGAGCTTTCCGGCTGGGATGGCATCGGCTTCGTGGTGCAGGCCTACGGCAAGCGTTGCCCCTTCGTCCTCGATTTCATCATCGATCTTGCCCGCCGCTCCGGGCATCGCCTCATGGTTCGCCTGGTCAAGGGCGCTTATTGGGACGCGGAGATCAAGCGCGCGCAGCTGGATGGCCTCGAAGGCTTCCCCGTCTATACCCGCAAGGTCTACACCGACGTCTCCTATATCGCCTGCGCCAGGAAGCTGCTGGCGGCGACCGATGTGGTCTTTCCGCAATTCGCTACCCACAACGCCCAGAGCCTGGCCACGATCTACCACATGGCCGGAAGCGATTTTTCCGTCGGCAAATACGAGTTCCAGTGCCTGCATGGCATGGGCGAACCGCTCTATGAAGAGGTCGTCGGCGCCCACAAGCTTGGCCGACCCTGCCGCATCTACGCACCCGTCGGCACGCATGAGACGCTGCTCGCCTATCTCGTCCGGCGCCTGCTGGAGAACGGTGCCAACTCCTCCTTCGTCCACAAGATCGCCGACCCCACCGTCCCTGTTTCCGAATTGATTGCCGATCCGGTCGAGCGCGTGCGCGCAATGGCTGTCGTCGGCAAGCAGCACGAGAAGATCGTGCGTCCTGCCGACCTGTTCGGCGGCGCGCGTCAGAATTCCAGCGGCGTCGATCTGTCGAACGAGATGGCGATCTCCGATCTATCCGCGCAGCTGCAGGCCTCCGCAGCCAGGGACTGGATCGCCAAGCCACTCCTTGCCGACGGCTCCGAGCGCGGCGTGGCCCGCGCGGTTCTCAACCCTGCCGACCATGCCGACGTCGTCGGCCACGTCACCGAACTCGAAACACAGGATGCTGCCGACGTCATGCGGCTGGCGGCGACCGCTGCCGAGTGTTGGGCCGCCGTGAGGCCCAACGAGCGTGCCGCCATATTGGAGCGTGCCGCCGACCTCATGCAAAGCGAGATGCCCGCCCTCGTCGGCCTCACCATCCGCGAAGCCGGCAAATCGGCTGCAAATGCCGTCGGCGAAATCAGGGAAGCGATCGACTTCCTTCGCTATTACGCCACACAGGCCCGCAAGGTCTTGAAGCCGGAAAGCGTGCCACTCGGCCCGGTGGTCTGCATCAGCCCATGGAATTTCCCACTGGCGATCTTCACAGGCCAGGTTGCGGCCGCACTCGTTGCCGGCAATCCTGTCGTCGCGAAACCCGCCGGCAATACACCGCTAATTGCCGCACAGGGTATCCGCATCCTGTATGAAGCCGGCATCCCGCGCGACGTGCTGCAATTTGCACCCGGCAGCGGCAGAATGGGTGCCGCGCTCGTCGGCTCGCCCGAAACCGCCGGCGTCATGTTCACCGGCTCGACGGAAGTCGCGCGCCTGATCCAGGCGCAGCTTGCCGAACGGCTTTCCAAATTCGGCAAGCCGATCCCGTTGATCGCCGAAACCGGTGGTCAGAACGGCATGATCGTCGACTCCTCGGCCCTTGCCGAACAGGTGGTCGGCGACGTGATTGCATCGGCCTTCGACAGCGCCGGACAGCGCTGCTCGGCATTGCGGGTCCTTTGCCTGCAGGAGGAAGTGGCGGATCGTACCCTGACCATGCTGCGCGGCGCGCTTCGCGAGCTCTCGGTCGGCAAGACCGATCGTCTTGCGGTCGATATCGGCCCGGTCATCGACGATAACGCCAAGCGCGGCATCGACGAACATATTGAGCGCATGCGCCAGCTTGGCTGCAACGTCGAACAGCTCGATCTTCCCGAGAGCGCCGGCAAGGGCACCTTCGTTGCCCCGACCATCATCGAGCTGAAGAAGCTGAGCGATCTCAAGCGGGAAGTGTTTGGCCCGGTTCTTCATATCATCCGCTATCAGCGCAAGGGACTGGACAAGCTCATCGCTGATATCAACGCCTCCGGCTACGGCCTGACTTTCGGCCTGCATACCCGGCTCGACGATATGATCGCCCATGTGACCGGGCGTGTGCGGGCCGGCAACCTCTACGTCAACCGCAACATCATCGGCGCTGTCGTCGGCGTCCAGCCTTTCGGCGGACGTGGCCTTTCCGGCACCGGTCCGAAGGCGGGCGGCCCGATGTATCTACGTCGTCTGGTCGCCTCCTCGACCGAACCGTTGCGCGATGCCTCGGTGCAAAGCGATCCGGCCGCACAGCAGTTCATCGCCTGGCTCGAAAGCAAGGGGGCGGCGGACGCGGCAAAGCAGGCGCGCGCCGTCGCCGACCAGTCGTCGCTGGGCTTCAACATCGAGCTTCAAGGCCCGGTCGGCGAACTGAACCTTTACGCGCTGCATCCGCGCGGCAGGATCCTGCTCGCTCCGCAGACGGCCCTCGGCCTCAATGTCCAGATCGCCGCAGGGCTTGCGACAGGCAATTCGATCGTCATCGATGACGCATCGGGCTTGCAGGACGAGCTTCGCAACCTGCCGGCACAGGTCGCCAATCGCATCTCCTGGACGAAGGACTGGGCGGCGGACGGACCATTGGCCGGTGCCCTCATCGAGGGCGATGCCGCGCGGGTCCAACAGGCGATCAAGACGATCTCGGCAATTCCCGGCCCGCTGGTTCTCACCCAGGCGGCTTCGAGCGAAGAGATCGCCAAAAATGCCGATGCCTATTGCCTGAACTGGCTGCTCGAAGAGGTGACGACATCGATCAATACGGCCGCAGCCGGCGGCAACGCCAGCCTGATGACGATCGGATAACGTCTTTCGCAATTTGCAATTTACGCGGCGGCCGGACCGGAAAAGGTTCGGCCGCCGCTCTTTTTCCAGTCGGAAGACCCGAACCGTCCTCGCCCTTCGAGGCCATTTCGGCTTCGCTATAGAAATTCCTGAGAAAAGCTTTTCTCATATTGACTCTTCGATTGAGAAAAGCTTTTCTCAAGAAAATTCAAATGGGAGAAGACATCTGGAAAATCAGCGTGCGAAAAGCGGACGCGCAACGATTCACGATGTTGCGGCAGCTGCGGGCGTGAGCATCTCAACGGCATCCAAGGCCTTGAACAACACCGGCCGCATGGGCGAGAAAACCAGGGAAAGGGTCAAGCGCGCCGCTACCGAAATCGGCTTCCGTCCGAATGCGCTCGCCAGGGGGTTGCTCAGCAATCGCACCTTCACGATCGGTCTTCTGACCAATGATACATATGGTCGCTTCACGCTGCCGGTCATGGCCGGCATCACGGAGGCACTCGTCGATCATGGCGTCTCGGTCTTCCTTTGCACCATCGAGGACGATCCGGCACTTGGAAAGGTTCATGTGGACGCGATGCTGGACAAGCATGTGGATGGCATCATCGCCTCTGGAAAGCGGATCGACCGCCGCCTGCCGGTGGACCTGTCCAACCTGCCGGTCCCGGTCATCTATGCATTCACCGAGGGAGCGCCGGGAAGCGTCACCTTCTGCGCCGACGATTATCAGGGGGCGGCGCTTGCTGTCGAATGGCTGCAAGGGCTTGGCCGACAGCGCATCGCCCATGTGACCGGCCCTGAAAGCTTCGTTTCGGTACGCGAGCGCGCCAGGGCCTATCATGATCTCGCCGGAGGGGGCGAATTGCCTGTCATGTACGGCACGTGGTCGGAGGCCTGGGGTCACGAGGCGGTGGCGCAACTATGGGCTTCGTCAGGGGAAAAGCCGGATGCGATCTTCTGCGGCAACGATCAGATCGCCCGTGCGGTGGTCGATGCGCTTCGCGAGCGTGGCGTGCGGGTGCCGGACGATGTCTCGGTGGTCGGCTTCGACAATTGGGAGATCGTCGCCGCGCAGACCCGGCCGCCGCTGACGACGGTCGATATGAATCTTAAAGCGCTTGGCCGCGAGGCGGGGTTGACGGTCCTGGCCCTTGCAGAAGGACGCGACGTCGAACCTGGCATCAGAACTTTGCCGTGCGAGCTTATCGTGCGGCAATCGTGCGGGGGAAACCCCGATCGTTGACAGAGGAAAAGGGGCTGACGGGAGTAGCCCTGTGGGAGGAGAAGATGATGAAGCGCTTTCTGGCCGCAACCGGCCTCATATCCTTAATGCTTGCATCCGGTGCATCTGCCGAAAACATCTCCATGTGGGTTCGAAGCGGCATCGGCGATTCCTTCAAGAAGGTCGTCGAGGCCTATAATGCGGGCCATGACGACAAGGTCACGCTGACGGAAGTGCCATTTTCCGAACTGGTACA
This sequence comes from Rhizobium sp. P28RR-XV, assembly GCF_012641385.1. Classification (NCBI taxonomy): domain Bacteria; kingdom Pseudomonadati; phylum Pseudomonadota; class Alphaproteobacteria; order Hyphomicrobiales; family Rhizobiaceae; genus Rhizobium; species Rhizobium sp. P28RR-XV. Next base: position 97,490 of record NZ_JABAIG010000006.1, read on the forward strand.
GAAATATGCGACCGCGATCGCCGGCGGGCAGGCGCCGGACGCCTTGTCGATGGACCTGATCTATACGCCGGCCTTTGCCGCCGCCGGGCAGCTGGAAGATCTAACGGACTGGGCGAAGAGCCTGCCCTATTTCAATTCCCTGTCGCCCTCGCATGTGAAGCTCGGCACCTATGACGGCCACATCTATGGCCTGCCTCTGTCGGTCGAAACCTCTGTCTTTGCCTGGAACAAGGATCTCTACCAGAAGGCGGGTCTCGACCCTGAAAAGGCCCCGGCCACCTGGGAAGAGATCGAGCAGAATGCCGAAAAGATCCGGGCGCTCGGCGGCGACACCTATGGCTTCTATTTCTCCGGCGGCGGCTGTGGCGGCTGCATGATCTTCACCTTCACACCACTCGTCTGGGGTGCCGGCGCCGATATTCTCTCCGCGGACGGCAAGACGGCGACACTCGACACACCGCAAATGCGCAAGGCCGTGGGCTTCTACCGCGACATGGTCAAAAAGGATCTGGTGCCGGCGGGAGCCGCGAGCGACACCGGCGCCAATTTCCTCAGCATCAGCAACGGCAAGATCGGCCAGCAGAGCATCGGCGCCTTCTCAATCGGCACGCTGATCACCCAATACCCCAATATCCACTTCGGCGTGACGCTGATCCCCGGCGCCGATGGCAAACCGTCATCCTTTGCCGGCGGCGACAATTTCGTCATCTCCAAGGGCACGAAGAAGCTCGATGCCGTGAAGAAGTTCCTCGAATATACCTATTCACTCGAGGGACAGAAGATCATGGCGAAATACGGCAGCCTGCCGACGCGCGGCGATATCGCCGATCAGGTGCTTCAGGGTCTGGATCCACGCATGCAGGTCGGGCTGAAGGCGATCGCCGTCGCCAAGACGCCCTATACGCTGCAGTTCAACGACCTGATCAACAGCGCCAATGGCCCCTGGGCGGGCTTCACCAATGCAGCCATCTTCGGAAGCGATGTCGATGGCGCATTCTCCAATGCCCAATCGGAAATGCAGTCGATCATCGACAACGCCCAACAATAATCAATCCATGAAAGCCGGGGAGCCTCAAGGCTTCCCGGTCCCTCCATCGCAACATCGGGAGCATTCCATGGCTGGCCCTGGAGCTATCGCAACCGCGCGTCGTCGAAAACAACGAAGTCGTGCCGGCTGGCACGGGTTTCTCTACATCGCGCCGGCCATGGCGCTCGTTATCGTCTTCTTCGTTCTGCCCGTGGCCTTCACCATCTGGATGAGCTTTCACAATTGGCCATTGCTCGGCAATCCCCGCTGGATCGGCTTCGGCAACTATATCCGCATGGTCTCCGACATGCGCTTCATGGCGGCGTTGCGCTTCACCGCCTATTACACCGTCATCGTGACCATTGCGATCTTCGCCGTCGCCTTCCCGCTCGCCTTCTTCGTCGAAAAGCACCGGCCGTTCGTCGGCTTCTACCGCACGATCATCTTCCTTCCCGTCGTCGTCGGGCTGGCAACGGCGTCGCTGCTCTGGGTCTGGCTCGCCAATGTCGACGCCGGCTTCTTCGCACCGGTCGCGCTGGCGCTTGGTCTCGTCGACAAAAGGCCGAACCTGCTTGCCGATTTCGATTTGGCCTTTGCAACGATCATCGTCATGGTGGTCTGGAAGATCGCCGGCTTCACAATGATCATTCTATTGACCGGCCTGCAGGCGATCCCCTCCGAATTGACGGAAGCCGCCCGGATCGACGGCGCGAAACGCTGGCAGCGGTTCCGGCATCTGACCCTGCCGCTGATGCGCCGCACGATCGCGCTCGCGCTGATCATTTCCATTACCGGCTCGGTGCTCGCCTTCGACCAGTTCTACATCATGACATCAGGCGGCCCGCAGAACCGGATGATTTCGGTGGTCTACTACATCTTCAACCAGTCCTTCGTGTCCTTCAATCTCGGCTATGGCGCGGCACTCTCGATCGCCCTCCTTGTCATCCTGGTGCTGATCAGCATCGTCCAGCTCTGGCTGCTTCGCGTCGGGGAGGACCGTCCATGACCACCGCTAAGGAACGGCGCGCGCGGCGCAAGCTGTGGGGTGGCATCGGCTACCATGGCATCGGCGTCGTCATCGTCATCTTCTTCTTCGCGCCTTTCGCGATCGCATTGCTGTCGTCCTTCCGGCATGGAACCGAGGCGAGCCTTCCGCCTCTGCCGCCATGGCCGACGACCGGTTTCAGTTTCGATGCTTACCGCTCGCTGAACGGCTTCGGCGCCGGCGTCATCCAGCATACGCTGAACTCGCTCTTCGTCTCGGTCGCAACCGTGCTTCTGACCGTCATCGTCAGCCTGCTCGCCGGCTACGGCTTCTCGCGCTATCATTTCCCCTTCAAGGGCGCGCTCTTCATCCTGATCATCGCGACGCTGATGATCCCGTTTCAGTCGATCCTGACCCCGCTCTTCATCATCCTGGCAAGGCTCGGCCTCAACAATTCGCTGATTGGCCTCACACTGGTCTACGTGACGCTGCAGCTTCCTTTCTCGGTCTTCATGATGCGCAACGCCTTCGACGCCGTACCGAAGGAAATCGAGGAGGCCGCGCGCATCGACGGCGCGCGCGATCTGAAACTGCTGTTCCGCGTTCTCCTCCCCTTGGTGCTGCCGGGTGTCGCGACCGTTGCGATCTTTGCCTTCCTCAATGCGTGGAACGAGTTCCTGGCGGCGTTGGTGCTCCTGTCGAACAACGAGAAATTCACCCTGCCGGTGCTGATGATCGCCGTCAGGACTGGCCGCCTTGGAGCCGTCAACTGGGGGGCAGTCCAGGCCGGCATCGCCGTCATGACCATCCCCTGCGTCATCGTCTTCCTGCTTCTGCAACGCTACTACATGCGCGGGCTGATGGCCGGCGCGGTGAAATAACCCTTTCAACAACGGATCAAAGCCATGTCTGACAGAGAAAACCGCCAGTTTCGCCCCCTGCCCGTCCCGAATGTCGAACTTGCAGGCCTGTTCGGCGCCCGCCAGGATGCAATCTGTAACTCCACCGCGGCAACCCTGCTCGACCGCTGCGTCGAGGCCGGCATGATCCAGGCGATCGACGTCAGCCAGCCGAGCCCCGGCATCGTCATCCCCTTGCAGACATGGTCGGGCTCGACGCAAATGTTCTGGGACAGCGATCTCGGCAAGTCGATTGAAACCATCGCCTATTCGCTTTATCGCCGCCCCAATGCCGAACTGGAAGCGCGCGCGGATGCTATCATCGACATGTATGAAAAGCTGCAGCAGGAGGACGGCTATCTGAACGCCTGGTTCCAGCGCGTCCAGCCCGGCCGGCGCTGGACCAACCTGCGCGACCATCACGAACTTTATTGCGCCGGCCATCTGATCGAGGCGGCCGTCGCCTATTACCAGGCAACGGGCAAACGCAAGCTGCTCGACATCATGAGCCGTTTTGCCGATTACATGATCACTGTCTTCGGGCATAGCGAAGACCAGCTTCGCGGCTATTGCGGCCACGAAGAGGTCGAACTCGCGCTCGTCAAACTCAGCCGGGTCACCGGCGAGAAGAAATATCTCGATCTGGCAAAATACTTCATCGACGAGCGCGGCCAGGAGCCGCATTTCTTCACCGAGGAAGCGCTTCGCGACGGCCGCGATCCGAAGAAATTCGTGCAGAAGACCTATGAATACAGCCAGTCGCATCTGCCGGTGCGCGAACAGACCAAAGTCGTGGGCCATGCCGTGCGCGCCATGTACCTTTATTCCGGCATGGCCGATATCGCCACGGAATATAACGACGATACACTGACGTCGGCACTCGAGACGCTCTGGGACGACCTGACGACCAAGCAGATGTATGTGACCGGCGGCATCGGGCCGGCTGCCTCCAACGAGGGATTCACCGACTATTACGACCTGCCGAACGAAAGCGCCTATGCCGAGACCTGCGCCTCCGTCGGCCTGGTGTTCTGGGCCAACCGCATGCTGGGCCGCGGGCCGAACCGCCGCTATGCCGACATCATGGAAGTGGCACTCTACAACGGCGCGATGGCGGGCCTGTCGCAGGACGGCAAGACCTTCTTCTACGAAAATCCGCTGGAGAGCGCCGGCAAGCATCATCGCTGGACCTGGCACCATTGCCCCTGCTGCCCACCGAACATCGCGCGCCTGCTCGCCTCCGTCGGCTCCTATATGTATGCCGCGGCCGACAACGAGATCGCCGTCCATCTCTACGGCGAGAGCAAGGCCCGCATACCGCTGGCGGGCGGCGTGACGGTGCAGCTTTCCCAGACGACACGCTACCCCTGGGACGGCGCAATTCGCTTCGAGGTCAATCCCGATCGCAACGCGAAATTTGCGCTGTCGCTGCGCATTCCCGAATGGGCCGAGGGTGCTGCGCTTACAATCAATGGCGCGCCGGTCGATCTGGCAACGGTCACGGTCGATGGCTACGCCCGCATAGAGCGGGAGTGGCGGGCGGGCGATCGTGTCGACCTCACCCTTCCGCTCATCCCACGCACGCTGTTTGCCAATCCGAAAGTCCGCCAGGACGCCGGACGTGCTGCGCTGATGCGTGGCCCGCTCGTCTATTGCGTCGAAACGACGGACAATGGCCGCGATCTCAACGGCATTTCGCTTTCCAGCGATCCGGCATCCGCCAAGACGACGGAAATTGCCGCGCTCGAAGGGGCTGTGGCGCTCGATGTGTCCGTGACGCGCGAGACGGCCGACTGGGGCTCCGATCTCTACCGTACGGCACCGCCGAAAAGCGCCGCCTCCACCGCGCGCTTCGTCCCCTATCATCTCTGGGACAATCGCGAGCCCGGCGAGATGCTTGTCTGGATCCGCGCCGATCAGATGCAGCGTGGAGCCTGACATGACGAAGAACGGCATGCGCCTGACCGGCGTCCGCAAAAGCTTCGGCGGGCTCGCCGTCATTCACGGCGTTGACCTCGACATACCGGAAGGGGCTTTCGTCGTCTTCGTCGGCCCGTCCGGCTGCGGCAAGTCCACGCTGCTGCGCATGATTGCCGGGCTGGAGGAAGTCACCGACGGTGAGATCGCCATCAAGGGCCGGGAGGTCACCGATCTCGACCCCTCCGAGCGCGGTATCGCCATGGTTTTCCAGTCCTATGCGCTCTATCCGCATATGAGCGTCCGCGACAATCTTGGTTTCGGGCTGAAAATGGCTCGGACCGAGGCATCCGAAATCGAAAGACGCGTGCGCTCCGCCGCCTCGATCCTCAAGATCGACCACCTGCTCGACCGCCGGCCGGGCCAGCTTTCCGGCGGCCAGCGCCAGCGTGTCGCCATCGGACGCGCCATCGTTCGCGAGCCGGATGTCTTCCTCTTCGACGAGCCGCTCTCCAACCTCGACGCGGAACTTCGTGTCTCGATGCGCATCGAAATTGCCCGGTTGCATCGCGAACTCGGCAATACGATGATCTATGTCACCCACGACCAGACCGAGGCCATGACGCTTGCCGACAGGATTGTCGTGCTGAGGGACGGCCGGATCGAGCAGGTGGGCAGCCCCCGCGAGGTCTATGAAGATCCGGCCAACAGTTTCGTCGCCGGCTTCATCGGCTCGCCGAGGATGAACATGATCGAAGCGACATGGTCAGGCGACGGATCGGCAAAGGTCGGCAATGGCAGCATCAAGGTCGATCTTAGCCAGCACAAACCATCATCTGGCGAAAAGATCCTGCTCGGCATGCGCCCCGAACATTTCGTCGTCATTTCCGGTGCGACCGATGCGTTGCGGGTCACGGTCGACGTCACCGAATATCTAGGCGGCACACGCTATCTCTATTGCCAGACAGAGGATGGTCAATCCGTTATTGCCGAGTATCGTGATGGGCCGGAGATCGAGCGCGGCGACACGCTCCATCTTTACTGCCCGTCTGAGCGCCGCCGCTATTTCAACGAAGACGGAAAGAGGCTTCGCTAACTTATTAGCTCCTTTTGAGCAGCGAGCGATGCAAACAAGAGATCGTTGCTATTGAAGACTTGCTAGAATTCCCAAGGAGATATTAACTCCAGCCCTGTCGTGTGAAAGTCAGGTAGATTCCGGGTGGCCAAACGTCCGCCATTTACGCGGGCGATTGCTGCAATCATGCCATCCGCCGTTGACATTGGTCGTCCTTGCCTCTTCGCCGCGCCCATAAGCTCGCCATACTCCAATGCGGCCTCTTCGGTAAGACCGAACATCCGATCAGCGAAACGATGGCGCCATTCGGACAATTTCTGCTCAAGCCGCGCAGCGCGCTGATCGGGAACAATCTTTTGAATGCCAAAGGCGATTTCAGCAATAGCCACAGTGGAAAGTGCTAGCTCCGCATCATACCGACCAAGCCACGATATCACGGCCTCGTCAGGCAGTTTCCGGAAAGTTTCAGAGATAACATTCGTGTCCAGAAATATCACAAATCAATACCGTGATTGGGTTGACGCCCCTCGCGAATGACAGATTCAAGGTCGGTATCCTCATCATCGCTCATCGCCATTCGAGCATAGAAAGACGATGCTGGTTCGCGACCAGCCTCTCGAATCTCATAAGCTTCCAGCGCACGTTCGACGACATCGGCGATTGTGCGGTTTTCGCGGCGAGCGAGCCGATGCGCGAGGTCGCGCGCTCTAGCACTACGAACGGACAATTGTGGTTCTGCCATATCTGTCTCCTGTCCGAGATCAATATAACGATTCGCAACTCAGCCATCAAGATGGCAGAAGATGGCTGGATGGCTGAATCTATGCCGCCTTGCTGACCCGTACCGGAACGGACTTATACGAAGGAGTGCCACTTTCCTTGTCCTGGTAGTCGATCGGGATCAGGCAATTTGCCTCCGGGTAATAGGCAGCAACAGAGCCCTCGGAAATATCGTAGGAAATCGCCGTCAGCTTCAGCAGCCGCTTGGCGCCGGAGGGAAGCGCGGTCTCGATCTCAACGAGATCACCATGTTCCAGCCCCTTCGCCTTCAGATCCCTGTCATTCATGAACAGGATGTCACGACGGCCGAAGACGCCGCGATAGCGGTCGTCCAGGCCATAGATCGTCGTATTGTACTGATCATGGCTACGGATGGTCGCCAGCTTCAAAATGGTCCCGTCGGAAAGCGAAATGTCTTCGTTGAGGCCGGAAAACAGCTTGAATTCGGCCTTGCCGGAAGGCGTCTTCCAGACGCGTTCCGTCGGCCCGAGCGGCAGGCGGAAACCACCCGGAACACGGATGCGCTCGTTATAATCAGCAAAATCCGGATAGACGATTTCGATCTTGTCGCGGATCAGGTCATAGTCGGTGATGAGCTCCATCCATGCGACCTTGCTATCAGGCAGCGTCGCCTGCGCCATCGCGGCAACGATGGCGGGCTCCGAGCGAAGCTGGTCGGAGGCCGGTTTCAGCCGGCCGCGCGAGGCATGCACCATCGACATCGAATCCTCGATCGTCACGGATTGCGCGCCGGTCGCCTGAACGTCCTGTTCGGTACGGCCAAGTACGGGGAACAAGAAGGATTCTTTGCCGATCAGGAGATTGGAGCGATTGAGCTTGGTATTCATATGAACGGCAAGATCGAGCTTGCGCATAGCCTCGGCACATAATTCCGGATCGGGAAGCGCGATCGAGAAATTGCCGCCGAGGCAGAGCAGCACCTTGGAGCGCCCCTCCGCCATCGCCTGCATGGCGGCAACGGCATCGTGGCCATGATGGGCAGGCGACGTGAAACCGAAAGCGCGCTCGATGCCTTCGATCAGCGCAGGAGTGGGCTTCTCGGTGACCCCGACGGTGCGATTGCCCTGCACGTTGGAATGTCCGCGCAGCGGGCAGATGCCGGCGCCCGGCTTGCCGAAATTGCCGCGCAGCAGCAGCAGGTTGGCGATCTGCTGGACATTCGCCGTCCCCTTGGCATGTTGGGTGATGCCCATCCCATAGGCGACGATCGTCGCCTTGGATTTAGCGTAAGCAGCGGCCACCCGCTCCAGATCGGCACGCGCCAGGCCCGAAACCCGCTCGATATCAGCCCATTCCGTCTGGCTGAGATCCGCAACGAGCGCGTCAAAACCGATGGTGTGCTCGGCGATGAAGGCATGATCGAGAACGTCAGGCGAAGTTTCGGCAAGCGCCAGGACCGCTTTCATGATACCCTTGAGCGCCGCGGCATCGCCGCCGATCTTGACCTGATAATAGGACGACGCGATCCGCGTCGAGCCGAAGGTTCCCATCTCGATCGGGTCCTGCGGATCGGCAAAGCGCTCCAGCGCCCGCTCCTTCAGAGGGTTGAAGACGATGATCGGCACGCCACGACGCGAGCATTCATGCAACGTGCCCATCATGCGCGGATGGTTCGTGCCGGGATTATGTCCCATGGAGATAATGAGATCGCATTCGTCGAAGTCGTCGAGCGACACGGTGCCCTTGCCGATGCCGATCGATTGCGGCAGGCCGACGCTGGTCGCCTCGTGGCACATGTTCGAGCAATCGGGGAAATTGTTGGTGCCGTATTCGCGCGCGAAGATCTGAAACAGGAAGGCCGCTTCGTTAGAGGCACGGCCGGACGTGTAGAACTCGACCATATCCGGATCGGGCTGACTGCGCATGACCTCGCCGATGCGGGCAAAGGCGTCCTCCCAGGCAATCGGCCGGTAGGTATCGGATGCGTGGTCATAGACCATCGGATGGGTCAATCGGCCCGAGTTTTCCAGCTCGTAGTCGCTCCAGGTCCGAAGTTCGCTGACCGTATGTTCGGCAAAGAATTCGGGCGTCACGCGCTTGTTCGTCGCTTCCCAGGTCACGGCCTTGGCGCCGTTTTCGCAGAATTGGAACGTGGAGGTATGCTCCTTGTCGGGCCAGGCACAGCCCGGGCAATCGAAGCCCGTCGGCTTGTTGGTGCGCAGGAGAAGACCGGGCGCTTCGGTGACATCCATCTGGTCGCGAACCGCCTTGGCGGTGGCTTTCAGTGCGCCCCAACCGCCGGCGGGGCTATTGTAGGGACGGATACCAGGGACTTCACGCTTCTGCGCCATCATACACTCCTTTGGCTACCCAAACGGCTTCCTCCCAAAGGCCGGGCTTACAAGAAATAAGCTTGTGACTTCAGGGAGTAAAGCACAATCAAGCGACAGTAAATCAAACAATCGCTACGGGTTATGGCGCCACGCAGAACGCTAGTTCCGGAAGACCAGGCAGGAGCCGCCCTGCTGCCGGATCTGCGTGCAAACGGCATCCGCTTGCCCCCGTGTTTCCCGCCCGATGCGCGCCGCATAGCGGACACGACGGCCGAAATCGGCATTGCGCTGGCGCACGATCAACGGCTTCTCCGCATTCAGCGGAGACGGCAATTTCTGGATGTTCGCGGTAAACAGACGCCGGGCGGCATCCAGCTGAAAATGCTCGGCCAATTGAACACCCCAGGGCGCCCAGGGCCGCTCCTGCTCCAAAGGCGTCGGTTTCAGGCGCCGGCTTTGGACAAGCGCGACGCAGGAATCGACGAAGGATTTGCCCTTGTCCAGCACAGGGGCGGCGATATCGGGCGGATCGTCCCGCCATTCCTCGACACTATGGGCGGTGATCGCGCTCACATAGTTGCGCGTTTCGAAGGGAAGACCGCCGGAATTCAGAAAATTGGCAAGACCGCCCTCACCGGCATTATAGGCGGCGGCGGCGAGACCAAGATTGCCGAAACGGTCGCGCAGTTCATCGAGGTAGGTCGCCGCCTTGCCGAGCGCTTCGAGCGCATCATAGCTGTCGCGCACGCCACGCAGCTTCGCCGTTCCCGGCATGAACTGCGCAATACCGCGAGCACCCTTTGGGCTGACGGCATCGGAGCGAAACAGGCTTTCGCGCCAGACCAGCCGCGCCAGATAGTCCGGCGGCAGATGATTGGCGTGAGCGAAATACTCGATGGCCGTGCACAGATCGCGATTATAGCTGTCCTTGCGCAGGCAAAGCGTCTGGCCCGTTTCCGTCGTCATTGGGCCGGAGACGCAAGCGGGCGGCGCAACCCGCCATTCCGGTTGCGCTGCTGCGGGATTGGAAGTCGACATGCCAATGGCGCAAGCGATCGCAAAAGCGACAATCATGCCGACGGAGCCTGCCCGATACTGCCTGCCTGCCATCTAAGCGATATCCGTCCGAAACCAACCGATCGCAAATTCGCGGCCTCTTCATATCATCGAAGGACCGCAGCGAAAACCTCTGACGTGACGGCGATTGTTCGTCGGCCGCTACTGTGCGAGGCGCCCGCCGCGCATCGGCGCCGGCACGCCCGTCGTGCCGGGAAAGCTGATCGGCAGGCCGCGTAAGACGCGCACGGCGAGAAACGCAAAGCACTCCGCCTCCACCGCATCGCCACGCCAGCCGAGATCCTCGGCAAAAATCGGCTCGACGCCGGCCCGGCTCCGGAGCATCGACATGATCGTCGGATTGTGCCGGCCGCCGCCGCTGACGACCACTTTGCTCGGCCTGCGCGGCAGAAGATCCAACGCCTTGCCGACGGCGCTTGCCGTGAAGGCCGAAAGTGTGGCGGCGCCGTCTTCGGGACCCAGGCCATCCGCCATGGCGGCACCGAAATCGAACCGATCGAGCGATTTCGGATAGGGCGCGGTCAGATAGGGGTGCTGCAACAGCTTTTCGAGCCGCGCCTCGTCGACCTTGCCGGCGCGCCCAAGCGCGCCGTCCCGGTCCATCTCGCCGAGCCCGTGAGACTTGATGAAATCGTTCAGAGGCGCGTTGGCCGGGCCGGTATCGAAAGCAACGAAATTGCCCTCTCCGTCCCACCAGGTGACGTTGGCCACACCACCAAGATTGAGAATGGCGGCCTCCCCCGCAGCACCCGCGCCACGCAGCAGTGCGGTGTGATACGCCGCGGCAAGTGGTGCGCCCTGCCCGCCGGCGCGCATGTCGGCCGAGCGGAAATCATAGGCGACCTTGGTGCCGAGGATGGAGCACATCAGCTCGCCATCCCCCAGCTGGCGCGTCTGTCCCAGCCGATCCTTCTGCGGCGCGCGATGCAGCACGGTCTGGCCGTGGAAGCCGACGACGCCGATGTCGGCCATCGTCATGCCGTTGCTTTCGACCAGCTCCCTGACCGCCTCCGACTGGGCGCGCGTCAGGGCCTCCTCGGCTTGCTTGAAGATCGCTGGCTCCGGCCCTTCGAAGTTCCAGGCGCGCGCCTGCGCCAGGGTCTCTTCCAGAAGCTTGCGGATCCAATCGGGATAGGGCGCCAGCACGTAAGGACCGAATTCCACGATGCGCTCGCCATCCGTCTTCAGCATGGCGACATCGATATTGCCGTCGAGGACGGTCCCGGTCATCAGACCCACTGCCCAGATTGGTTCCATGGTCAGGCTCCTAAGCTGCGTTGACGAGATCACTCACCGTTTGACGAAGCGCCAGGATGCCGCTGTCGAAGTGGCGTGTCGGATGAATGCGATTGGTAAGCAAGGTCCAGGCCCTGCCCTTATCGAAATCGACCCAGAGGGCCGTGCCGGTGAACCCCGTATGGCCGATGGTTCCCGGCGAGCAAAGGGTGCCGCCATGCCAGCCGTCATGTGGGCGCTCCCAGCCATGCGTACGGGTGGCCGAAAGCGGCGCGCGCATCAGGGCAATTGATTGAGCCGATGCGCCGCTACCGTCAAGCAATCCCCTGGCAAAATCGAGGATCGCGTCCGCCGTTCCGAATAGGCCGGCATGACCGGCGCCTTGCAGCGCGGAACAATTGTCGTCATGAACCTCGCCCGACAGAATGCGGGGGCGCCAGGTGCAATCTTCCGTCGCGGCCGACAGCTCGGGCGGCGCGGAGAAGGCAAAGCCCGGCCCCGGATCCATGGCGCGGAGCGTCTGTCCGGCCAGCCGCTCCAGCGCGAAGCCGAGGAGAATGAAGTTGATGTCGGAATAGACAGGTGGGCCGGCGCGCCATTCGCGCTGCAGGATGAAGGTGCGCAAAAGCTCCGGATCGCGGCCATAGGTATAAATTGGCTCGACCGCGGGGAACGGTGTCTGATGGCCCAAGCATTGCCGGAACGTCACCTTCCGTTCCCAGGCTTCGGCGCTGTATTGGCGCAGATCGGGCAGGAGCGCTGTCAGCGGCGCATCGAGATCGATCGTGCCGGCCTCGGCGAGGGCAAGGATGCGCGGCGTGGTGAAAATGACCTTGGTGAGCGATGCAAGGTCGAACCAAGTATCGGCAAGCATCGGCCTGACATCAGGCACCTTTTGCGCCGAGCCGACGGCGCGGACCTGCCGGTTCCCTTTAAGATCGACCATGCCAAACACGCCGCCCGGAATGCGGGCCGCTGCAACCGATTGTTCGAGCGGCGCGAAGGCCCGGTCGAAACGCTCCTGAAACTGCATGCTCCCCCCTTCCATCTCGGCTCCCTGCAGCTCCGCTCAGGCTTCCGCCAGAGCGATATGATCCGCTGCGAAACGGCGCCATTCCGGTACGGTGGGCTCGAAGCCCCGCGGGCGCACCAGCGACGGAACCTGGCGTGTGTCGAGCGTAAAGGTTTCCTTGCGCCGCTCAACCGTTGGAACCGCCGCGATCAGCTGCCTGGTATAGGAATGCTTGGGCTCCGACAAGACGGAGACGGCATCGCCGATCTCGACGATCTGCCCGGCATAGATCACGGCAATGCGATGGGCGATGCGCTCGACGACCGCCATGTCATGCGAGATGAAAAGATAAGCGAGACCGTATTCTCGCTGCAATTCGATCAACAGGCTCAAGACCTGGGCCTGGACGGAGACGTCAAGTGCCGAAACCGCTTCGTCGAGCACCAGCACGGAAGGATTGAGCATCAAGGCGCGCGCGATGCAAAGCCGCTGACGCTGGCCGCCGGAAAATTCGTGCGGATAGCGCTCCAGGGCGTTTTCGGGCAAGCCCACGCGCTTCAGCAGCATGACCATGCGCTCGCGCGTTTCGGCGGAAACCCCCACTCCCGATGCGATCACCGGTTCGGCAAGGATACTGTCGACGCGAAGGCGCGGATTAAGGGAGGCATAGGGATTCTGGAAGACCATCTGCACCGCGCCCGTGCGATCGGCAGCCTTGCCGCCATTCGCCGTGAAGACGCCGCGGGTCGACTTGACGAGCCCGAGGATCGCCCTTGCGGTCGTGGATTTGCCCGATCCGCTCTCGCCGACGATTGCCAGTGTCTCACCCGGCATCAGGTCGAAACCGACGCCTTCGACGGCATGGACTGCGCCGGTCGAGCGCCGCAGGAAGCTGCCCTTGACCGGGAAGCGGACCGTGAGCCCTTCCACTTTCAGCGCCGGCTTGGATGGTACCTTATCGCGCTGGAAATCGCTGCGTGCCGCCTGCCCGGAGGCGAAATGCGGGACCGAATGCAGCAGATGCTGGGTATAGGGATGCGCGGGATGATCGAGGATCTGATTGAGCTCACCCTGCTCCACCGCCTCGCCGGCCTGCATCACCATCACCTTGTCGGCAATGCCGGCGACAAGGCCGATATCATGGGTGATGAAGATCATCGACATGCCGGTCTCGCGCTTCAATTCGGCAAGCAGCGCCATGATCTGCGCCTGCACGGTGACATCGAGCGCCGTTGTCGGCTCGTCGGCGATCAGCAGACGGGGATTGCAGGCAAGCGCCGTTGCGATCATCACGCGCTGCAACATGCCGCCGGAGAGCTGGTTCGGACAATAGGTCAGACGGCGCGCAGCATCGGGAATGCGCACGCGATCCAGGGCATCCTTGGCCGCCGCCTTTGCCTGGCTTCCCGTCAGACCACGATGCAGCCGGAACGATTCCTCGATCTGCGTCCCGATGGTCAGGACCGGGTTGAGGGAGGTCATCGGTTCCTGGAAGATCATGCCGATCTCGCCACCACGGATCTTCGTCAGCTGAGCTTCGCTCGCCTTGGTCAGGTCGAGAATGCGGTTGTCGGCCCGCGTCAGACGGATCGAACCGGCGGTAATGCGGCCACCGCCGAAATCGACGAGGCGATTGATCGAAAGCGCCGTGACCGACTTGCCCGAGCCGCTTTCGCCGACGATCGCCAGCGTTTCGCCGGCATCGAGATTAAAGCTGACGCCGCGAACGATGGGGTTGGCTTCGGGATTGCGGCCGAAACCGACGCGCAGATCGGACACAGAGAGAAGTGGTGTCATACCGTCGCCCTCCGCATCTTCGGATCAAGGATATCGCGCAGGGCGTCGCCGAGCAGATTGAAGCCGAGAATGGAGATCATGATGGTGATGCCGGGGAAGATCAGCAGCCAGGGTGCCGTTTCCATCAGATTGCGGCTGTCGCTCAGCATCAGGCCCAAGGACGAGGCCGGCGGCTGCGTTCCCAAGCCGAGGAAGCTCAGGCCCGCCTCCGTCAACAGCGACCAGGCGAGTGCCAGCGTTACCTGCACGGTCAAGGGTGCGACGAGATTGAGCAGGAGATGCCGCGTCAGGATATAGGACCTACTGCTGCCGAAGGTCCGGGCCGCATCGACGAAATCGCGTGCCTTCAGCGAAAGGGCCGGGCCGCGCACCACACGGGTAAAGATCGGCGTATAGACGATCGCGATCGCGGCGACGCTGGTCCAGGTGCCAGGCCCGACAATGGCGATGATCAGCAGCGCCAGCAGGATCGCCGGAAAGGCCAAAAGCACATCCATCAGACGCATGATCACGCCGTCCCAACGCTTGCCCGACCAGGCGGCGGTCAGGCCAAGCACGGTGCCGATCAGGCTCGCAAGCGCAACGGAGAAGAACGCAACGGTCAAGGATTCTCCGATACCATTCATCAAGCGGCTGACCACATCGCGCCCAAGCAGGTCGGTGCCCATCCAATAGGCATAACCGGGCGATTGCAGGCGGGCCAACGGATTGCGTGCCACCGGATCATGCGGCGTCAAGCCGAGCATGCCGAGGATGGCAGCCAAGATGTAGATGAGCACGATGACGCCGCCGATCCGGCCGCTGACATGTCCGAAAATGGCCTTGATCATCCGCATCAGCCTTCTCCCAGACGGACGCGCGGATCGAGCGCGACATAGGCGAGATCGACAAGCAGGTTGACGATCATGAAATTGAACGCGATGAACAGCACGCAACCCTGAACCAGGGCATAATCGCGCTGCTGGATCGCATCGAGCACCAACCGCCCAAGCCCGGGCAGCGCATAGATCTGCTCGACCAGCACCGCGCCGCCGAGCAGGTAGCCGAATTCGACGCCGCTCAGCGTCACCACCGGGATGAGCGCATTCGGCAAAGCATGCCGCCAGATGACGCCGCGCGCCGGCACGCCGCGACTGCGGGCCGTACGCACATAGTCATCGCTCAAGACATCGAGCATGGCGGAGCGCACGACGCGCGTCACCGACGCCGCGAAGGCAAAGCCGAGGGTGAGCGCCGGCAGGATCATCTGGCCGAGATTGCCGAGCGGATCCTGCCAGATCGGCGTGAATTCCCCCATGGTCGGCAATACGCCGAAACCGGCCGACAAGGCATAGATCAACAGAAGTCCGAGGACGAAATTGGGCGTCGACTGGCCGATCATGGCGAAGATGCGCACGGCAAGATCGGACAGTTTTTCGTTTCGCGTGGCGGCAAAGACGCCGGCAGGCAGGCCGATGGCGAGTGCGATCACCATGGCGAGCAGCGCAAGCTCGAGTGTCAGCGGAAAGCGCTCCAGGATGATATCGAGCACCGGCTTGCCATAGGTGACGGATATGCCAAGATTGCCCTGGAATACGCCGAGCAGCCAATGCCAGTACTGGATCGGCCAGGGCTGGTCGATACCGAAATAGACGGCAAGGGCCTGCCGCTGCTCCGGCGTCAGCAGGCCCGCATTGGTCCCGAGCATCGCGGTGATCGCATCTCCGGGCACCAGCCGGATGGCGACGAAGACGAAGATGGACACGCCCAGCATGATCAGTGGGAATGTCATCAACCGGCGCGTCAGGTATGCCATTTCGCTTCCTCTAGGTCTCGACTGCCGTTACTTGATCGAGACTTTGCTCAGACCGAATAGCGAACCGGTCGGCGTCGGCACGAAGCCCTCGACGTTCTTCTGCTCGGCCGTATAGCCGTAGGCCGTGTAGAGCCAGATCCAGGGCGAAGCTTCGGCGATGTGCTTTTCGAATTCGGCGAAGATTTCCTTGCGCTTGGCCGGATCGGTCTCGGCGCGGCCCTTCTGCATCAGGCTGTCGAGCGTGTCGTCGATATAGTTGGCGACCTTCTGCAGGTTGCCGGATTTCGTCCAGTAGCGGTTATACATCGAATAGGGATCGGCACTGCCGCCGTTGAGCGCCACCGCCATGTCGAAATTGCCCTTGAGCCAGGTGTCGACATAGACGTTGAGCTCCATCACCTTGATATCGAGCTTGATGCCGATTTCGGAAAGCTGCGACTGGATGACCTGCGCCTCGGCCGTGGCCGTCGGCGGCTCGCCGGTTGCGGCGATCACGGTCGCGGAAAAGCCATTGGCAAAACCGGCATCGGCCATCAGCTTCTTCGCCTTGGCGACGTCGCGCGTATAGCAGAAGAGCTGGCTGGGATCGGTGGCATAAAGCGGCATCGTCAGCGGCCCGGTCACCTTGCCTTCGCCGAGAGCGGCTGTATCCATCACATCCTTGCGGTCGATGGCACAGGAGATCGCCTGGCGCACGGCCAACTGATCCATGGGTTTACGCGACGGATTGAGCTGCAGCACGTTGTAGGAGAGCACCGGCGTGCGGGTGAGCTGCAGCTTCGGCTCCTTCGGCACCAGTGTTGCAACGAGCGGATCGTTGAGCAGCGCGAAATCGATCTGGCCGGTGCGCAGCGAGGCAAGGATCGCCGTTTCGTCCGGCAGCACGCTGATATTGATGCCGTCGACGCCGACAGCGCCACCTGCCCAATCCTTGTTGGCGCTCAGGACTTCCTTGGAATTCGGAACCCAGCTCTCGAGCTTGAAGGGGCCGGAGCCGATCGCCTTCGTGCCGATGGTACCGGCGGTGATTTCGCTTGCCGGAACCACGGCCGCATTGAGGCTCGTCATCGCCGTCAGAAGGGGAACGTCGGGCTGCGACAGGTTGAAGACGACGGTATTGGCATCGGGTGTGTCGATGCTTGCGATCGACAGGAAATTGGCGCGGGCGACGGCGGCTGTCGCCTGGTCGAGAATGCGCTGGAACGAGGCCTTGACGTCGGCCGAAATCACCGGCGCGCCATTCTGGAACTTGGCCTTGGCATTGAGCTTGAAGGTCAATTGCTTGCCGTCGGGCGAGAACTGCCAGCTTTCTGCGACACCGGGCACGATCTGCAGATTGCCGTCGAGGCGAACCAGCGGCTCGTAAATCAGTTCTAGCAGGCGGATGGAGGAGAAGGCCGTCTGCTTGTGCGGATCAAGCCCAGTTGCGTCCTGCGACCATGCCATGCGCAGCGTTGCCGCCTCCACAGGCATCGCGATCGTCGCCAGACCAAGCCCGATGACCAGCGCTGCTCCCGAAAACAGCGTCCGTCTAAAATTTCCTCTCATTGCCAGTCCTCCAAATTTTTTAAATGTCCCCGGCCGATTTTGGCCCATTGATTGCCATCGCGGCATGCCGCGATGGTTGTCTCAAGCAGTCCTGGCGTTGATGGCCTTGCGCAGGAATCCATCAGCGTTTTGCAATGCCGTGCGGGCTTCTTCAATGCCCATCCCGGTAATTTCCATGAGAATGGCAAGCTTGACGTCGTTTCCCGTCAGATCGAGTACGCGGCGCGCTTCATGCTGGGTGCAGCCGGTCGCCTGCATGACGATGCGCGAGGCGCGCGCCACCAGCTTCTTGTTGCTGGCACTGACGTCGACCATGAGGTTTTGATAGCTCTTGCCGATGCGGATCATGCTTGCCGTCGTCAGCATGTTGAGAATGAGCTTCTGGGCCGTGCCGGACTTCAGCCTGGTAGAGCCGGTCAGGATTTCGGGGCCGACGACCGGCGAGATCGCCAGATCGGCAATGCCGGCAATGATGGAATTCGGGTTGCAGGATAGCGCAACCGTGAAGGCGCCGATGCTCTTGGCATAGTTCAAGCCACCAATGACATAGGGCGTGCGGCCACTGACGGCGATGCCGACGACGACATCGTCCCTGGTCAGGTTGATCTCTTCCAGCGCCTGGCGCCCCTGCGCCGGATCATCCTCCGCGCCTTCGATCGAGCGCCGCAGCGCATCCGGGCCGCCGGCGATCAGGCCGATGACCATGTCAGGCGGTACACTGAAGGTGGGCGGGCATTCGGAGGCATCGAGAACGCCGAGCCGGCCGCTGGTGCCAGCCCCCATATAGATCAGCCGGCCACCCTTCTGGAAGGCAATGACGATCTGATTGACGGCGGCGGCGATTGCCGGGATCACCTTTTCGACGGCGACCGGCACCGTCTGATCCTCATAGTTGATTTCACGCAGGATATCGAAGGTCGGCAATAGATCGATATGCATCGTATTCGGGTTGCGCCCTTCGGAAACCAACTGCTCCAGTTCGGATATCAATTTCTGCTCTGTCATGGGCCTGCTCGCGAAATAACGCTTCGATATCAATAAGTCAGCGTGGCGCGCCCAATCACATGAACATTGGGCACACCGCAGCAAGGATCGGTTTTCAGCAAGACGGACGACCAAAGCCAGCCGGGACTGAGGATGGCCTTTTTCGGCTTCGTTCCCCGTCCATTCCCTGTTTACCTAGGTTAACACTATGCCCGTTTATTCCTCTCGTCAATCCATTAAGGAATAAAATATTCCATCTTGTTCGCGTAGACGTCCCACCGCGATCATGCGTCAGCGGGGCCTTACACATCGGACAGCGTGCCAGTAGGATTGTCGCTCGATCAAACACTCTGCCCGATCATCACGGCCGGAAAACAGCCGGAAGATCAACGGATACGTCGAGCGGCTGGAAATGCCGTAAGTTCTCGGTGATGACAGTCAGGTCATAAGCCCGCGCCGTCGCCGCAATGATAATGTCCCCGAGGCCGGGATTGTGGCCCTTGCTTAGGGCATCGTCTTCCAGAGCGCCGGCAATCCGCGCGACGACCGTATCCATGGGTAGGATACGATCACCAAAACTGTCTGTGACGAAATCGAGCCAGTTAGAAAGCCGCTTGGCTCGCTCAGTCCCACCGCGACGATGAAGGGAGCGCATTCCCTTTTCGATCTCAGAAACGGACATAGCCGACAGAAAAAGTGCGTCGGCTTCGCCCTGGCTATGGAACCAGCTCCGTACAGCATTGGACGGAGGCACCTTATCCGGCGCAAACCTGCTGATAATATTCGTATCGAGCAGGTATGCGGTCACAAATCAACGTCCCTCATTTTTGAGGAGTTTCGATCCAAATCGATGCCACCGGGAAAGGTGAGCAGGAAATCTCCGAAATTCGGCCTCGGCTTCTCCAAAGCCTTCTTTGCAGCCTCGGCTGCTTCGACGGACACAAGCACGGCAGCGGGCTTCCCGTGGCGCGTGATGGTGACAAAATCGCCGTTGGCGGCTTCGTCAACCAGATTGGCAAAGCCAGCCTTTGCCTCTGCCACGCTAATTGTCGACATCACGTGCTCCCAAACTAAAATGACCATATGTAGTCAAAAATAGAGCTTGCCGCCGATGAAATCAAGAGAGGAGAGAAGGCGTCGATCAGTTCGGGACCAGGCTAGCGGATCGTCTGGCCAGAATGATCGCGCCGGAGACCGCATCGCCATCGATGGGTTTCAGCCGGCGGCGCACATCGGGTGCAAGCCAGGGCTCGAGCGGGCTTGCGAGACCGCCGAGCAGACACACGCGCGGCGCCCCCTTCTCGAACAGGGTGCGAACCAGCGTATCGATATGGCCGGCAGCGCCCTGCACGATCCGACGTGCAACCGCATCACCTTGATCGGCGTGGCGCAGGACCATCGGCGCAAGAGCCGCGTAATCCGTGGCCGATGCCCGATCCATCCAGGCGACGGCTTCCATCGGATCGTTCTGGAAACGCTGCATGATCTCGGCCAGCAGCGCCGTCTTCTGTTCGCGACCATCATGGGCGCGCAGCGCAAGCTGCACCGTCTTCAGCCCGAGATAGGCACCGCTGCCTTCATCCGAGATCGGAAACCCATAGCCGCCAACCCGTAATTGCCGCCCCTCGACGAGACCGAGCCCAATGGAGCCCGTCCCGGCAATCACGATGGCACCATCGCGACCGGAATGCGCGCCAAGGCAGGCGCCCTCGCCGTCGCTGACGAAATCGATGCTGGCAAAGGGGTGTTCTATCGCCTTGAGCGCGGCAAGCGCGCCTTTGCGGCCGATCCCCGCCAATCCGACGCCTGCATGAATGCGCCTGATATCGGAAGCGTTTAACCCCGCCTCCTCGATGGCAGCGTCGAATGCACGCGAAATCGACGCCCACGCTTCGGCGATGCCAAGACGGGTCGTCGCCGGCCCGGACAACCCCTGCCCTAAAACGGTGCCCTCGGCATTCTCGATGCGCGCCCGGCAGCCGGTGCCGCCGCCATCGACGCCGAGGAAATAAGGGGCGCTTTCCGATGCGGCAGTCATGAGATCAGCCGTTCGATATCGGCGCCGCAGAGACGCAGTTTGCGATCCAGCTGCTCGTAGCCGCGGTCGAGATGATAGACGCGGTTGACGATGGTTTCGCCTTCCGACACGAGAGCGGCGAGGACCAGCGACACGGAAGCGCGAAGGTCCGTCGCCATGAGCTGCGCGCCCTTGAGCGGTGCGCCACCGCGCACCAAAGCCGTCGTCCCTTGCAGCGTGATGTTGGCGCCGAGCCGCGTCAGCTCCGGTACATGCATGAAGCGATTTTCGAATACCGTCTCGCGGATCAGCGAGGCGCCGGCGGCGCAGCAGGCGAGAGCCATGAACTGCGCCTGCAGGTCCGTTGGAAAACCTGGATAGGGTTCCGTGGTGATATCGGCACCCTTGAGCGGGCCGTCCCGGGAAACGACGAGACCGCGATCGCTCGGCCAGACGCTGACGCCCATGGCTTCGAGCGCCTGAACGACCGAAGCCAGATTTTCTAAGCGCGCATGAATGAGCTCGAGCTGGCCGCCGGTGATTGCCGCCGCCACGGCATAGGTGCCGGCCTCGATACGGTCGGGGATGCCATGATGCCTGGCAGGACGCCAGTCGGCGTCACCATCGATGAGGATGCGATGCGTGCCTGCGCCTTCGATCCGCGCGCCCATGGCGCTGAGGCAGGCTGCCAGATCAGCCACTTCCGGCTCGCGGGCGGCATTCAGGATCTCGGTTTCGCCCTTGGCCGCGCAGGCGGCCATCATCGCCGTTTCCGTCGCGCCGACGGATGGCGAGCTCAAGACGATCCGCGCGCCCTTCAGCCCATTTAAAGCCGAAGCGACGATCAGTCCGCTTTCGATCGCAATATCGGCGCCGAGGCTCGATAGCGCCTTGATGTGCATATCGACGGGCCGCGCGCCGATGGCGCAGCCGCCGGGAAGCGAGACGCGCGCATGGCCGAAGCGGGCAAGCAATGGCGCCAGCACCAGCACGGTTGCCCGCATGCGCCTGACGGTATCATACGACGTCTCCTTCGAGACGATATCGCTTGCATCGATCGTCGTGCCATGCGGCCCGCGCTCGACCTTGGCACCGTGCAGGGCAATGACATCGAGCATGTTCTCGACATCGCTGACTAAGGGCAGGTTGGTCAGCTCCAGCGGATGCGGGCTTAAAAGCGCCGCCGCGATCTGCGGCAGCGCCGCGTTCTTCGCGCCGGCGATGGTCACCGCGCCCTGCAACCTTCTGCCGCCGGAGATGCGAAGTCTGTCCATGATGAATATCCGCCGAGGAAATAGACAAGGGCACAAAAGCCACCGTCGTTCCCCTCAGAGATTATTCGACCATTCCATGCTGTCAACGGGAATTGGAATTTTTTATTCCAATTTGCTATGATAATGTCCGATCGCACGAAGCGAGATTGCAGAGCCCACACCGGATGCTATTTTCACTGCGGTCGGTGTTGACGGCCTGAAGGGACCCCTGAAGGACCAAATGTCGATCTTAAAGAAAATCAGCGCGCAGCTCGAAGCCATGGCCCCCGCCGACCGCCAGATCGGCCGATTCATCATCGATAATCCCGACCAGATGTTGCGTCTGTCCTCCGCGGCTCTGGCGGTGGAAACGGGCCGCAGCCAGTCGAGCGTCGTCAAGTTCAGCCAGAAGCTCGGCTATGCCGGCTATCAGGAATTGAAGCTTGCCGTCAGCGAGGCCAAGGCACAGGAATGGCAGGCGCCTGCTGGGATGATCCATGGCACGATCGAGGTCGGCGACGGCTATCTCACGATCCTGCAGAAGCTGCTCGGCAGCAAGATGCAGGCGATGCAGCAAACCATCTCCGTCAACAACGAAGCCAATATCGAAAAAGCGCTCGAAGCGCTTCACGACGCCCGGCGTATCCATCTGGCCGGTGTCGGCGCCTCGTCGCTGGTCGCACGCGACTTTTCCTACAAGTTGATGAAGCTCGGGCGCAACGTGCTGCATGACAGCGACAGCCATGTGCAGATGGCCAACGCGTCGACCCTGGGTCCGGACGACCTGCTTTTTGCGCTTTCCTATTCCGGCGCCAGCATCGAAACCCTGCGGATCGCGGAACTGGCAAGCCAGCGCCAGGCAACCGTCGTTGCCGTCACCGGGCTACAGGACAACCCGCTTGCCCGCGTCGCCGACATCTGCCTTCACACCGTCGGCGACGAGGATCGCGTCCGCTCCTCGGCGATCACCGCGCGCGACGCGCAGCTGATGCTGACCGATCTTCTGTTCATTCTGCTGGTGCAGCGCCAGCCCGATGCCAATGATTACGTCCATAATAGCGAGACGGCCGTGTCCGTGCTGAAGGCCAAGCGTCTTTCATAAGATCGCGCTCCGGTAACCAAGCTGTGACGACCGCGACCCTGTACGGTGGTGATTTCGGGACGTAGCTTGGCGATCCCTAGCAAACCGTACCGGAGAGATTCCATGGACCTTGGCTTGAAGGATAAAGTCGTTCTGATCACGGGCGGCTCGAAGGGCATCGGCTATGCCTGTGCTGAACTCTTCCTGCAGGAAGGTGCGCGCGTCGCAATCTGCTCGCGCTCGCAGTCCAATATCGATGCTGCCCTCTCCGGGCTTCCCGGCGCGCATGGCTATGCCGCCGATCTGATCTCCGACGAGCAGGCACTTGCCGTGGTAAATAAGGTCGAGGCCGACGTCGGCCCGATCGATATCCTCGTCAACAGCGCAGGTGCCGCGGCGCGCACGCCGGCCGATGAATTGACCCCCGCCATCTGGCGGGCTGCGATGGATGCGAAGTACTTTTCCTACGTCAACGTGATCGATCCCGTGATCAAGCGCATGGGCTCACGCGGCTCGGGTGCGGTCATCAATATTATCGGCAACGGCGGCAAGATCGCCTCGCCCGTCCACGTGGCGGGCGGCTCGGCTAATGCCGCCCTCATGCTTGCAAGCGTCGGGCTTGCCAATGCCTATGCCGGCCGAGGTGTGCGCGTCGTCGGCCTCAATCCCGGCTTGACGGAAACCGATCGCGTCGCCGAAGGCCTCAAGGCGGCGGCGAAGGCTTCCGGCTCGACCGAGAAGGAGGCGCTCGCCGATGCCCTGCAGCGTATCCCGATCGGCCACATGGCCGATCCAGCCGACATCGCCAATGTCGTTGCGTTCCTGAGCTCGGCCAAGGCGAGCTACGTCACCGGCGTCGTGATCAGCATGGACGGCGCGCAGGTGCCGGTCGTGGTGTGAAAGCTGAGCAGCGAGCAGGTCGCATCAGAGGTCAAAGAGTCGATTTAGGTTACGTATTAACCAGGCTCAACTTGATCGTGACCCTTTTCCATTGAAGAAGCGACGTATGCATGCTATCTAGATCAGTTATCTAGAAAGAGATGGCGATGGCATTGAGCATCAAGACCGAAGAAGCGGATCGGCTGGCGCGGGAGCTGTCCCGCCTGACCGGCGAGACCATGACCGACGCCATCACCCAGGCCATGCGCGAGCGGCTGGAACGGCTGCGTGCCGAGCAGGAGGCGCATGGCGACTATGTTGCCCGCATGAAGGCTTTCGTGCGTGGGCGCGCCAGCCGCTACGATCGCCGCGCCGTCACGAAACAGGAATGGGATGAAGCGGTCGGCGATACAGCTGAAGAACTCGATTTCCCCCGATGATGATCGTTGATGCGTCTGCCATCATTGCGATCATGTTCGAGGAGGCAGAAGCTTCCGACTGCATGATGGCTCTTCAGACCGATAGTCTTCGTCTCATATCGGCTGTGAATTACGTCGAGGCCGGCACGGTCATGACGAGCAGGATCAAAGAGGGAAACCGGCGCGAAGCAATTGCCGATCTGGACGAGTTTTTGGCCGAGTTCCGCATCGAGATTGCCTCGATAGACGACAATCTCGCGCGAGCCGCGATGAAGGCTCGTGTGGAATACGGCAAGGGTTTCGGTACGCGAGGCGGCCTGAATTTCGGTGATTGCTTTGCCTATGCCCTTGCCAAACAACATTCAGCGCCTCTGCTGTATGTCGGAGATGATTTTGCGTTGACCGATGTGCAATCCGCATTGACGAGGTAAATGACCAACCAGAAGCCGGTAACCTTGCGTTCCCGGCCGTCCAAAATGTGGTATCTCGTCCTGCCTCAGACCGCCGCCTTCCAATCCAGCCCGATATCGAGCGTTGGTGCGCTATGCGTCAGCCAGCCGACGGAGATGAGATCGACGCCGGATGCGGCGATTGCGGCAGCCGTTGCCGGCGTGATGCGGCCCGACGCTTCGGTAATGGCCCGGCCACCGACGATATCGACCGCCTCGCGCAGTTGATCCGGTGTCATGTTGTCGAGCAGCACCGCGTCGACCCCCTCCTGCATGGCTTCACGAAGCTGCGCCAGCGTATCCACCTCGACCTCGATCTTGACCATGTGGCCCACGCCCGTCTTGGCGCGGCGGATGGCTTCAGTGATGCCGCCGGCAATGGCGACGTGGTTGTCCTTGATCAGCACCGCGTCATAGAGCGCGAAGCGATGGTTCATGCCGCCGCCGGCCCGCACGGCATATTTCTCCAGAGCCCTAAGACCTGGCGTCGTCTTGCGGGTGCAGACGATCGATGCCTTCGTGCCGGCGATCGCCTCGACGATACTGCCGGTCAAGGAGGCAATGCCCGAGAGATGGCCGAGGAAATTCAGCGCGGTGCGCTCCGCCGTTAGTAAACCGCGCGATGGCCCCTCGATCGTTGCAATGATGTCGCCCGCTCCAACCTTCGTGCCATCGGGCACATGACGGGTCATGACAATGGCTGGGTCCACCAGTTGGAAAGCGAGTTCGGACGCATCGAGACCTGCGACGACGCCCGCCTGGCGGGTCACCATCGCGACGCGGGAGCGATGTTCCGCCGGGATGACGGCCGTGGATGTCACGTCACCGGCAAGACCGAGATCTTCGACCAGCGCATTGCGCACCAGCGGCTCGACGATCAGGCGCGGGAGGGGAGCAAGCGTCATGTCAGGCACTCCTTGCCATGGAATAGGGGACGACGGACCTGGCGATATCCAGGGCATCGGTGAGATGCATCATGCGGCGCTGCGCATGCTGTAGCTTCAGCGGAAAATCCGTGCGGGCATGGGCGCCGCGCGATTCCATCCTGAGACTTGCGAAGACGGCAATCAGCAGTGCCACCAGCGCCGGGTCGGTCGCCGGGCTCTCGCTCTCGCAAAGCGGCAGGAGTGCTGCGATCGCGCCGTGGATGGCGCCGGCATTGCGCAGCACGCCGAGATGCCGCGACACGATCGGCCGGATGAGCGTCAGGTCTGGCGCGAAAGTCTCGGGAAAATGGTTCGGCAATCCCGTGGGGCCTGCATCCGTGCCGGCAATATCGTGCGCCGCCCGCATGCCCATGACCGCTGCCTCCAGCAGGGAGTTGCTGGCAAGGCGGTTGGCGCCGTGCAGACCGGTGGAGGCCGCCTCGCCCACGACCCATAGGCCGGAAACTGAGCTGCGGCCATTCTCGTCGGTCGCCACGCCGCCCATGTGATAGTGAACGGCCGGACGCACCGGAATGAGATCGCTCGCCGGATCGACGCCGGCCTCGTGGCAAAGGGCTTCGATAACCGGAAAGCGCGCGGCGAAACGGCGGCCGAGCGCCTGTCGCGCATCGAGGAAAACCCGGCCGCCACGAGCGATTTCCGCGCTGATGGCGCGGGCGACCACATCGCGCGGCGCGAGCTCGGCACCGTCTACCCCGGCCATGAAGCGCACGCCGCTTTCGTTGACGAGAAGCGCGCCTTCGCCGCGAACCGCTTCGCTGACGAGCGCCAGGGGACGGCGGCGGCTGGCGAGCGCGGTCGGATGGAATTGCACGAATTCCATATCGGCAAGCCGTGCCCCGGCCCTTGCCGCAAGCGCAATGCCTTGCCCGAAATTGCCGACCGGGTTGGTCGTCGCATCGAACAGGCCACCGACACCGCCCGTGGCGAGAACGACGCGGGAGGACGGCAAGGCAACGCTGCCCTTCTCGGTCAGGCACAGAAGCCCGGTGACGCGATCCCCATCCAGCAAGAGCCGCTGTGCCTGATAGCCCTCCAGCACGGTGATCGACGGCGTGCGGCCGACCGCTTCGGCAAGCGCGCGGACAATGGCAGCGCCCGAGCCGTCACCCTTGGAATGGACGATGCGCCGAAGCGAATGCGCGGCTTCAAGGCCAAACGACAATTCTCCGGCATCATCGCGATCGAACTCGACGCCTGCCCGCTCCAGGGCGGCGATTGCGACTGGAGCTTCCGCAACAATCCTTGCCGCCACCTTCGCGTCGCAGAGCCCGTCGCCTGCGGCAAGCGTATCGGCGAGATGCAGGGCGGCGCTATCACCCTTGCCGATACTGGCGGCGATGCCGCCCTGCGCCCAGGCGCTCGAGGTTTCCGCACCGATCAGGGCGCGGGTGACGATCACGGTGGGTTCGGGCGCCAGCGTCAGGGCGGTCATCAAGCCGGCAAGGCCGCTGCCGACGATGACGATGCGGCCACTCAGTTCTTCGAGGATCTCGCTCATATCGCCAGCATCCTTTCCACTGCCCGACGGGCGTCTGCGGCAATTGCAGGGTCGACCGTCACCTCATGCCGCCCCTCTTCCAACGCCTTGCGGATATTGCCGAGCGTGATGCGCTTCATGTGCGGGCAGAGATTGCAGGGCCGGATGAACTCGACGTCGGGGTGGTGCACGGCGACATTGTCGCTCATCGAACATTCGGTCAGAAGCACGACGCGCGACGGACGCTTCTTGCCGACGTAATCGGACATCACGGCGGTCGAGCCGGCGAAGTCAGCCGCCGCCACGACGTCGGGCGGGCATTCCGGGTGCGCAAGTACCGTCACGCCGGGATAATTCTCGCGCAGCTGCCGGATATCGTCTGCCGTGAAAAGTTCATGGACCTCGCAGTGCCCATGCCAGGCGATAAGCTCGACATTGGTCTCGCGCGCCACGTTGCGCGCCAAATACTCATCCGGAAGCATCAGCACCTTCGGCACGCCGAGCGATTCCACCACCTGCCGGGCATTGCCCGAGGTGCAGCAGATATCGGAAGCAGCCTTCACGGCCGCCGACGTATTGACATAGGTGACGACGGGGACGCCCGGATGAGCCTGGCGCAGCAGAGCGATATCCTCGGGCGTGATCGATTCCGCCAGCGAGCAGCCGGCTTCCATGTCGGGGATCAGAACCGTCTTTTCCGGGTTCAGCAGCTTGGCGGTCTCGGCCATGAAATGCACGCCGGCAAGGACGATGATGTCGGCATCGACGTCCACGGCCTTGCGGGCAAGCGCGAGGCTGTCGCCGACGATATCGGCAACGCCATGAAAGATTTCCGGCGTCTGGTAGTTATGCGCGAGAATGACGGCGTTGTGTCGTCGCTTCAATTCGAGGATTGCCTCGACATCATCCTGGAACGTCAGCCATTCGGCTTTGGGGATGACGCGGCTGACGCGATCGTAAAGGGAGGATGCGGATACGGGAAGATTCATGACCGGCTCCTTATTATACTCATTTTGAGTATATCATGCGCAAATAGATATTCTCAAGCTGAGCATATGTCAATTGCGGGAGAGCGGTAATTTCGTTCCGGCGAATTCGCGTTCCTCGAGGACGGCGCGGCGGAAGCGGAAGAGTTTGGCGGGGCGGCCACCGGTTTCGCTTTCAGTGCCACCGGTCTCTTCCACCAACTCCTGCTGTTCGATCAGACGGCGGAAGTTCTGCTTGTGCAGCGTTAGGCCCGCAAGCGCTTCCACGGTTTTCTGCAATTGCAGAAGCGTAAAATTCTCGGGCATGAGTTCGAAGACGACAGGGCGATACTTGATCTTCGCCCGCAGCCGCGCCATCCCGGTTGCAAGGATGCGGCGGTGATCGGCAAACATTGATCTGCCGAAATTATGCTTGAGGTCGCAGCCCGCCTCGGCGACGAGCCCTGCTTCGTAGAGCAGTTCATAGCGCTGCAGAACGAGATCCTCGTTCCATGCGGCGCCATTCAGTCCGAAGGTGAAATCGGCGCGCCGGCGACGCTGGTCGCGCCGCATCTGATCCTCGTCCATCCAGGGGGCGAGGCGAGCGGCGACGTCGTCGAGGATCGGCGGGTGCCCATTTCGATGATCTTCCCAGGGGAGATATTCGTACCAGCCGTGCCAGCCTGGCATGCCACCACCGGGAGCCGCCTGCTCGCGCACGAGCCCCAGATAGCTGATGGAAATCGTCCGTCCGCCGAGAATTTCGTTATTTCGATCGCGATCGGCAAACGTATAGAGCTGCTCCAGATAGCCGACAGGATGAGCCGTCTGTTCCTGAACCCATTCGCGCAAACCGCTCTGCAGCGTGCGGTGCCCGAGCTCGAACGGACCGGACGGCAAGGCATCGCCCGACCGCACCGTCATTACCCTTGGATCGCTGCCCGTAACGGCCGTCAGCACCGCGATCAGCTCGGCATGCGCAAGCCCGATGGTCAAGCGAACTCCATATCTTGTTTCAATCTATACTTTTCTCGCATGAAGAGCTGACGATGCCAATGCAGCCCGAGCGACGAAGACGACCACAAGAGCATCAAACCAGAGCTGCCGCCAATGGCCTCAAGATAAACTATCCAGACGCCCACAATTTTGAGCGGCAAAAGCGGGCATTGCACCGCTCGGCCGGATTAATATCTGTGGGTGCAATTTCTCAGCTAACTGTCGAGGATCGAGAAAAAATGACGCAGCCATTCGAAGATTTCGATCTCTCGGATTTCTGGGACGACAGCGAATTCGCCCGCAAAGAATATCTTGATGAGCCATTGACGGACAGTCTCCTTTCCTCCGTCCAGACACAACTGGGTTACAAGCTTCCGTCTGCCTACGTCGCGTTGATGCGTCAGCAGAATGGAGGAATGCCTATTCGCAGAGAACACAGGGTTGCGTCACCCACATCCTGGGCGAATGATCACATCGCAATTACTGGAATTTTCGGCATTGGATGCACAAAAGGGTCTTTGGCCAGCAGCATGGGAAATCAGTTCTGGATAGACGATTGGGATTATCCACCCATAGGCATATACTTTTGCGATTGCCCATCCGCCGGGCACGACATGTTATGTCTTGATTATCGTGAATGCGGACCCGAAGGTAAGCCAAGGGTTGTCCATGTGGATGAGGCGTTCGATTATCGTATTACGATGGTCGCCCAAAACTTTGAGACCTTCGTCAAAGGCCTAACCTCAGAATTTTCCTCTGCCGAACATGAGAAATAGCCGTCCAACAGCATGTCCGGTTGAGCGGCCAGAAACAAGATTCTCGCGTAGTTCATATTTGCCGTTGTTTGGCGTAGCTGCAATGCGGTGGCCTAAATGCACATCGCTTGCTTGCCACCCTAGCGACGGACATAATCCGGATATTGTTCACAAATCAGATCGATGATCGACAAGGTGCCGGAGAGATGCTTGCGCAGGGCGGCGGCGGCCGCCTCCGCATCGGCCGAACGGACAGCATCGACGACCGCCTGATGATCGACGATGATCTGCTCCAGCTTGCCAGGCATCGGCAGGTTCAGCATGCGCAGCCGGTCGATATGCACACCCTGGCGCCGGACGGTCGACCACAGGCCCAGAATGTCCGCCCTCTCGTAGAGCACCCGATGAAAATCCTTGTCGAGCGAATCGAACAGGTCATACGTCTCGGGAGACATGACATGCTTCTGGCGGACCAGAACGGTCTCCAGAGCCGCGGCCGTTTCATCCGGTGAATCCAGCGTCAGCCGCCGAACGGCTTCGAGCTCGATCGACAATCGCAGGAAGTGCGCCTCGATGGCGTTGCGGACATCGATCCGCGAGACGACGGTCGCATATTGCGGATAGACCTCGACCAGCCCCTCCTCCTCGAGCCGGATCAGCGCATCGCGCACCGGCGTCTGGCTGACATTGAATTCGCTTTGCAGCGAGATGCGCGACAGGACCGTGGTCGGCGGCAGGCTCATGGAAAGAATGCGCGATCTCAGGATTTCCAGGATTTGCGGCGCGACCTGACGGGAACGATCAAGGGCGAATTCCTTCGGATTGAGCTTCAACTGGCGACCTTTCTGATCAAGCGTATCCGCTCATTAAACACAAATGAGGGCTTGATGCACTGATACATTAGTGCTTTAGTTCGATGAAGCCAACTTCAATTCTCAAGAGTTGGATCGATGGGAGGAGCTAATGAGAGGATTTCTTCGCTGTCTGAGCGCAGTCGGCATGATGATTGCCGGCGGCCTTTCGGCCAATGCAGCCGAAAAGACGGATGTTTCGATCACGCGGCAGCCCGGCATTCTTTATCTCGCCAGCCACGTCATGGAGACGCAGAAGCTGATCGAGAAGCATGCCGCAGCCGATGGCCTGCAGGGCGTAAAGGTCGAATGGCGTACCTTCAGCGGCGGCGGCGCGCAGACCGACGCATTGCTTTCCGGCAATGTCGATATCGTCAATACCGGCACGGGCAATCTGCTGCTGCTTTGGGACCGCACCAAAGGCAAGGTCAAGGGCATCGTCACCAATTCGGCCCAGCCCGTCATCATGGTTTCGCGCGATGCGCGCATCCAGTCGCTGAAGGATATTCAGCCGGGTGACAAGATCGCCGTTCCGACCGTCGGCGTCTCGACGCAGGCAATCCTGTTGCAGATGGCCGCCGCGCAGATGTATGGCGACGACCAGGTGCACAAGTTCGACGCCAATACGGTGCAGCTCGGCCACCCGGACGCGATGGCGGCGCTCGCCAACCAGACCCATGAGGTCAAGAACCACTTCTCCGCCCCGCCCTTTCAATATCTCGAACTGAAACAGCAGGGCGTTCACAAGGTCGTCGATTCCCGCGACATCATCGGCGGCGAGTTGACCCAGGGCACCTTCTTCACCACGACCCAATTCGCAACCGCCAACCCGACCGTCATCAAGGCCGTGCGCGAGGCGACGGCCGAGGCCATCGATTTCATCAGGAAGGATCCGAAATCGGCGGTGGAGGCCTACAAGACGGTCAGCGGCGACAAGACAAGTGTCGACGACCTGTTGGCGATCCTCAACGAGCCGCACATGATGGAGTTCCGCATGGATCCGCAGGGAACCATGAAGTTCGCGGCCCATCTCTATAAAACCGGCACGCTCAAGACCATGCCCAAGGCCTGGACCGACTACTACCTGCCGGAAGCCGCCGATCTTAATGGCAACTGACGCCTGCGGGCGGCGCCAATGCCGCCTTCAAGCCATATCTTGGAGGAGCCCCATGCTTCAGGCAAATATTGCCGCCAACGCGCCGATGACGGAAAAGACGACACCGCTCCTGAATGTCGACAAGGTGACGCTTCGCTATAAGACGCCGAACCTGCTGATCACAGCGACGGAAAACGTCAGCTTCTCGGTTGCCCAGTCCGATCGCTTCGTCCTCCTCGGCCCCTCGGGCTGCGGGAAATCGACGCTGCTCAAGGCCATCGGCGGTTATATGACACCGACGACTGGGCGGATCGAGATCAAGGGGCAATCCGTCAAGAAGCCCGGCGCCGACCGCATGATGGTGTTCCAGGAGTTCGACCAGCTGCTGCCCTGGAAGACGGTTTTGGAAAACGTCATGTTCCCGCTGACGACCGCTCGCCGCCTGCCGCGCAGCGAAGCGGAGGCCATCGCCCGCGACTATATCGAGAAGGTGAAGCTCACCCGCGCAGTCGACACCTATCCGCATATGTTGTCAGGCGGCATGAAGCAGCGTGTCGCGATTGCCCGTGGCATGGCGATGCAGCCCGATATTCTGTTGATGGACGAACCCTTTGCCGCGCTCGATGCGCTCACACGCCGGCAGATGCAGGATGAACTGCTGCAGCTTTGGGAAGATACCCGCTTCACCGTCATCTTTGTCACCCACTCGATCGCCGAGGCGATCAAGATCTCCAACCGCATCCTGCTGCTGTCGCCGCATCCTGGTCGCGTCAAGGCCGAAGTGCGCGATGTGGAAACCGTCCGCGACGATCCCGCGGCTGCCGCCAAACTGGAGCAGGAGATCCATCACATGCTGTTTGCCGAACAGGGGCACAGGGAGTAATCCATGAGCACACCGCAGATCATCCTTGCCCCGCAGGCCGCCGAGGCAGCCGGACATATCGCAGCCGTCGAGCAGAAGCTCGGTACGATGGAGCTCCTGTGGCAGTCGGGCCTGTTCCGCAAATCATTGCTGATCGTCGCCCTTGCCATCATCTGGGAGGCCTATGCCCGGCATCTCGACAATCCGCTGCTGTTTCCGACGCTCAGCGACACGCTGACAGCGCTTTACGACCGGTTCGCCGACGGCGTGCTGCCGGCGCGCATCTGGACCACGCTGAAGATACTGGTGACGGGCTACATCTCGGGAACGGTCCTTGCTGCCGTGCTGACGGTCGTTGCGATCAACACCCGCATCGGCACCGACTTTCTCGAGACCATGACGGCGATGTTCAATCCGCTGCCGGCAATCTCGCTGCTGCCGCTCGCCCTCATCTGGTTTGGCCTAGGCCCCGCAAGCCTCGTCTTCGTGCTCATACATTCCGTGCTGTGGGCCGTTGCGCTCAATACCCATGCGGGCTTTCTCGGCGTCTCGCGTACTCTGCGCATGGTCGGCGCCAATTATGGGTTGACGGGACTTTCCTATGTCTTTCGCATTCTGATCCCCGCCGCGTTCCCGTCGATCCTCACAGGGTTGAAGATCGGCTGGGCCTTCTCCTGGCGCACCTTGATTGCCGCCGAGCTCGTCTTCGGCGTCTCCTCCGGCCAGGGCGGTCTCGGCTGGTTCATCTTCGAAAACCGCAACCTTCTCGACATCCCCTCGGTCTTTGCCGGCCTGCTGACAGTCATCGTCATCGGCCTTATTGTCGAAAACCTCGTCTTCCAGACGATCGAGCGGCGCACCCTGCTAAAATGGGGCATGAAGGAATGATGCGACGCCCGGATCTATCCCTTCGACCAACATTCGAATACAAGGCGCAAATACAATGAACAGCAGGAAGAAGCCCCAGGACTTACGCAGCGCCAGATGGTTCGCGCCGGACGATCTCAGGAGTTCGGGACATCGCTCGCGCACCATGCAGATGGGCTATGCACCCGAAGAATGGGCCGACAAGCCGGTTATCGCCATCCTCAACACCTGGTCCGACGCCAATCCCTGCCATGCGCATTTCAAACACCGCGTCGAGGACGTCAAACGCGGCATTCTGCAGGCCGGCGGCTTCCCGCTCGAACTACCAGCACTGTCGCTATCGGAAAGCTACGTGAAGCCGACGACCATGCTCTACCGCAACATGCTGGCGATGGAAGCCGAAGAGCTTTTGCGCTCGCATCCGGTCGATGGTGCCGTCTTGATGGGCGGCTGCGACAAGACCACGCCCGGCCTCGTCATGGGCGCTCTCTCCATGGGCCTGCCGATGATCTACCTGCCGGCCGGCCCGATGCTACGCGGCAATTATCGCGGTGAATATCTGGGCTCGGGGTCCGACGCCTGGAAATTTTGGGACGAGTGCCGCGCCGGCACCATTTCGGAAAAGGAATGGGTCGATGTCGAGGCCGGCATCGCCCGTTCCTACGGTCACTGCATGACCATGGGCACGGCGAGCACCATGACCGCCATCGCCGAAGCGCTCGGATTGACGCTGCCCGGCGCCAGCTCGATCCCTGCCCCGGACGCCAATCATATCCGCATGTCCTCGGCCGTCGGCCGGCGGATCGTCGAGATGGTCTGGGAAGATTTGCGGCCCTCGAAGATCGTCACGCAGGCCGCCGTCAACAATGCCGTCGCTGTCGCCATGGCGACGGGCTGTTCCACCAATGCCGTCGTGCATCTGATCGCGATGGCGCGACGCGCCGGCGTCCATCTCTCGCTCGACGATCTCGACACGGCCGGGCACTTAACCCCGGTGCTCGCCAATATCCGACCGACCGGCAAGACCTATCTGATGGAGGATTTCTACTATGCCGGCGGCCTGCGCGCCCTGATGGCGAAGCTCTCCTCCAAACTCGATCTCTCGGCCCTCACCGTCTCTGGCGTTGCCCTCGGCGAAACGCTCGAAGGCGCCAAATGCTACAATGACGATGTGATCCGCTCGCTCGACAATCCGGTCTATCACGAGGGCTCGCTAGCGGTATTGAAGGGCAACCTTGCGCCAACGGGCGCCGTCATCAAGCCCGCCGCCTGCGATCCGCGTTTCCACAAGCACCAGGGACCGGCGCTCGTCTTCGACAGCTATCCGGAGATGAAGGCGGCGGTCGACAACGAGGATCTCGACATAACGCCCGACCACGTCATGGTCCTGCGCGGCGCCGGCCCGCAGGGCGGTCCCGGCATGCCCGAATGGGGCATGCTGCCGATCCCGAAGGCGCTCCTCAAGAAGGGCCACAGGGATATGCTTCGCCTCTCGGATGCCCGCATGAGCGGCACCAGCTACGGCGCCTGCATCCTGCATGTTTCGCCGGAATCTCATGTCGGCGGCCCGCTGGCGCTGCTGCGCAACGGCGATATCATCCGCCTTGACCTCGAGGCGCGGCGCATCGACATGCTTGTCGACGAGGACGAGCTGCAGCGCCGGCGCGACGCCTGGGTCAAGCCGGCGGAAAAATACGGCCGCGGCTTTGGCTGGATGTTCTCGCGCCATGTCGCCCAGGCCGATACGGGCTGCGATTTCGACTTCCTGGAAACCAGCTTCGGCCCGACGCCGGGCGAGCCCGACATCTATTGATCTCAAAGGATATATCGCATGAGCAATTACGTTTTGAGCAGCGAGACGCGCGACAAGCTGATGGGCGTCGCAACACCGACGATCGCGACCGCGCTTTTCAAGCGCGGCTTGCGCAACCAGTTCATTCAGGATGTGCGGCCGCTCTCGCCGAAGAAGGCGAACATGATCGGCCAGGCTTTCACGCTTCGCTACATCCCGGCGCGCGAAGACTTGAACACGCTCGACGTTTTCCGCAATCCGGAGCATCCGCAACGCGCCGCCGTCGAACAATGCCCGCCCGGCTTCGTGCTGGTCATGGATAGCCGCAAGGATGCGCGCGCCGCCTCGGCCGGTTCCATCCTGGTCTCGCGCCTGCAGGTGCGTGGTGTGGCCGGCGTCGTCACCGACGGCGGCTTCCGCGACAGTCCGGAAATCGCCGCCCTTGATATCCCGTCCTATCATCACCGGCCGTCCGCACCGACCAATCTGACGCTGCATCAGGCGATCGAAATCAATGGCCCGATCGGCTGCGGTGACGTGGCGGTTTTTCCCGGCGACGTTCTCGTCGGCGACAATGAGGGCGTCATCGTCATTCCCGCGCATCTAGCCGATGAAATCGCCAGTGAGACCGTGGAGATGACGGCTTACGAGGATTTCGTCACCGAAGAGGTCATGAACGGTGCGACCATCATCGGCCTCTATCCGGCGACCAGCGACGCGCCGAAACTCAAATTCGCCGAGTGGCGGAAGCGGAAGGGCCGCTAAGCCTTGATCAGCTAGACGCAGCCGGTCGCGTACGGCTGGCTGCGTTTCTTACAGCTATTCCTCCCTGACCAGCTTCAGAACAAGCTGCTGGAGATTGCCGCCATCGCTGAATTCGACCTTGTCGAAGTCGCTGTTTTTCTGTCGCTCCTTGCTGGAAATCTCGCCGAGACGCTTTGTGAGTTCGACGCGGATTTTGGTGCATTTCGGGTCGTCGGCGACGGAGAAGCCGACGCTGACGGCTTCGATTTCCTTGACCATATCCTTGATGTAGCCGCCATGCACCCGCTCATGCGCCGCGACGCCTGCAATGAATTTCTGCCAGCTTTTGCGGGTCGAAGCGGGCAGTTGCGCCGAGGGTTTCGGCAAGGTGTAGGTGATCGTCAGCTTCGGTATGTTGACGGTGATCGTGCAGGCACCGTCCGGCTGCGGCTCGTATTTTCGTGTCCATGTCAGCTTGAAATCGGTATGGGCGATCGCTCTCACCTTTGGCCCGAGCAACGGGCCGCGTTCGCCGATCGAGTCGTAAAGCTCGCCGCCTGACGTTCCGGCAATCGCATAGGTCTTGGTCGTCTCCACCGCCTGCCAATCGGCATGGGCAGTCATCGGCAAAGAGGCAATGCACGTCGCCGCCACGAATAATCGAATGTCTGCTTTCACGAACTTCCCCTGCACGCCCCACTCAAGCGCGGCAAAGCTAGCGGCTGACCTTGGCTATTTCAATCAGCATTCGGCTTCAGAATGCCGAGGCCGACAGCAATAGCTCTTCGGCGTCTTCTCGTTCCATATCGAAGACCCTCTTGCCAACAGCGAAGCTGAAACCGTTGCGGGCGAAGGCGGAGAGTTCCTTTGCCTTGCGCTTCTCGTCGAGCTCGCCGCGCCGGAAGGGTCCGAAGCCACGCTTCCTGGCAAAGATGACAGCGGAATGGAGATCATCGACCTCTTCCACTGCTGCGACGACGGTTTCACCATCTATGCCCTTGGATGCGAGCTTGAAGGCGATGGCTTTCTTCGATTTGCCGGAACGAACTGCCGAACGCGTGCTGATCTCGGCGAAGGCGACATCATCGAGCACTTTCAGCTCATAGGCGAATTTGACGGCGAAATCGGCAAGCGCCTTGATCTGCGCATCGCTGATATCCTCGAATTTCTGTTTCGCCTTCTTGGCGATCGCGCCGGACAATTGCTTCTCGGTCATCATCCGGCGTTCGAGACGATAGATGGTGGAGTTGCGTGCCCAGGAGAGCATGCGGCTGGTCGGCGTTTCATCCATGCAAGGAGGCATTCGGCGAAAGAGGAATCATCACGGAGAATTTTACGCAAGCCAGGCCATTCAGGCAACGAATGCGCTTGGTAATCATGGGATGATTGGCTATGGTATTGCCGTGGCCCTGACGCTGACGTGGCAGGCGCCATATCTGATCGACGGTGGAGGCCGTCTCAAGCACCACATTGCTATGGATCACGGAGCCTGCAGCTCTTCCGAGAGCTTTGCCGATCGGCGCCAGCGCTCCGTTCAGAGGAGGCAGGAATGGATTATCGCAAGCTCGGCCCGAGCGGGGCCGTCGTCACGGCCTATTGCCTTGGCACCATGACTTTCGGCGCGGAAGCGGACGAAGCCGCGTCGCACAAACTGCTGGACGACTATTTCGCCTGGGGCGGAAATTTCATCGATACCGCCGACGTCTACAGTGCCGGCAAGTCGGAGGAGATCATCGGCCGCTGGCTGAAGGCTCGCCCGGCCGAGGCCCGCCAGGCCGTCATCGCCACCAAGGGCCGTTTCCCGATGGGCAACGGACCGAACGATCTCGGTCTGTCGCGCCGGCATCTCGGCCAGGCGCTGGACGATTCCCTGCGCCGTCTCGGCATCGAGCATATCGATCTCTATCAGATGCATGCCTGGGATGCCCTGACGCCGATCGAAGAAACGCTCCGGTTTCTCGACGATGCCGTGCGCGCCGGCAAGATCGGCTATTACGGCTTCTCCAACTATGTCGGCTGGCATATCGCCAAGGCCGTCGAGATCGCCAAGGCACGGGGCTATACGCGCCCGGTCACGCTGCAGCCGCAATATAATTTGCTCGTTCGTGACATCGAGCTTGAAATTGTCGATGCCTGCCTGGATGCCGGCATGGGCCTGCTTCCCTGGTCGCCGCTTGGCGGCGGCTGGCTGACGGGCAAGTACAAGCGCGATGAGACGCCGACCGGCGCCACTCGGCTTGGCGAGAACCCCAATCGCGGCAGCGAATCCTTTGCCCCACGCAACGCTGAGGAGCGCACCTGGGCAATCATCGCTGCCGTGGAGGAGATCGCCAAGGCGCGCGGCGTTACCATGGCGCAGGTGGCGCTTGCCTGGACGGCAGCCCGACCGGCGGTCACCTCCGTCATCCTTGGCGCCCGCACGCGTGAGCAACTTGCCGATAATCTCGGCGCAGCCGAGCTGAAGCTTACGGACGCGGAAATGGACAGGCTGAACCAGATCAGCGCGCCTCAGCCAGCTGCCTATCCTTACGGTGAAGGCGGGCGGAACCAGCGCCATCGCAAGATCGAGGGTGGTCGCTAAACGTGAGTTTGGCGGCGGCGCACACGTTTGCGCCACTGCCTTCATCCCAAACGGGCGAGGATATCGCCTGTCGCGTCAGACCAGAGGTGGGTTCAGTCTCGCGAAGCCTTCCTGACGCCGATACGGGAAATAGGGATAGGGAGCCGTCAGCTCGCTCACCTTGTCGAGCTTCTCGATCTGCTCTTTCGAGAGCGTCCAGCCGACCGCGCCGAGATTCTGGCGCAGTTGCTCTTCGTTGCGCGCGCCGATGATGACGCTTGCAACCGTCGGCCGGCTCAGCAGCCAATTGATTGATATTTGCGGCACGCTCTTTCCGGTCTCGCTCGCGATCTCATCCAGCACATCGACAATATCGAACAGCTTTTCGTCATCGACCGGTGGTCCGAAGGTCGCCGTTTCGTGCAGCCGGCTCTTTTCCGGTAATGGCTGTCCGCGGCGGATCTTGCCTGTCAGTCGGCCCCATGCCAATGGGCTCCAGACGAGGGCGCCGACATTCTGATCCCTACCCAGCGGCATCAGCTCCCATTCGTAGTCGCGGCCGGCAAGCGAATAATAGACTTGATGGGCGACATGGCGCACATAGGCGTGCTTTTCGGAAATGGCGAGCGACTTCATCAGCTCCCAGCCGGCGAAGTTGGACGCACCGATATAGCGGATCTTCCCCGCCTTCACGAGCTGATCAAGAGTGGAGAGTGTCTCCTCGATCGGCGTCGAGGCG
This sequence comes from Rhizobium sp. P28RR-XV, assembly GCF_012641385.1. NCBI lineage: Bacteria > Pseudomonadati > Pseudomonadota > Alphaproteobacteria > Hyphomicrobiales > Rhizobiaceae > Rhizobium > Rhizobium sp. P28RR-XV. Next base: position 136,668 of record NZ_JABAIG010000006.1, read on the forward strand.
TCGAAAGCGTGCAATTGCAAGAGGTCGATGTAATCTGTGCCGAGACGGCGCAAGGCAGCGTCGACCGATCTGATCAGCCGTGAACGCGAACTTCCCCAATCGGCAGGCCCGTCGCCCATCGGCAACGCTGTCTTCGTCGAGATCAGCACGGCATCCCGCCTGCCCTGGACCGCCTGGCCAAGCACCTCCTCCGACGCGCCCGCCGAATAGACATCGGCCGTATCGAAAAGATTGACGCCGGCCTCCAGGCAGATGTCGACCAGACGCCGCGCTTCCGTCGCATTCGTCGAGCCCCAGGCGCTGAAGAGGGGGCCGCTGCCGGCAAACGTGCCGACGCCGAAACTGAGCACGGGAACGCGCAAGCCGGAAGCGCCAAGATTTCTGTATTCCATCATCTGTCTCCTGTTGGTTGTTGATAGATAGACCGCCAAAGGAAGATGATATAGATTGCCGAAAAGAAACTGATTTGTGATTTCAATTCATCATGAGCCGCCAAGAGATCAATCGCTCCGGCGAGATGGAAGTCTTCGTTCGCGCCGTCGAACTCGGCGGCTTTACCGCCGCCGCCACGGCCTGCCGCATGACGCCCTCGGCGGTCAGCAAACTTATCACGAGGCTGGAAAGGCGTCTTGGCACCCGTCTCATCAACCGCTCGACGCGGCGGCTGCAGCTCACGCCCGAAGGCTGCGCCTTCTTTGAGCGGTGCCTTACCATCCTCGCCGATATCGCCGAGGCCGAACGCCATGCCTCGGCCGGAGAGCAGGTTGCCGGCCACATCCGCATCAATACCAGCGGCTCGTTCGGAAACCATGTGCTGGCACCGCTTGTGCCCGTTTTCATGGGGCTGCATCCGAATGTCTCGCTGGAGATCTTTCACACCGACCGGATCGTCGATCTGATGGAAGAGCGGGCCGATGTCGCAATCCGTGCCGGGCCGTTGAAAAGCTCCAGCCTGACGGCCCGCAAGCTCGGAGCAACGCGCAAGGTCATCGTCGCCTCGCCGGATTACCTGCGGCGGCACGGCACGCCCCGCTCTGCCGCAGAGCTGGAGAAACATTGCCGCATCGGCTTTGCCTATATCCGGGCGATGGAAGGCTGGCCGTTGCTGTTTGATGGCGAAATTGCTGTGATTCCGTCCGCACGCAGCCTGCAGGTGGGTGACGGAGAGGCGATGCGCCACCTTGCGCTCGGTGGCGCCGGCCTGGCGCGGCTCGCCGCCTTCACCGTCAGGTCGGATATTGCGGCGGGTCGTTTGATGCCGGTGCTGGAAGAGCGCAATCCCGGCGATGTCGAGGAATTCCATGCCGTCTATATCGGCCAGGGCGGCCCGCTACCGGCCCGCGTGCGGGCGCTTCTGGATTTCCTGCGGGAAAACGTCAGCCTATGAAATAGCTGATGCGGCCCTTGGGGCCGCATCGCTTCTTTGGCAAATTTCAGCCGCTTATCCGGATCAGGCAGCCGGCTGCCGGGTCTTGCGCAGATAGGGTAATACCGTGTCGAACGAGCCGAAACGGGTAATCGCGTCTTCGTTGGAGACGGCGGCGGTGATGATGACGTCTTCACCCTGCTGCCAGTTTGCCGGCGTCGCGACCTGATGCTTTGATGTCAGCTGGATCGAGTCGATTGCGCGCAGGATTTCGTTGAAGTTGCGGCCCGTCGTCATCGGATAGGTGAGGATCAGCTTGATCTTCTTATCGGGGCCGATGACGAAGACGGAGCGGACGGTGGCGTTGTCGGCCGGCGTGCGGCCTTCCGAGCTTTCGCCGGCGCCTGCCGGCAGCATGTCATAGAGCTTGGCGACCTTGAGGTCCTTGTCGCCGATCAGCGGATAATCGACATCGAAGCCGGTCGCCGTCTTGATGTCGTTCTTCCACCGGCCATGGCTTTCGACGGGATCGACGGAGATGCCGATGATCTTGACGCCGCGCTTGCGGAATTCGCCTTCGAGGCCGGCCATCGCGCCGAGTTCCGTCGTGCAGACGGGCGTGAAGTTCTTCGGATGGGAGAACAGCACGGCCCAGCCATTGCCGATCCAGTCGTGAAACTGGATTTCGCCCTGGGTCGTGTCCGCCGTGAAATCCGGAGCAATATCGTTGATGCGCAAACTCATTGTCTTACCTCCAAGTTCTGCCCCGTTGCACGCCTTCAATGCGCCGATGTGGGGTAGGATCAGAAAATCCGCCGCACAATGGCGTCGAACGTTCGATATGAAAAGCCTTCTTTTAAATGGGGACTGCGACTGCCGTCGAAAACCCTTGCGGCCGGCGATGCCTGCTGCGCGTCTTCAGTATGTCAAGGAAGCCATAACCGCTTGGCCAGCGCCCGAAGCCGCTGGCAATATTGATATGCCCCGCAAGACCGATATTGCGGACATCGGAATTCCACAGCCGGCCGAACAAGGTCAGCCGGTCGAGCCTCATATAGATATCGTTCAGGCTTCCGATGGTGATGCTGGGAAACGGCAGGGCTTCCGTCGGCATCGTGCCGAAGGAAAGATGTCCGGCATGCAGGGTTTCGGTCACTGGAATATCGCAGGGTGCGACAAGCAGCGCCCCTTTGACCCTTCGCGCGGCCGGCCGGCCGGCCAATCTTGCCGTCAATATGCAGCCCAGGCTGTGCGCGACCACATAGGCATCGCCGGCTTCTTCCAGCGCCGCCTCCAGCTTTTCCATCCAGCTGCCGAGACGGGGAAAGTCCCAATCATCCTGCTCGACCAGCCGGACATCTTGATGATCCTGCAGCCAGTGACGCTGCCAGTGCCCCTCCCCCGAGCCGAAAAGGCCCGGAACGATCAGTACTCGGGTCATGGAAGCCTCGCGACGAATGACGATAGGAAGCTCAACTCGCGACACGACATCAAAGGCGCATCCTTTCAGTACAGGGCTTTCAATACCAGGGCGCCGGCGTGGAGCACCAATAATAGATCTCGTAGTCGCGGGCGGAGAGCTCCCGGTCCCGTTCGGTAGACGCGATCCAATCAACGGGCCGCGTGCGAACATCCATCGTCTGCAGCGCAGGACCGGCAAAAATCGTCTTCAGGCGGCTGATGACATTCCATCTCATGTAATCGTCCATTCCGTTGACAAATCCGAGGCGTTCGGGCCTGACCGCCCATCATTCCGCAGCGGCAAGCCTCGTCACCGGATGCGGGAAAAAGGCCGAAAGTTCGCCGATGACCTCGTTGATCCGGCCGGCCAGTGGCTCGGACGAGACCTTGTAGTCGGTGAAATCGCGATCCGACGCATAGACCGCCGTCGGTAAGGTATGAGCCATGAAGAAGCCGAAGAGCGGCCGCAGCTGATGTTCGACCATCAACGCATGCCGGTCTCCGCCGCCGGTCGCCGTGATGATGATCGGCTTTGCCCGCAGCTCATGGGGATCGATGAGGTCGATCAAATGCTTGAACAGTCCGGGATAGGACCCCTTGAAGGTCGGCGAGCCAATGACGAGAGCGTCTGACGACACGATGTCATCGATCACGCGTCTCGCCTGATCGTCGAGATCCCTGCGCCATTGCGCCGATCCGAGCGAGGCGCCGACATCGTGCAGATCGTAAACCCTGCTTGTAAAACCATACCGCTCGCTTGCCAGATCGGCAACTGTCCGGACCAGCACGTGGGTCTTCGACGGCCTGTTGAAGCTGCCGGCAAAGCCGACGAGTTTGGGCGCACTCATCCTCATCCCTTTCGGAAATCACCTGCGTTTTCGATAATGCGAATATTGTCCACAAAAAAGGTAGATTAAAAGGAACAGCCATCTCTTGGGTTGGCGGAAACGGAAAATCTCTTTCCCGCCTCAGGACCTTCGGTGTGCCTATTTGGTTTGTCCGACTGGATTGGATCGGCGCGCAGAGATTTCAGCGCTCAGCCGCTGGATAAGGGCGAACATGGATGCCATCTTTGCCAAGCAGCGTGCATATGATGAAACACGTGCCACTGATTGTGACACGTGTTCGCAGTGATGACGTTGTCATCGATTGGCCGGCCTTCCGGCAGAGGCTATCGAACCAGTAAACGGAACCGATAGATCGTTTTAGCACCGCTCTGGACGGCGAAACAGCGAAGGCTGCGCTGCGAGCGATAGTGCAATGCTCAATGCCTGAGCACGACTTTACCTTGCGCTCCCCTGGCGACCGCATCTTGGGCCAGGCCCAATTCTTCCAGGGCAAAAACCTGCGAAATCGGTATCTCCAGCAGTCCCCGAACTGCCGCGTCGAGAACCGCGTCAAGCGTCGCGGCATCGGTTCGGTGGTAGAGCTCGTGGATGGTCACGCGGTTACCGGGATTGGCATCTTCGAGCACAGGAACGATGCTTGCGACCTGGCCGCCAGCAGCCACGTGTCCGATGAGGTTTTCGGCCACGGGCGCCGCGGCACTGATAGCATATTGAAAGGTGGGGCTCGTTGCCGGCACGGTAATGTCCAGACTTTCCCCGGCCAGTTCACGCGCCTCGCCCATCCGCTCGGGCCGCACGCCTGCGACCGGTTGGGCACCTATTTGCTTAAGATATTGGATGGCGGCGCGGCCGACGGAACCAAGCCCGCCCGAGATCAATACGCGGTCCCCTGCCTTGACACCCAAGGCATCCACAGTCTGTCGCCCGGTCAGGCCAGCCTTTACCAATGCCGCTCCCTGCTCGAAGCTCAGTGCGGCGGGCAGCCTGGCAACGGAAGTGGCTGGAACGAGCCCGAATTCGGCGTGTGCCCCTTTGCCATTCGCCGAAAAATCGGCAACGACGCGATCGCCAACCGCCAATCCTTCGACACCTTCGCCAATGTCCGAAATCGTCCCGGCGGCGTCGCCGCCCAGAACCGCCGGCAGCGGAAGCGGTATGTATCGGGCCATGAAACCCTGGCGCAAAATAAGATCGAAGGGATTGACGGCGGATGCTGCGATCTTGATCACAACCTCACCCGCACCCGGCTTTGGCATGGGAATATCGCCGACCTCGAATTGATCGATGCCACCATAGGATTTCAGAAGCACAGCCTTCATTGCCTTGTCTCCATGGGTTGTCGCGGCCTCCGCGGATTTCGGCTCTTGCGCTAGACGTCGAGGAGGCCAAGGAACGTGCGATCGGATCGGCAAGAGGCGCCGGCTGCTACTCAGATCGCTTGGATGACACACTCCCGTCGAATGACGGGAGCGCGTTGGCCCTATGCCCGCTCCGTGAGCGATACCTGCTTCGAAGAGGCGCGCAGGGTGTTGTCGAATGCCCAGCTGCCGGCACCGGCAAAGGCGATGTAGAGGAAGATGAAGCAAAACATGATGGCTGCCTCGCCCATGTTGAGCGCCGGCCAGAAGCCCTGGGGCGCATGCGCCATCCAATAGGCGGCCGCCATTTCGCCCGATGCGACAAAAGCGGCGATGCGCGTGTAGAGGCCGACGGTCATCAGCAGGCCGGTGACGATTTCAAGTGCGCCGGCGACGAGCATGATGGCGGGCAACGGGTAGGTTACGCCGGGAATTGCCGCCGGGAACTGGAAGAATTTCATGGTCGCATGCTCAAGGAACAGCAGCGCGGTGACGATCCGCAAAATGGCGAGAACGTGAGGGGTCCATTTCGTCGTGTTCAACATAGTCCTTCTCCTGAATGGCCGTTGAGATCGTCAAGCGGCGGTGGCTTTGAGTTCGAGATTTTCCGTCCGGAGTTTCATCATCGCTTGAGTGCGGCGTCGACGGGTCGCTCATCCCGGTTCTCCATGGGACGGTATCGACGCTGGTGCATCGCCGAAGCGGAAGCTCGAGGCGGTAAGCCCGCCTGCGAAATCGGTCTGATGGTAGGTGACGGCCCCGGCTTCGTCCCCGGCAGCGCCGACGGCCACCATAAGCGGAATGAGGTGATCCTCGCGTGGATGTGCCGCGCGTGCGGATGGTGCCTGTTCCCAATCGAGCAACAGCTTTGCACGCTCATAGGCAGACGAATGGACCAGCGTCTCTTGCAGCCAGGCGTCGAACTGCCTGGATGGCTCGTAACCCTCTTTCCCGCGCATCGCCGGAAGATTGTGGTAGCTGAGACCGCTTCCGATGATCAGAACGCCCTCATCGCGCAACGGCGCCAGCGCGCGCCCGACTTCAAGATGCAGAGCGGGATCATAGCTGGTGTCGAGCGAAAGCTGGACGACGGGAACGTTTTCTTCCGGGTAGAGCGGCTTGAGAATGCTGAAGGTGCCATGATCGAAGCCGCGGGTCGGATCGAGCTCTGCCGCGAGGCCGCGCCCGTTCAGCAGCGCCCGCACCCGCCTGGCAAGCTCCGGCGAGCCCGGCGCGCCATATTTGATGCGATAGAGATGCTCCGGAAAGCCGTGATAGTCGTAGACCATCCCCGGCTGAGCGCCCGACGAAATGGCGAAGCCCTGCTCTTCCCAATGGCCGGAAACGACCAGGATTGCCTGCACCGTATTGCCGAGCTCGAGGCGCATATCGATCAAGGATTGCTCGAGTTTGTCGAAATTGCTGCGGAAATCGCCGGTCATATAGGGCCAGGGACCGCCGCCATGGCTGATGAAATAGGTCGGAAGACGAAACTTGTTCACGTGTTGCATCCTTTTCGAGGCGACGGCTATCCGCCTCAAGACCGGAAGGGATGATGAGCCGAGAAGCGTCGCGCAATGCAAACTAACCTTTCATCATCATTGATCAATCCAGCTTACATTGAAGAAACATTTCCTCTATGTTGATGATCCATGGATACATTGATGAGCATGCGGGTCTTTTGCACGGTGGCTGAGCTTAAAAGCTTTACGGCTGCGGCCGATCGCCTTGGTCTCTCACCCGCGATGGCGAGCAAACATGTGATGCACCTGGAAAATCGGCTGGGCACGCGCTTGCTGAACCGAACGAGCCGGCATGTCAGCATGACGGAAAGCGGCACGCTCTACTTCAACCAGAGCCGGCAAATGCTTGACGGCCTCGACGAAGTCGAAGCGGCTGTCAGCAACGTTACCGTCATGCCGCGCGGAACCTTGAGATTAAGCGCTCCGGTGTGGATAGCAAATGCGCTCGTCGCTCGCGCGCTTGCCGAATATCACCAGCGCTATCCCGACGTGCGCTTCGACATCGATCTCAGCGGCCGGATCGTCAATCTGGTCGACGAGGGCTTCGATCTTGCCCTGCGCGCGACGGCACCGGGGCGGCTGGATCCCAGCCTTGTCGCACGTCCGTTGCTGCAGCTTCCATTTCACCTTGTAGGATCCCCTGCCTATCTCTTGCGGACCGGGCGTCCCACCGAAGTGGCCGATCTCAATGGTCACTCGCTCCTGGCCTATAGCGGCATGAACGCCAACGGCAATTTGACATTCGATGGGAGGAAAGGCCCTGAAACGGTGAACTTCCGCCCCGTCATGCAGAGCGAAAACGAGATCATGCTGCATCTGGCAGCGTTGGAAGGCATGGGGCTGGTCTTTCTGCCGGTATGGATGACGCAAGCTGACATCGCCGATGGCCGCCTGGAAATGGTTCTGCCCGAGGATGTGACGTTCAAGGCCACCCTGCATGCGGTCTATCCCACCAGGAAATATCTTTCGGCCAAAGTTCGCACTTTCATCGATTTCCTCGCTTCCCGAAAAAGCCTTTGTCCGATGTCGGCCGAAATTGAATTGGCAAAATAAGCTCCTTGTTTTGCAAAACGACTTCAGGGCGGCATTGCAAATAGAGTGCATCGGAAGCGGGCATTTCCACCCAATCAGCCCGTCTCGCTCCTATCCTTGGCTACGGCGAAAAAACTTGCCGCAGGGGCTGGGCAGAAAAGCAATGCACGCTATCTGATGCATATGAGTGGGGAGAAATATTAGATCGGTTGAGGAGCTGATCCGGCAGCAAGGAAGAGGTTTCTCATGCCCAATTCAGTTTTGAATGCTCTTGGACAACCGCTTTACTATAGCGGTACGTCGACAGGTTTCTTTTCCGCCACCGGCTCGGGACCGACGCTCTACGGGACCGCCGGCAATGATTCCATGTGGGGCGACAACACCGTCAACGTGACGATGATGGGCGGCACCGGCGACGATATCTATTATCTCTATTCGAGCAACAATCGGGTCTATGAAGCTCCCAATGCCGGCATCGATACCGTCAGCACCTGGATGGATTACACGCTGCCCGCCAATGTCGAAAACCTTACCGTCACGGGCGACAACCGCCACGCCTATGGCAACGACGCCGACAACATCATCACCGGCGGCAGCGGCAGCCAGACCATTGATGGCCGCGGCGGCAACGATGTGCTCATCGGCGGCGGCGGGGCCGATACCTTCCTCATCACCAAGGGCAACGGCAGCGATCTCATCACCGACTTCAGCGATGACGACAAGGTCAGGCTCAACCAATACGGCCTGACGTCCTTCGATCAGGTCGTCAGCCATTCCACCCAGGAGGGCGCCAATCTTCGGCTCGACCTCGGCAATGGCGAAAGCCTGGTCTTCGCCAACAAGACCGTGTCCGACCTTCACGCAGACCAGTTCCAGCTGGGGCTCGACAGAGCGTCGCTGACGCAGACCTTTTCGGATGATTTCAATACGCTTTCGCTGCATGAGGGAACGCAAGGCACCTGGGATGCGAAATATTCCTGGGCACCGGACAAGGGCAGCAGCCTGAACGATGAGCTACAATGGTACATCAATCCGTCCTATGCGCCGACCGCATCCGCAAACCCGTTTTCCGTCTCGGACGGCGTCCTGACGATCACGGCGAAACAAACGCCGGATGCATTGAAGTCGATCGTCGAGAATCATGATTATACATCGGGCCTTCTGACCACCCACTCCACCTTCTCGCAGACCTATGGCTATTTCGAAATGCGAGCGGAGATGCCGCACAACCAGGGCGTCTGGCCCGCATTCTGGCTGTTGCCGGAGGACGGCTCCTGGCCGCCGGAACTTGATGTGGTGGAGATGCGCGGGCAGAACCCCACCACGGTGAATGTCACGGTTCATTCGAATGCCACCGGCGAGCACACGAAGACGTCCATTCCTGTGGAAGTGCCAAGCACCAACGGCTTCCACAATTACGGCGTGCTTTGGGACAAGGATCAGATCGTCTGGTATTTCGACGACGTTGCCGTCGCCCATGCCGATACGCCCGCCGATATGCACAGTCCGATGTATATGCTGGTCGATCTCGCGGTCGGCGGCGTGGCGGGCATCCCGACGGATGGGCTTCCGAACGGATCCGAGATGAAGATCGACTATATCAAGGCCTATTCCCTGGAGGATCATACCGCCCAGCTCTCCGCCTCGGCTCAATCCGCCCACACGACGGACTGGCATATCTGATCGGTCTCGGAACTCGAAGCATTTCAAATGCGGCCGTTCGATGGAAATCGGACGGCCGCTTATTTATTGCATAATTTCAAAGAGTTATAGCGCCTTAGCGCGTCTTAAAAGACACGCAGCGCTGTAATATCAGCACGCGGGATCGGGGAAGGGCGGCCTTATTCCTCCCTGAAGGCGCGTCTGATCTGATCGGTCATCGGCTTTGTCAGGTAGGCTAGAACACTTCTCTCGCCCGTCTGCAGGTAGGCTTCGACGGGCATGCCGGGCAGCGGCGTAAGCTGCCCCAGCCTCTCCCATTCCTGTTTTGCCACCTCGGCCCTCACGACATAATGGCTTTGGCCGGAACGCTGGTCCGTCACCAGATCCGCCGAAATGGTGTCGACATGTCCGTTCAGCTCAGGCGTTATCCGCTGATTGAAGGCGGGAAAGCGCAAGGATACTGCCTGCCCGACACTGATCTGGTCTATATCCTGCGGCGCGAGCTTCAGCTCAGCCACCAGCGCGTCCTTGTCCGGAACGATCTGCAGGATCGCCTCGGCCGGCGAAACGACCGCGCCCTCGGCATGGATGCTCAATTGATCGACGATCCCTGCCTGCGGCGCCTTGAGGTCGATCCGCTTCAGATCGTCCTCGGCCGCAATCAGCCGCTCGGAAAACTGGCCGCCGTCGCTCTCCGCCTGGCGCAGCTGATCGGAAACTTCCGAACTGTGATCGGCATCGATCTGCAGGATCTGCAGCTCGGTTTCCGCGATCTTGCCCCTGGTCTGGGCGATGGACGAGACGAGATTGCCCAGATCGCCGTTCAGCGAAGCGCTTTCACGCTGAAGGGAATAGACTTTCGTCGCCGAAATAATGCCCTGATCGAGCAGGCCTTCAAGGCTGCCGAGCTCCTTGGCGATAAGCGCGATTTCGCGTCGCTTGCCCTCTTCCTGCGCCACAAGCCCCTCGATCTCCTGCTTCAACTGTTGAATGCGCTCGTGCAGCTGCGATTTTTGGCCCTCGCGCGATGCGTGGCGATCGAAAAAGAGCCGGCGTTCGCCGGCCATGATCGCCGCGACACCTGCGTCGTCGGCGCCCGAGAGCAGGTCGGCGGGAAAGGCGATGTCCTGCCGGCCGTCGCGCTCTGCCGTAAGACGCGCCGTGCGCGCGGAAAGCTCGTTCAGCCGCTTACGGATGATCGCAAGGTTGGCTTTGGTCTGCGTGTCGTCCAGCCGCACCAGCACCTGGCCGGCCGCGACATGATCGCCGTTCTTCACCAGGATCGCGCGGGCGATCCCGCCCTTCAGGTGCTTCACCGGTTTCACATAGCTGTCCACGACAAGCGCGCCCGAGGCAATCACCGCCCCGGAAATTCTGGTCGCCGCCGCAAGACCGCCCATGACGCCGAACAACAGCACTATAGCCGCCACCACCAGCAGGGACAGGCGGTGGATCGTCCGGTCGGTCGGTGGCGAGGCCTTCTCGGTCATCCGTGCGTCTCCCCGCCGGCAACGGCAAAATGAGTCGTTCCGACTTGCTTGGGCGACGGCCCGAGAATGTCTTTCTTGGGACCGAATGCCCGGACCTGGCCACCGGCAACGATCATGACGGTATCGGCAACGGCCAGAGCGCTTGGCCTGTGGGCGACGACAATCGCGATACCGCCGCGCTCGCGCACGCCTGCGAGAGCCTCAGTCAGCGCCGCCTCCCCCTCCGCATCCAGATTCGAGTTCGGCTCATCGAGAACGACCAGGAACGGATCACCGTAAAGCGCTCTCGCCAGGGCGATGCGTTGCCTCTGCCCGGCCGAAAGGCACGATCCGCTCTCGCCGATCCTGGTATCGAAGCCATCCGAGAGCTTGACGATCATGTCGTAAACGCCGGCCGCCTTCGCCGCAGCGATGATCGGCTCGGTACGCATATCCTCGGCGAAACGGGAAATGTTTTCGGCGATCGAACCGTCGAACAGGTCCACATCCTGCGGCAGATAACCGATATGCCGACCAAGTTCGTCGCTATCCCATTGGGATAGAGCGGCACGATCGAGCCGCACGGCGCCGATGGCAGCCGGCCATAGGCCGGCAATCGCCCGCGCAAGGGAGGACTTGCCCGATGCACTCGGGCCGATGACGCCGAGCACCGTCCCCGCCGATATCTTGAACGATATATTGCGCAGGATGAGATCGCGGCTGCCCGGAGAAGTCACGCTGATGTTCTCGACGCTCAGCTCGCGTGACGGCGGCGGCAAAGCGAAGGCCTGCTGCCTGGGCGGCACGGCGTCGAGGAGTGCGGCAAGTCGCGCCCAGCCCTGCCGCGCGGCGACAAGGCTTTTCCACTGGCCGATCGCAAGCTCGACGGGCGCCAGCGCCCGCGTCAGGAGGATCGAACTGGCGATGATGATGCCACCCGTCGCCTCCTGGCGAATGACGAGGATCGCCCCGACAGCAAGAACGCCGGACTGCAGCATCATGCGCGCCATCTTGGCGGCAATGGTGAGCGCCCCAACGATCGTGCTCGCCGCCAGTTGATGCCGGAGATAGTCGTCGTTCATGGCCGCCCATTTCTCGCTCAGACGGCCGACAAACCCCATGGCAATGGCCGCCTCCCAGTTGCGTCGCGCCGCCTGGGCAAAACCGAGGCGCACGGCCGAAGACCTGGCGGCCTCCCGGGCCGGTCGACGCGAAAGCAGTTCGGCAAGCAAGGTAATGCCGACCAGCAAGAGAGCGCCGCACAGAGCCGTGAAGCCAATCCAGAAATGGAACAGAAAGCAAAGGATCAGATAGAACGGCACCCATGGCAGATCGAAAAGCGCCGTCGAGCCACTGCCGGAAAGGAACGCGCGGATCTGCTCGAGATCGCGGACCGATTGCAGGCCGTCGTCCGATGTCTGCTTCCTGGTCGGCAGAAAGAGAAGCGAGCCGAAGACTCGCTTGTTCAATCGTTCGTCAAGCGACATGCCGATGCGAACAAGCAGCATGGAACGCAGGAACTCGATAACGCCTTGAAACAGAAACAGGGCCACGACGATGATGACGAGGCCGGACAATGTCGGCAGGCTGCGGCTCGGAATGACCCGGTCATAGACCTGCAGCATGAAGAAGGAGCCGGTCAAGGCCAGCACATTGATGGCGGCACTCGCCAAGGCGATGCCGACGAGGGCCTTGCGAAGCGCCGACAGCATCAACGCGACGAATGTCTGCGGGGGGTCTTTCGGGACGGCAAGCACTTGGCTCTATCCTCAACATTGGCCGCCGCGCACGGCAGGAATTTACATGACGTCCAGGCACCGCCTCCCGCTCGGCGCCATGGACCTGCAAAGCGATCATGATGATTTCCGCCACCGTTCCCGCTTCGCGCCTAACCTTCGGCGATCCCATGCAATTTAGGAAGTCGAAATCTATCTAGAATGCAGTTTCGGTGAACCCAAGCTTATCATGGAACGCCTTATCCCTTTACGGGACAATTGCGCCATGAAATGGGGCAGCAGCCGGTTCCGGCAAGATGCCTGACCCATCAACATTGGGACGAGCAGGCGGCGTCCTGCCGCCCGCATCCCAAGTTCAATCGAAAGTTTAGTCGAATTTCTCCGTCGTATCCGCCTCGCCCTTCACCCAATAACCGGATGCCTTGATCCAGCTCAGCGGATAGCCACGCTCCTCGACGAGGTGGGAACGCAGGGCGCGCGTGACGGAAGCCTCGGCCGCTATCCAGACGAAAGTGCCGGGCTGCAGGTCGACAGACTGAAGGATTTCCATCAGCGCGGACGGATCGGTTGCCTCCGAAAGAGGCCGATACGCCCAGCGCATATCAAGCTGCGCCTCGCTTTGAAAAGCCTGGTGTTCGGCAGCGCCGACAACCGCTGCGATGGCCGTTATGCGCGCACCCACCGCGGCCTCCTCGATCCGGCGGCCCATGGCCGGCAATGCCGTTTCATCGCCGAGAAGCAACCAGTCGGCGATATCGCGCGCGACGACGGCCGACCCGCGAGGGCCGCCGATCTCGAGCCTGTCGCCCGGCCGCGCGTCGAGCGCCCATTTGGTCACCGGTCCCGCCTCGTGAATGGCGAAATCGATGATGAGCGTGCGCGCATCGGTATCGTAACGGCGAGGCGTATAGTCACGCCGCTCCATCTCCTCACCCGTGCCAGCTATGAAAATCTTGATGTGATCGTCGGGCGCCAGGCTGACGAAATCAGCCAGGTCATCGCCTGACAGTTGCATGCGCAGCATACCAGGCGTGATCCTGTCGACGGCAGTTACCGTCAGGGAGCGTCGCTTCAGCTCATGGCGCACGCGCTCGATCCTGAGGGCCGAGACATTCGGATTGGAGTTTTGAGGATTGTCCATCATGTGTCCTTTCGAGGCGCTCGATATCGATCCGCAGGACACAGTCGCGCAGACCGAAGCCGCAGAGCCGTTCGATCATACGCGTTGAGTGACGTTAACGCTTACGTGGCCGAGCAAGGCCCGGCCAATCTGACGTTTTTATAGAAGAAGAGCTCGCGCCCTGCAACGAAAAGATGATAATTCAAGACAAGCTTTTTGACGCATCGGATCGCAAGACGATCGCAATCCTCTGCAAACCGATCGGCACGACCTTTCAGAGCCGTGCCGATTTGATCGATTACTGCAGCGCCTTTTCCATCAGCCGTGCCAGACGTTCGGCAAAAGCGCGCGGATCGGCCGGTTTGTCGCCATCGAGCACACGGGCCTGGTCGAGCAGAAGGAAGGCCGCATCATCGCGCAGGGACGGTGAATCGGCCTTGGCGGCGATGGCCTTGACAACCGGGTGATCCATGTTGATTTCCAGGATCGGTTTTGCCCCGGACTGCAGACGGCCGGCACCCTGCAGGATCTTCTCGAGCTGCCGGTCATAGCCCTGTTCGGACGCAACGAGGCAGACGGCGCTTTCGATCAGGCGATCGGATGCGCGCACGTCGGATACTTCGTCAGCGAGCTTCTGCTTGGCATAATCGAGGAAGGCCTGCACTTCGGCGGGCGCGCTTTCGCTTTCCGGCTTGTCCTCATCCTGCTTCTTGAACTGGGCGAGATCCGCAGCCCCTTGCGTGATCGACTTGAAGCTCTTGCCCTCAAATTCCGGAGCATTGGTGACCCAGAAGCTGTCGACGGAATCCGTCAGCAACAGAACCTCGATGCCACGGGCACGGAAACCTTCGAGCTGCGGCGAGGCCTTCAGCTGCTCCAGGCTGCCGCCGACGAGATAGTAGATCGACTGCTGGCCTTCCTTGGCATCCCTGGCGTAATCGGCAAGCGAACGATAGCCGTCTCCCGACGTCGTCGTGCGGAAGCGCGAGAGCGCCAGAAGCTGCGAGCGGCGCTCGAAGTCCTCGTAGAGGCCTTCCTTGATCAGGCTGCCGAAATTTTCCCAGATCTTCAGGAAGGCGTCGTGATCGCTCTCCGCCTGCTTTTCGATCGCCGTGATTATGCGGTTGGTGACCCCCTTGCGGATCGCCGTCAGGATCGGGCTTTCCTGGATCATCTCGCGCGAGACGTTGAGCGGCAGGTCCGACGTGTCGACCAGACCGCGCACGAAGCGGAGATAGCGCGGCAGCAACTCCGCCTCGTCGGTGATGAAGACGCGCTTGACATAGAGCTTCATGCGGCCCTTGCGATCCGGATCGAAGAGATCGAACGGCTGCGAGCCGGGCACGAAGGCGAGCGCCGAATATTCATGACGGCCCTCGGCGCGGAAATGCACCGTCAGCGCCGGTTCGTCATACTGGCCGGAGACGCCGCGATAGAAATCGGTATATTCCTCGGCCGTGATGTCGTTCTTCGACTTGGTCCAGAGCGCGGTGCCATCGGTCAATTGCGTCGCTTCTTCGCCCGGTTTCTCGGCGATCTTGATCGGCACCGGCACATGGCCGGACTGCTCCTTGACGATGCGCTCGACGCTCCAGCGCGACGCGTAGCTCTTGGCATCCTCCATCAGATGCAGCGTGATGCGGGTGCCGCGCGAGGGTGCCTCGTTCACATCGGTGGGAGCAACGCTGTAGCCGCCCTTGCCGTCGGAAGACCAGAGCCAGGCATCTTCCGCACCGGCGCGGCGCGAGACGACATCGACGCGATCCGCAACCATGAAGCAGGAATAGAAGCCGACGCCGAACTGGCCGATGAGCTGCGCGCCCTCACCCTGCTTGTTGGCCTCGATGCGCTCCATGAAGGCGCGCGTACCGGAGCGGGCGATCGTGCCAAGCGCTTCGATCATTTCGTCGCGGCTCATACCGATGCCGTTATCTTCCACGACGAGCTTGCCGCCATCGGCATCGAGCGTCAGAAGGATACGGCTGTCGGGATCGTTTGCCAGCAGGCCGGGATGGGCAATCGCCTCGTAGCGCAGCTTCTCGCAGGCATCGGCCGCATTCGAGATCAGCTCGCGCAGGAAGACATCCTTGTCCGAATAAACCGAGTGAACCATCATGTGCAGAAGGCGGGCAACGTCGGCCTCGAAAACGTGGCTCTCGGCGGTATTTTCTGCGGTGGTCGTCATAAGCGTCTAGTCTCCTGGGAATAACAAAAGTCGCGCCGCACAGGTGGCGGAAGATAACGCAAATTTCAAGCGGGCGCTGTCAATGCGGGCTCCGAAACGGAGCGAGGGACTTGTTTTTCAGCATGTACAATCGCCAATCCGATGCATTGTTCCAGGCTCTCACCGAAAGGACCGACAGACGTCGCCTCACATCTCAGGCGCATGATTGCCATTGCCGCTACGCTGCTATAATAACTTGAGTTTAATTTGAAGGATTATTGCACGGAAGCGACGCCGGAAGCTGCGAATGACGTTTCAGCCAAGAATGCAAAACAAGATCGGAGGCTTTTCCGTGGTCGGCGGCATGCATCGCCGTCAATGGAACGGCATGGTTGCCGACATCTGGAACGTCAATTGCGCGGCACAGGCTGGTGGATATTATGTCGCAAGGGACCCGCGGCTGTTCATCCTGCTGGAGCAGCGCGGCTCGGGCACGACCAATGTCCGCCCGTCGCCGCGCGCGCATGGCCGGCTGCAGAATTACGATAGCGGACACATCTCCTATATCCCCGCCGATATGGAGCTCTGGGTCGATATGGCGGGCGTCGAGTTCGTGCGCCATCTTGATATCCATTTCGATGCTGAGATCATCAGCCAGCGCCTGATGGAAAACATCGACCCGGCGCGGCTCGACCGTCCGCAGCTGCATTTCAACGACCCGCGCATGATAGCGCTCGCCGAGATGATCGCGGCCGAATGCGAAAATCCCGAGCCGCTGCACGATCTCTATGGCGACGGCCTGACACTTTCGCTGTTGATCAATGTGCTGCGCTTGCGCGGCACCCAGCCGCGCAAGCGCAGCGGTCTTGCCGCCTGGCAGCTGCGCCGTGCGGTCGACTATATCGAAGAGCACTGCACGCGGGCCATCCGGCTGGAAGAGCTGGCTGAATTGACCGGCCTCTCGCAATCGCATTTCAGCCATGCCTTCAAGGCGTCAACGGGTCTGCCGCCGCATCAGTGGCAGACGCAAGCCAGGCTCGAAAGGGCCAAGCATCTGCTCCTGAACAGCGAGATGCCGCTGACAACCGTTGCCGTCGAAACCGGCTTTGCCGATCAGGCGCATTTTACGCGCGTGTTCCGTAAGAATGTCGGCGCCGCGCCGGCGAGCTGGAAACGCAGCAAGCTTGCCTGAAAACCACAGCCCACGAGCAATTGTATCTTTCGCGGAGAATTGCCCAAAAACATTCAATTTCCCCCATGACAGACAAGCCGCGTTTGTAAATATGAGTTAACTGCTCATCTTATCGAGGGATTGGCCGCCAGGGCCGAACGGGCGCAAGAATTCGGGACAAACGACGGAAATGCGGGGATTGAAGAAACACATATCGCGAGCGCGGCTCATGGCGGCGGGCATGGCCATTGCCACATTGCTGTCGGGCTCGCAGGTCGCGGCACAGGAAGCGCCAACGGAATTGCAGCCGCTGGTCATTCAAGGCGCGCAACAGAAGAGCGAAGCCAGCGACACGGCGCCGATCAAGGGCTATGTCGCCAAGAAGGCCACATCCGGTTCGAAATCCGATACGTCGATCACCGAGGTGCCGCAATCGGTCTCCGTCATCGGCCGACAGGAAATGCAGGATCGCGGCATCACCAACAAGGTGGACGAGGCGCTGCGGTATACGCCCGGCGTCACCATCCAACCCTTCGGCAATGACGGCGATACCGACTGGTTCTATATTCGCGGCTTCGACGCGACGCAAAGCGGCGTCTTCATGAATGGCCTGACGCTCTACAGCTACGGCTTCGGCGGCTTCCAGATCGATCCGTTCATGCTCGAGCGCGTCGAAGTGCTGAAAGGCCCTTCCTCCGTGCTCTACGGCGGCTCCAATCCCGGCGGTCTCGTCAACATGGTCCGCAAGGAGCCAACCGGCGATCCCTATTACTACACCGAAATCGGCATCAACAATCTCGGCAATGCCTTCGCCGGCTTCGACTTTTCCGACAAGCTTTCGGCCGACGGCGTCTATCGCTACCGCCTGACCGGCAAGATCGCCGGCGGCGACACCTATAGCGACGGCACCCATGACCTGCGCGGCTTCATCATGCCGCAGGTCATCATCTCGCCGGACGATTCCACCAAGCTCACCGTTTTCGGCATGCTGAGCGGTCTCGACGAAATCCATAGCGGCAACGGATTCTTTCCCTATGTCGGCACGGTCGTCGATGCGCCTTTCGGCAAGATCAAGCGCGACGCCTTCTATGGCGAGCGCAGCGTCGACAATCTGAAATACGCCCAGCAGATGCTCGGCTACGAATTCTCGCATGACTTCGACGGCGGCTGGACCGTGTCGCAGAACGCGCGTTACGGCCATCTCTACAAGCGCGAGGAAGGCCCGTATCTGAACGGCTATGTCGACGGCAATCCGCTCGATCCGTCCTATAATGATCCGGACTATATGCTGAACCGCATCGGCTTCTTCGAACGTTCGAAGGTCGATACCTTCTCGGTCGACAGCCGTGCGGAGAACAAGTTCGACACCGGCCCGATCAGCCACGATTTCCTCATCGGCACCGACTACTCGATCTATAGACTCGACCAGATCCAGGCCTGCTGCGGCTCCAACCCGATCAGCGCCACCAATCCGGTCTACGGCACCGCGCAGGGCACGAACTTCGTCTATCTCAACCAGGTGCTGACGCAGCAGCAGCTCGGCGTCTATGCGCAGGACCAGATCCGCTTCGGCGGCGGCTGGCTGGTTACGCTCAATGGCCGTTACGACTTCGTCGACACAAATTCCGATGCAAAGGTCGGCACCACCTACAGCTCGAACGAAAGTGCGCCGAGCGGCCGCGCGGGCCTCGCCTACGAGTTCGCCAACGGCATCACGCCCTATGTCAGCGCCGGCACCTTCTTCCGGCCGCTCGTCGGCACCAGCGTCACCGGCGGCGGGCTGCTTCCGGAAAAAGGCGAGCAATATGAGGCCGGCGTCAAGTACGAGCCGGACTTCATCGACGGCCTGTTCACGGCGTCCATCTTTCAGATCGACCGCAAGAACATGGCTCTGACCGATCCGGTCACCTTCCTGCAGAGGCAGGTCGGCGAGGTCCGTTCGCGCGGCGCCGAATTCGAAGGCAAGGTCAATCTGGACGAAAACTGGAAGGTGCTCGGCTCCTATTCCTACACAGACCTCGAAGTCACCAAGGACCTCGACTCCTCCATCGTCGGCAATTCGCCCTATCTGGTACCGAACTCCACCGCGTCCTTGTGGCTCGACTATGCGTTTACGAGCGACGCGCTTGACGGCCTCAGCATCGGCGCCGGCGTACGCTACCAGGGCAAGTCCTGGGCGAACCAGGCCAATACCCTGCGCGTGCCTTCGGCAACTCTCTTCGATGCGGGCATCCGCTATCAGAAGAAGGGCTGGGCTGCAGCGCTCAA
Organism: Rhizobium sp. P28RR-XV; assembly: GCF_012641385.1. Classification (NCBI taxonomy): domain Bacteria; kingdom Pseudomonadati; phylum Pseudomonadota; class Alphaproteobacteria; order Hyphomicrobiales; family Rhizobiaceae; genus Rhizobium; species Rhizobium sp. P28RR-XV. Next base: position 155,846 of record NZ_JABAIG010000006.1, read on the forward strand.
CGTCTCGAACCTGTTCGACAAGGAATATGTCTCGGGTTGCGCAGGCGAGAACGTCTGCGGCTACGGCGAAGCAAGAACCGTCACCTTCAAGCTCAGCAAGAAGTGGTAAGTTGAGAATAAAAGTATACTTTGTTTCTCGATCATGGCAGAGAGCCGGGGATTGCCGCAAGGCAATCCCCGGACCGATTTGAATCCAGAGGCGACGCCAGCATGACGGTAAGAAGCGCTCACAGGCTGTCGCGTCGGCAGCTGCTGGCCATGACGGGAGCCGTTGCCCTTGCCGGTTTGACGCCGGTGCGTGCGGCAACGAGCCCGCGTGTGGCAACGCTCGATTGGGCCATTCTGGAAACCCTGCTGGCGCTCGGCGCAAATGTGGTCGCCGGTACCGAACTGCTGCAATTCCAAGACGTTGCCGTCACGCCGGCCATTCCCGCGGCTGTCGCCGATCTCGGGCTGCGCGGCACGCCGAATTTCGAGGTCCTTTATGCCGCCAAGCCGGAGCTGATCTTCAACTCCAATTTCTACGCCTGGGCCGACGATCGCCTGCGCCTGATCGCGCCGGTCGAGAGCCATGCCCTCTATCAGCCGGGAGCCAGCCCCTATCGGCGTTCCGAAGAGATGACGCTTGAGATCGCAGAGCGGCTCGGGCTTCCCACCGGCCGCGCGCTCGTCGAGGCCACGCGGGAAAAGCTGGAAGCCTATCGCATCAGCTTCGGCGCGGGCGATCATCGCCCGATCCTGCCGATCAATCTGGGCGGCGCCAGACACTTCCGCGTTTTCGGCTCCGACAGCATGTTCGGGGAGGTCCTGGCCCGCACCGGCCTTGCCAATGCCTGGCCGGATCTCACGACCTATTCGGCAACCGCGCCCGTCGGCATCGAGCGGCTGGCCGCCATGCCGGACGCATGGATCATCCTCATCCCGCCACATCCGGCCGAAGCCCTTGTCGAACTCCAGCAAAGCGCTTTCTGGAAAGCACTGCCATCGGTGCGGCAGGGCCGCGTCCTCCTGCTCGGCTCGATCAACCCCTATGGCGCGCTGCCGGCAGCAGAGCGCTTTGCCGATCTCCTTGCGGGAAGGCTCACCCGTGCATGGAATGGTTGATCGCCGTGTGGTTGCCAGAGACATGATTGCGAGAGACATGATTGCGAGAGACAGGCCGCTGGCACGCAATGGTGCCCTGCTTGCCGTCGTCTGTATCCTTGCCTTTGCGGCGCTCCTCTTCCTGCGTCCACAGCTTGCCGCGGACGTGGAGGGTGCAGCGGCCCTCAACGGCATCCTATTAATCGATAGCCTGCTGCCGCGATCGGCCATCTCGATCATCGCCGGCGCGACACTCGGCCTTTCCGGCGCCCTGTTGCAAAGGGTCTTGCGCAATCCGATCGCCGATGCCTCGACGCTTGGGATCGCCGCCGGCGCGCAGCTGTCGATGACGATCGCCGTCGGCCTCTTTCCGCTTCTCATCGGCTTGCCGCGCGAGATTTCCGCCTTTGCCGGCGGACTTGCGGCTGTCCTGCTCGTTCTGGCCTTGAGCTGGCGCCGTGGCCTCAATCCGGTGACGGTGGCGCTATGCGGCATGATGGTGACATTGGTCGCGAGCGCACTCAGCGTCACCATCATTCTCGCGCGCGGCGAATACGCCATGTCGGTCTTTATCTGGGGCGCGGGCGCGCTCAATCAGCAAAGCTGGGATGGCGTCGTCACGCTTGCCCCTCGCCTTGCCGTCGGCTTTGCGGCGGCGCTCGTACTCGTTCGCCCGCTGACGGTGATGAGCCTGGACGACAGCAGCGCGAAGAGCCTCGGCCTGGCCCTGCACGGCATGCGCTTCGCCGTTCTGGCTCTCGCCGTCTGGCTCGCGGCTTCGGTAACGGCGCAGGTCGGCATCATCGGCTTTCTCGGCCTTGCTGCGCCTCATCTGGCAAGATCCTGTGGCGCACGCAGCACCGGGCAATTGCTGATTGCCGCACCGGTTGCCGGTGCCGGGCTGCTGTTCCTCACGGATTGCGTCGTGCAACTGCTTTCGCCGGAGTTTACGGATCTCGCCCCGACAGGGGCGGCGACCGCACTTCTCGGCGGGCCGCTCTTGCTTCTGCTGCTGCCGCGCCTGCATTCGCGCAATCCACCGCGCGCCGATGGCGCCCCGCGAGCGCGGCTGAACCTCGCCGCACCCTGGCGGGGGCTTGCTTTGCTCGCCATCGGCTTCATTCTTCTGCTGGTCTTTGCCCTGTCGGTCGGGCGCGGCATCGACGGCTGGCAGGTGGCTGTCGGCGGCCGGTTCTCAGAGCTTCTGCGCTTCCGCCTGCCACGCACTGTCGTTGCCGCGACCGCAGGCGCCATGCTGGCCGCAGCCGGCTTCGTCATGCAGCGCCTGACCGCCAATCCGCTTGCGAGCCCCGAGGTCCTGGGCGTCAGCGCCGGTGGTGGCGCCGGACTGACTGTAGCCCTCTTCCTGTTTGCCTTCCCCTCGCCCGCCATCACGATCACGGCGATGACGCTCGGCGCGCTGATCGCGTTCCTCGCCATCATGGCGGTCAGCGCTCGCGGTAACTTCGGCCCGGAGCGTCTGCTGCTCTCCGGTGTCGCGATCGGTGCGCTGTCGATGGCAATCGTCACGGTCGTTCTCTCCCGTGGCGACCTGCGCGGCTATCTCTTGTTGACCTGGCTGTCGGGCTCCACCAACCGCGCCGGCTCCTTCGAAGCCTGGACCGGCATCATTTCGGCCGCACTCCTCATACCAGTGCTGCCTGTCCTGCGACGGTGGTTCGATATCCTGCCGCTTGGCGGCGGCGTCTCCCGTTCCGTGGGCCTCTCGACTAGGGCAAGCCGGCTGGTTTTGGCTATCGTGGCAGCGCTGCTGACCGCGATCTCATCTTTCCTCGTCGGCCCGCTTAGCCTCACCGGGCTGATCGCGCCGCATCTTGCCCGGCTCGTCGGCTTCCACGCGACCCTCAAGCAATTGATGGCCAGCCTGTTGCTTGGCGCCATGCTGCTGACGCTGGCCGATTGGCTGTCGCGAATAGTGATCTTTCCCTACGAGGTTCCCGTCGGCCTGTTCGCGGCGCTGATCGGCGGCCCCTATCTCATCTGGTTCCTGACCCAAAGGGAGACTAAGCAATGATGCATGCAAGAGGTTTCACCGCTTCCGGCGTTGCCACCCATAAGGATGCCGGTCAGTTGCTGGATCAGTTCTGCGCGCGCTTTGCCGAGCATGTAACCATCACGCGGAGCGAAGCCGGAGCCTGCATCGAGACCGTCATCGGCAGCGCCGACATCGCTGTCAGCAACGATCGCCTCGATATCAAGCTGCGTTGCCCGACAGCGGCCATGCTCTTCACGATCCGCAGCATGGTTGCCGAAAACCTGTTCGAACTCTCCACCAGCAACACGCTTGCCCTCTATTGGGCCGACGGGCCGCAACCATCGGCCATACCGAACTTCCGAGAGATCAGCGTCGTGGACGCCTACGACATCACCCCGCATATGCGCCGCGTCGTGGTGGCAACTGACGACGCCAGGCATTTCGTCGAGGGCGGCATGCATGTCCGCCTCCTCCTTCCGCCAAAAGGTCGCACGCCGGTCTGGCCGCATACGGAGCCGGATGGCCGTATTCATTGGCCGAAGGGCGACGACGCGCTGACCATCCGCGCCTATACGATCCGCGGCATCGATCTTGACCGCGGCGAGATGAACATCGATTTCGTCGTGCATGAAGGCGACAACGTCCCAGGCGCGACATGGGCGATGATTGCCCGCCCCGGCGATCGCGCCGGCCTCATCGGTCCGGGCGGCGGCGGCGTGCCGACAGCGCGCAAGCTCATTCTCGCCGGAGATGAAACTGCCCTGCCCGCCATCGCCCGCATCGCGGCCTCCGTGCCTGTTGATGCGGAGCTGCGCATCTTTCTCGAGATCGCGGACAAGCAGGAGGAGCAGCCGCTGACCTCAAGCGCGTCGATGGATGTCACCTGGCTGCATCGCAATGGTGCGGCAGCCGGGATGACCGATACCCTCGAACGCATCCTGCGCGACATCGTGCCCTCGGCCGATCCGGAGACCTACGTCTGGGTCGCCTGCGAACAGAAGCAGGCCCGCGCCATCCGTGCTTTCGTCAAAAACGGGATCGCCAGGGACCCCTGCACCTTTAGCATCGCCGCCTATTGGCAGCGTTGATGAGGAAATAGCCAAAGCAGGATCGAAATAGCCTAATATTTCGGCGATATTCTAAATCGCCCAATATTTCGGCGAACAAGACTTGTTCGTTTTGCTGCATTGCGTCATAAAGATGCGATGAGCCGTCTCGATCTGACCATTCTTGTGATTGATGAAAACACCATCCGCGCCTCGATCATCGAAGAAGGTTTGCGGGAGGCCGGACACGCGCGCGTGACGGTTATCCATGAAGTGCAGGGCGTGGCGCGCACGATCGAGACACTTCGGCCTGATGTCATCATCATCGACCTCGAAAATCCGAACCGCGACATGATGGAACATCTGTTTCAGCTGACACGGACCGTGAGCCGACCGATCGCCATGTTCGTCGACCGCTCCGATACGGCCTCGATCGAGGCGGCGGTCGAGGCCGGCGTTTCGGCCTATATCGTCGACGGCCTGAAGAAGGAGCGGGTCAAGCCGATCCTCGATATGGCGGTCAGCCGCTTCAACGCCTTCAGCCGGTTGCAGCGCGAACTGGCGGAAGCCAAGTCGGCGCTGGAAGAGCGCAAGATCGTCGAGCGCGCCAAGGGAATCCTGATGAAGATGCGCGGACTCTCGGAAGAGGAAGCTTTCGCGCTGTTGCGGCAGACGGCCATGAACGAGAAGAAGAAGATGTCCGAGATCGCGCAAAGTGTCGTGACGGCAGCGGGATTGCTAATGTGAGCGCGCTCAGGCCAATCTCGTCCGTCGCCCACGCAGGGGAGACATCGGAGTGAATATGAGAATGCAGGCAGCCCCTTTCGCCAATGCCCGCAAGGCAGGCAGCAGCAATCCCCCCGCACCGGCGCGGATTGCAAGCGAAGGCCCGCGCATATTGCGCGCGGGCTTCATTCCGCTGGTGGATGCTTCGGTTCTGATCGCAGCCGCGGAATTCGGCTTCGCACGCAAGGAGGGGATCGCGCTCGACCTCATCAGGGACGTCTCCTGGGCCAATATCCGCGACCGGCTTGCCTTTCGCCAGTTCGACATCGCCCACATGCTTTCACCGATGCCGGTCGCGGCGATGCTGGGGCTCGGCTCGAACCCTTCTCCGACGATTACGCCATTCTCGCTCGGGTGCGGCGGCAACGCCATTACGCTATCGACACGGCTGTTCGACCGCATGTGCGAAGAAACAGGTCTTTCCGATCAGGCAAGCGCATTGGAAAATACACAGGCGCTTGCGAAAGTGGTCGAAACCATGAAGGCGCGCGGCGAGCAGCCGCCAACGCTTGGCATGACCTATCCGTTCTCGTCGCATAATTACGAATTCCGCTATTGGCTGGCCGCCGGCGGCATCGATCCCGACCGGGACGTGAAGCTTGTCGTCGTACCGCCGCCACTGACATCAGATGCGCTCGCGGCCGGCGCCATCGATGGCTTCTGCGTCGGCGCGCCCTGGAACATGGTCGCCTCCGAACGCGGCGTCGGCCGCATCGTCGCCGCCAAGCAGGACATCTGGCCCTCCGCCCCCGAAAAGGTGATCGGCATGCGCCCGGAATGGGCCGAAAGCCATCCAGAAACCGTTTCGCGCCTCATCGTGGCGCTCGACGCGGCAGCGCGCTGGTGCGACGAAGCGGAAAATCATGATGCCCTTGCCGAAGCGCTTGCCGATCAGCGCTATATCGCAGCGCCCGTCCATATCATCCGCCATGTGCTGGCGGGCGAATTCAATCTTGATGCCAGAGGCCATCGCCGCATCATCGACCGATATTTCAGTTTCCATGGCGGCTTTGCCAACTACCCGCGCCCGAGCCAGGCACTTTGGATCTTCAGCCAGATGGTCCGCTGGGGGCAAAGCGCGCTTTCCCAGCAGAATATAACGATGGCGGCTTCCGCCTATCGATCGGACCTGTATCGGCTGGCGCTTGGAAACGAGGCCTCGCCCGACGATGCCGATATCCGGATAGAGGGCAATACGGAGAGCGATCGCTTCATGGATGGTCACGTTTTCGATCCCACAGACATGACGAGCTACATCGACGGCTTCGCGGTGAAGACGGTGAATGCAGTGCAATTCTCAGCCGAGGACATTTAGCCTTTGGCTACGCTGCACTGCACAGAATAAACGCAGAATCCCAGGCCGGACAGTCGACATCCGCCCAAAACTTTAGCATCTGCAGCATTCGCACATAAAACGGCCAAGCCTGACGCCCCTGAAATAAATCAGTAATTTCATTGCATTAGGAACCATATCAAAAACTGGCACGCGGATTGCTTGATTAAATACGCTTCGATCAACGGCGATTGAAGCACGCAATGCGCGGAAAACGCGCTCGCAAAGACATCGACGTCGCAAGGTTCTTGCCCCGAGGATTCACTTTCTTCCCGGGCTGCATCAACCGAGCGGCGTTTTTTTATGTCCGAAATCCATGCGTCACGCGCAAAAAGGGGAACTGCAAGTGAAGAAGATCCTGTCCGGTAGTGTTACGCGCCGAAACCTTTTGAAGACATCCGCCGTGGCAGCCTTGATCGGCGCCGTCAGGACGGCTTTCCCCTCCGGCGCCTTTGCAGCTACCGCCGGACCTGAAGTGTCGGATGCGAAGCTTGGTTATATCGCCCTGACGGACGCCGCGCCGCTGGTCATCGCCAAGGAAAAAGGCCTGTTCGAAAAGCATGGCCTTCCCAATGTCGATGTGGCCAAGCAGGCATCGTGGGGCGCGACGCGCGACAACCTCGTGCTCGGCGGAGCGGCAAACGGCATCGATGGCGCCCACATTCTCTCGCCACTCCCCTACCTCATGCACACGGGCAAGGTGACGCAGAACAACCAGCCCGTGCCGATGGCGATCCTTGCCCGCCTCAACTACGACAGCCAGGGCATTTCGGTCGCAAAGGAATATGCGGAAACCGGCGTCCAGCTCGACGCATCGAAGCTGAAGGCCGCCTTCGACGCGAAACGAGCCGCGGGCAAGGAAATCAAGGCCGCCATGACCTTCCCGGGCGGCACGCATGATCTGTGGATCCGTTATTGGCTGGCCGCCGGCGGCATCCATCCCGACAAGGACGTCTCGACCATCGTCGTGCCGCCGCCGCAGATGGTGGCGAACATGAAGGTCGGCAACATGGACGTCTTCTGCGTCGGCGAACCCTGGAACGAACAGCTCGTCAATCAGGGCATCGGCTTTACCGCCTGCACGACCGGCGAAATCTGGAAGGGCCACCCGGAAAAGGCCCTCGGCATGCGCGCCGACTGGATCGAGAAAAATCCGAATGCCGCCAAGGCCCTGCTGATCGCCGTCATGGAGGCGCAGCAATGGTGCGACAGCATGGACAACAAGGAGGAGATGGCCACCATCCTCGGCAAGCGGCAATGGTTCAACGTGCCGCCCAAGGACGTGCTCGGCCGCCTCAAGGGCGATATCAATTACGGCAACGGCCGGGTCGCCAAGGGCACCGATCTCTACATGAAGTTCTGGAAGGACGGCGTTTCCTATCCCTACCAGAGCCATGACGCCTGGTTCATCGCCGAGAACATCCGCTGGGGCAAGTTCGCGCCCAATACGGATATCAAGGCACTGGTCGGCCAGGTGAACCGCCAGGATATCTGGCGCGATGCCGCCAAGGATCTCGGCGTTGCCGCATCGGATATTCCCGCATCGACCTCGCGCGGCAAGGAGACCTTCTTCGACGGCAAGGTTTTCGATCCGGAAAACCCAAGTGCCTACCTCGAAAGCCTCTCCATCAAGGTGGCGTCGTGATGCTCGGCGCTCTCTCCCAAGAAGGATTCGTTCAATGTCGGTAACCGCCCGCAAACAGCAAGCCGCCGTTGCGCAAGCGCCTGCCCCCGCAAAGAGCCATGTCGTGACATTGGCGGCCCGTCCCGCCCGCCGCATCGAGCCGGGCCGCATTGTCGCCTCCATCCTGCGCAGCGTCCTGCCGCCCCTCGTGGTGCTCGTGCTTCTGCTCGCCATCTGGCAGCTGCTTTGTGAGCAGCCGGGCGCCAGCCTGCCGCCGCCTTCCCAGGTCTGGCAGGAAAGCTACGACCTCATCGTCCACCCCTTCTTCTACAACGGATCGCAGGATATCGGGCTTGCCTGGCGCGTGCTCGTCTCGCTGCAGCGCGTCGCCTATGGCTTCGGCTTAGCGGCCGTCGCCGGCGTTCTGGTCGGTGCGGTGATCGGGCAATCGGTCTGGGCGATGCGCGGCCTCGACCCGATCTTCCAAGTGCTGCGCACGGTGCCGCCGCTTGCATGGCTGCCGCTCTCGCTCGCGGCCTTCCAGAATTCCAATCCGTCGGCGATCTTCGTGATCTTCATCACTTCGATCTGGCCGGTCATCATCAACACGGCGGTCGGCGTTCGCAACATTCCGCAGGATTATCGCAACGTCGCCAAGGTGTTGCGGCTGAACCAGATCGAATTCTTCTTCCGCATCATGGTGCCGGCGGCAGCCCCTTACATCTTCACCGGACTGCGCATCGGCGCCGGCCTCTCCTGGCTTGCGATCGTCGCCGCCGAAATGCTGACCGGCGGCGTCGGCATCGGCTTCTTCATCTGGGATGCGTGGAATTCCTCGCGCCTGCCCGACATCATCGTCGCCCTCGCCTACATCGGCGTCACCGGCTTTGTCCTCGATCGTCTGGTCGCGGGCCTCGGTGCCGTCGTGACCCGCGGCATGACGAGCAATTGAGGAGAACAGGATGAGCGCCTATCTGAAGCTCGATCATATCGACAAATATTTCGATCGCGGCGGCCAGCGTGCCGAAGTGCTGAAGGGCATCGAACTCGTCATCGAGAAGGGCGAATTCGTGTCGATCATCGGCCACTCCGGCTGCGGCAAGTCGACCCTGCTCAACCTCATTGCCGGCCTCACGCCCGTCTCGGCCGGTGCGGTGCTGCTCGAAAACCGCGAGGTCAACGCGCCGGGTCCGGATCGGGCCGTGGTCTTCCAGAACCATAGCCTGCTGCCGTGGCTCAGCGTCTACGAAAACGTCAACCTCGCCGTCTCGAAGGTCTTTCGCGGCACGAAGAGCAAGGCCGAGCGCCATGAGTGGGTCATGCGCAATCTCGATCTCGTGCAGATGGCACATGCCAAGGACAAGCGTCCCTCGGAAATATCCGGCGGGATGAAACAGCGCGTCGGCATTGCCCGGGCGCTCGCCATGCAGCCCAAGATCCTGTTGCTCGACGAGCCCTTCGGCGCGCTGGACGCGCTCACCCGCGCCCATCTTCAGGACGCGGTGATGGAAATCCATGCCCGCCTCGGCAGCACCATGGTGATGATCACCCACGATGTCGACGAAGCGGTGCTGCTGTCCGACCGCATCGTCATGATGACCAACGGTCCAGCTGCCCATATCGGCGATATCCTTGAAGTGCCGATCCCTCGGCCGCGCAGCCGCATCGAGCTTGCTTCAGACCGGACCTACCTCAAATGCCGCGAAGCCGTGCTGAAGTTCCTCTACGAACGCCACCGCTTCGTGGAAGCCGCGGAGTGATACCATGACCCAGAAACTCGTCATCATCGGCAACGGCATGGCGCCAGGGCGCATGCTGGAGCATGTGCTTGAAAAGGCGCCCGGCCTCTATGAGGTCACGATCTTCAACGCCGAACCGCGCGTCAATTACGACCGCATCATGCTGTCGCCGGTCCTCTCCGGCGAGAAGGATTATGAGCAGATCATCATCCACGGCGACGGCTGGTACATCAAGCACGGCATCACCCTGTACAAGGGGCACAAGATCGTCGCCATCGACCGGGTGGCAAAGACCGTCACCTCCGATCATGGCGTGACCGAGAGCTACGACAAGCTTGTCATCGCGACCGGCTCCGTCCCCTTCATCATTCCGGTTCCGGGCAAGGAACTGCGCGGGGTCATCACCTATCGCGACCTCGACGACGTGCAGGCGATGCTGCTTGCCGCCCAATCGCGCGAAAAGGCGATCGTCATCGGCGGCGGCCTGCTCGGTCTCGAAGCGGCGGCGGGCCTTGCCTCCCGCGGCATGGACGTGACCGTTCTGCACGTCATGCCGACACTGATGGAACGCCAGCTCGATCCGGCCGCCGGCTATCTCCTGCAAAGGGCCGTCGAGGAGCGCGGCATCAAGGTCATCACCAAGGCCAATACCAAGGCGATCATCGGTGACGGCAAGGTCGAGGGAATAGAGCTCGACGATGGGCGCGTGATCCCCGCCACGCTCGTCGTCATGGCCGTTGGTATTCGCCCCAATATCGGCCTTGCCAAGGAGGCAGGCATCGCCGTCAACCGCGGCATCGTCGTCGACGACGGCATGCAGACCTCGGACGGCTCCATCATGGCACTCGGCGAATGCGCCGAAGTCGGCGGCATGGTCTATGGCCTCGTCGCTCCGCTTTACGAGATGGCGCGTGTCGCCGCCTCGCATCTGGCCGGTGACGCGAGCGCCGCCTTCGTGCATTCGGATACGCCGACGAAGCTGAAAGTCACGGGCATCGATCTGTTTTCGCTTGGAGACTTCGCCGATGGCGACGACCGCGAAGAGATCGTCCTGCGCGACGCGGCGGCCGGCGTCTACAAGCGGCTGGTGCTGAAGGACAACAAAATCATCGGCACCGTGCTTTACGGCGAGACGGCCGACGGCGCCTGGTTCAACGACCTGAAGAAGAAGGCGACCGATATCTCGCAGATGCGCGAAACCCTGATCTTCGGCCAGGCCTATCAGGGAGGGTCGCCGCTGGACCCTATGGCGGCCGTTGCAGCCTTGCCGGATGATGCGGAAATCTGCGGCTGCAACGGCGTCTGCAAGGGCAAGATCACCTCGACGATCACGGCCAAGGGCCTGACCTCGCTCGACGACGTGCGCGCCCACACCAAGGCTTCGGCCTCCTGCGGCTCCTGCACCGGCCTTGTCGAACAGCTGATGTCGATCACGCTTGGCGACAGCTACAATCCGGCCGCCGTCCAGCCGATGTGCACCTGCACCGAGCTTGGCCATGACGATGTCAGGAGGCTGATAAAAGCCAAGGGGTTGAAGACCATTCCCGCCGTCATGCAGGAACTTGAATGGAAAACCTCCTGCGGCTGCGCCAAGTGCCGTCCCGCCTTGAACTACTACCTCGTCTGCGACTGGCCGGACGAATATGCCGACGACTATCAGTCGCGCTTCATCAATGAGCGCGTTCACGCCAACATCCAGAAGGACGGCACCTATTCCGTCGTGCCGCGCATGTGGGGCGGCGTCACCAGCTCGGGCGAGCTGCGCGCGATTGCCGATGTCGTCGACAAGTTCGAAATCCCGATGGTGAAGGTGACCGGCGGGCAGCGCATCGACCTGCTCGGCGTGCAGAAGGAGGATCTGCCCGCCGTCTGGGCCGATCTCGGCAAAGCCGGCTTCATCTCAGGGCAAGCCTATGCCAAGGGCCTGCGCACGGTGAAGACCTGCGTCGGCTCCGACTGGTGCCGCTTCGGCACGCAGGATTCGACCGGCCTTGGCATCCGCATCGAGAAATTCATGTGGGGCTCGTGGACGCCGGCCAAGCTCAAAATGGCGGTCTCCGGCTGTCCACGCAATTGCGCCGAGGCAACCTGCAAGGACATCGGCGTCATCTGCGTCGACAGCGGCTTCGAAATCCATTTCGCCGGTGCGGCCGGTCTCGACATCAAGGGCACGGAGGTTCTGGGTCTCGTCAAGACGGAGGACGAGGCACTCGAGCATATCGTGGCGCTGACGCAAATGTACCGCGAGCAGGGCCGCTATCTCGAACGCATCTATAAATGGGCCAAGCGCATCGGCCTTGACGAGATCCGTCGCCAGATCATGCAGGATCAGGAAAAGCGCAAGGCCTATTACGAGCGCTTCGTCTTCAGCCAGACATTCGCGCAAGTCGATCCCTGGTCGGAACGCGTTTCCGGCAAGGACAAGCACGAGTTCAAGCCGATGGCGACCATCGGCTTCCCGCAGGCCGCCGAGTGAGGAGATGGGTATGACGACCTGGCCAAAGGAAAGCTGGCATGCAATCGGCAATATCGCCGACATTCCGCTGCGCGGCGCGCGTTGCGTGAAAACCCCGCAGGGCAAGATTGCGGTATTCCGCACGGCCGAAAACGAGGTCTTCGCCATCGAGGATCACTGCCCGCACAAAGGCGGCCCGCTCTCCCAGGGCATCGTTCACGGCACGGCCGTGACCTGCCCGCTGCACAACTGGGTGATCTCGCTCGAAACCGGCAAGGCGCTTGGAGCCGATCAGGGCGAGGTGCGAACCATTCCCGTCCGCAACGAAGATGGCGCTCTCTTCATCGCACTCGAAAGCCTGATGATGGCGGCGGAGTGATGGAAGCGGAGGTCAAAACCACCTGCCCCTATTGCGGCGTCGGTTGCGGCGTCATTGCCAGGGTCGATGAAGACGGCAAAGTCTCCGTCAAAGGCGATCTTGACCACCCTTCCAACTTCGGGCGCCTGTGCTCGAAGGGCTCCGCCCTCGCCGAAACGATCGATCTCGACGGTCGCCTGCTCCATCCGGAAATTGCCGGCCAAAGGGCAAGCTGGGACGAGGCGCTTGATCTGGTCGCCAAACGCTTCAGCGAGACGATTGCCGAGCATGGGCCTCAATCCGTTGCCTTCTACGTCTCCGGTCAGCTGTTGACGGAGGATTATTACGTCGCCAACAAGCTGATGAAGGGCTTCATCGGCTCGGGCAATATTGATACGAACTCGCGGCTCTGCATGTCGTCTTCGGTCGCCGGCCATCGCCGCGCCTTCGGCTCGGACACGGTGCCCGGCACCTACGAGGATATCGAGCTTGCCGACCTTGTCATCCTCACCGGCTCCAATCTCGCCTGGTGTCATCCGGTCATCTATCAGCGGCTGGCGGCGGCAAAGGCGGCGCGCCCGGCGATGAAGATCGTCGTTATCGACCCACGCCGGACAATGACCTGCGATATCGCCGATCTGCATCTGGCGATCCGGCCGGATGGCGACGTTGCCCTTTTCCTGGGCCTTTTCGAACATCTGATCGCAAGCAACACCATCGACCAGAATTACATTGCCGAACATACAGGCGGCTTTGCCGAGGCTTTTTCTGCCGCCAGCTCCCTGTCGTTTAGCCGCGTGCTTGAACTGACGGGCCTGCCCGCCATGCAGCTGCGCGAATTCTACCGGCTGTTTGCCGCGACCGAGAGGGTCGTCACCTGCTACAGCCAGGGCGTCAACCAATCCTCATCCGGCACCGACAAGGTCAACGCCATCATCAATTGCCATCTCGCCACCGGCCGCATCGGCCGGCCCGGCACGGGACCCTTCTCGCTGACCGGCCAGCCGAATGCCATGGGCGGCCGCGAGGTCGGTGGGCTCGCCAACATGCTTGCCGCACACATGGCGATCGAGAGCGCTGGAGATCGCGACCGGGTGCAGCGCTTCTGGCAATCGCCCCGAATTGCCGCCAAGCCGGGATTGAAAGCAGTCGACATGTTTCGCGCCGTCGCCGACGGCCGCATCAAGGCATTGTGGATCATGGCAACGAACCCGGTCGTCTCCATGCCGGACGCCGATGCCGTCGAGGCGGCCATTAAGGCCTGTCCTTTCGTCGTCGTCTCCGACGTTCTGCGCGAGACCGATACGACGCGGCATGCGCATGTGCTGCTGCCTTCACTGGGCTGGGGTGAAAAGGACGGCACCGTCACCAATTCCGAACGGCGGATCTCCAGGCAGCGCCAGTTTCTGGCAGTGCCCGGCGAGGCCAGACCCGACTGGTGGCAAATGGCGGAGGTTGGTCGCCGCATGGGATTTTCCCAGGCCTTCGCCTTTCGGACAAACGCGGAGATTTTCGCCGAGCACGCCGGCCTCTCCGGCTTCGAAAATGCCGGCAGCCGCGATTTCGACATCGGTGCTCATGAAGCGATCACGACCAAGGACTATGACGCACTCCTACCCTTCCAGTGGCCGCAGCCTGCCGGGTCAGCGCCGAGGGCGACGCGCTTCTTCGCAGATGGCGGGTTTTATCATCCCGATCGCAAGGCGCGCTTTCTCGCCTTAGAACCGCTGGCGAGCGATCGAACCGATAGCCGCTTTCCGCTCACCCTCAATACCGGGCGCGTTCGCGATCACTGGCATACGATGACACGCACCGGCAAGAGCGCGCGGCTTTCGGCCCATATCGCCGAGCCGTTTGCCGAGATCCATCCGCGTGACGCGATCGAGATCGGGGTTACGGAAGCCAGCCTGGTCGAGATCGAAAGCCCGCATGGCAAGGTGATCGTGCGCGCTTTGGTGACGGAGCGGCAGGCGCGCGGCAGCCTGTTCGTGCCGATGCACTGGAACGACAGCTTTGCCGCCAAAGCCCGCATCGACGCCGTGGTCGCCCCGGTCACGGATCCGGTTTCCGGCCAGCCGGCCTCGAAGAATGTCGCGGTCCGCGCCCGGCGCTTCCTGGCATCGCATTATTGCTTCGCAGTCTCCGCCGCAAAGCCACATAACCTCGACAGCGCTTATTGGGCGCTCGCCAAGGCCGATGGCGGCTGGCGGACGGAACTTGCATTCAATTTGGCGCCCGACGACTGGATCGGCTGGTGTCGATCGACATTCGACATACCTGCCGATCTCGAACCGCTCGGCTATGCCGATCAGGCCTCCGGCGATTTGCGCCTTGCCTTCTTCAACGGCGACCGACTACTTGCGGCCCTCTTCGTCGCGCGGCAGCCCGTCGCCGTGGCCCGGAACTGGGCGATCGCCCAGCTTTCGGCATCGCATGGCAATCTCAGCAAGCGGTTTGCTTTGATCGCCGGCAGACCCGGAGCCGATACCATCGACGCCGGCGCGACGGTCTGCTCCTGCTTCAGCGTCGGCGTCAATCAGATCGTCGCCGTCATTCGCGGCGGTTGCCATAGCGTCGAAGCCGTCGGCAAGGAGCTCAATGCCGGAACCAATTGCGGCTCCTGCCGCGCCGAGATCCGCACCATCATCGACGGCTGTCTTGCTGCGGCGGCCGAGTAATCGCCCCGCCCTGAAATCCCGCGAATACGATCATTCGTCACAGACTCCAGTTCCGCCCCAAGCCGCGCGGTGCTAGAACTATCAAAAATAGACGCATGATTTCGCTTTCTTTTATGCTCGGGGGAGGATGGGAGCGGATGGAAGTCGCAGGCCAGAAGGTTCAACTCAGCTACGGCGTCGAGCCCGGCATACGTTTCGCGGTTCTTCTCGACGGCAATGGCGGCTGTCGCGAGATCGGCGCCGCCGGCCTGCAGAACTGGAAGCCGGCGGATGGCATCCTCTGGGTCCATCTCGAGCGTAATCACGATGCCGCGGCAGCATGGGTAATCAGCAGTGGCGGCTTCGATCCGCTCGTTGCCGATGCGCTGCTGGAAGACGAATCCCGCCCGCGCGTGGAGCCGGTTGACGACGGCCTGCTGATCATCCTTCGCGGCGTATGTGCCGCCCCTCCTCAGGATGTCGAGGGAGTGGCGGCGGAGCTGGACCTCGTGCCCTTGCATGCCTGGGTGGACGAGGACCGTGTCGTGACGTTCCGCGACAGCGGGCATTACATCACAGCCCTTCGCGATATCCGCCAGGCGCTGGAAAAGGGCAAGGGGCCGAAGCGCACCGGCGAATTGCTGGCGCTCGTCAGCGACAAGCTTGTGAGGGACCTGGAGCCCGTTCTTGATCAGATGGATGAAGAGGTGGACGAGCTGGATGAGCTGATCTTCCATGGCGAGGCCGCCGAGGTCCGCGAGCGTCTGAAGCTGCTTCGCCGGCGAGCCGTGCAGCTGCGGCGCTATCTTTCACCGCAGCGCGATGCTCTCAATCGCATCGAGCACGACGACGCGCCCTGGCTTACCGACCGCGACAAGCTTCGAATGCGCGAGGTTATCGACAAGCTGATGCGCTGCATCGAATATCTCGACGCGATCCGCGACCGGACGGGTATTCTGCACGACGACCTTTCGACCGTCATCAGCGAACGCATCGCCCGCAATTCAAACCGGCTCGCAGCACTGGCCGCCCTCCTCCTGCCGCCGAGCGTCGTCGCCGGCCTTTTCGGCATGAATGTCGGCGGCATTCCGGGCGTCAACGACACCTGGGCATTCATCATCATCGTCGCCTTGGTCGCCATCACCTCCGTCATTACCCTTTATGTGCTGAAGCGCATCAATTGGCTGTGACCGCGGCGGAACCGGCGATGTCTTTGCGGCGTTCTCCGTCAATTCGCGTGAAAAGGTTGTTCCCATGCGCCGACAGGCATGCCTTCTCGCAATCCTTACCGGGCTTCATGCCGCAATACCCGCCGCGGCAGACGATAGCGGATTTCTAAAACCATTGAACGGCAGCTGGACGGGGACCGGCAAGGTGCTTCGAAAGATAGGCAGCTCGCTGATCGGCGTCTCCTGCTGGTTCAACATCAGTGCACCGGGCGCCTCGATTTCGATGACGGGGAACTGTCGCGGCCTTCTCATCATCAATCGCGCGATCTCGGCCCAGCTCACGGCCCGAGGAACCCAATATTCCGGCACCTATACCGGTCCGTCCGGCGCAACGTCGCAGCTGTCGGGCAGCAGGCAGGGTGATGTCATCAACCTGTCGGTGCGCTGGGCACGCCTCGTCAATGGCGACCGGGATGCCAATATGACCATCGACCGGCAAGGCAGCGGTCAGCTGACGCTGAGGACCGTCGACAAGGATCAGACCTCGGGCAAAGCCATCGTCACCAGTGAAATCAACCTGCGCCGGCAATAGCGGCCGAGATGGCCCGATCCTCTGATCGTCGCGGACATCGATATTGGAAACGCCGGAAGGTGCCAATCCGCCCGAATGCCCGGCTTGCTTGACTTCGTGCGCCCAATATGAGAACATAAAGTGAACAAATGGAGATATCCATGACCAAGGCCGAACAAGTCATCGAACGTGCAATGACCTTTGTCGCTGTCTCGAAGGCACTTCGGGAGCGCGAACAGGAACGGCGCGCCAACTGGACGCGCCGTGTGGAAATCAGCCGGCCGCTACCGCCCCTGCCACGCGCCGTTCAGCTTTCGTTGAAACTCGATAGCTGAAGCGGCAGAGGCGGTAACAGCACTCGGCAGGCTGTGAAGCGCCCGCCTTTTGGCGGGCGCTCTGTTTTCAAGTTTCAAGACTGCATCAGGCCTTGAAGAAGGCCAGCAAGTCCGCATTGATGACATCCGCATGGGTGGTGGCCATGCCGTGCGGGAAGCCCTTGTAAACCTTCAGCGTGCCGTTCTTCAGCAGCTTCGAGGAAAGAAGGGCCGAATCTGCGATCGGCACGATCTGGTCGTCGTCGCCATGCATGACGAGCGTCGGCACTTCGATCTTCTTCAGATCTTCGGTGAAATCGGTTTCCGAGAAGGCCTTGATGCAATCATAATGGGCCTTTGTGCCGCCCATCATGCCCTGACGCCACCAATTGTCGATAATGCCCTGCGACACAACGGCGCCGGGACGGTTGAAGCCATAGAACGGTCCCGCGGGAACATCGCGGAAGAACTGAGCGCGATTGGCTGCAAGTGCCGCACGGAAGCCATCGAAAACTTCCAGCGGCAAGCCGCCGGGGTTCTTCTCGGACTTGACCATGATCGGCGGCACGGCTCCGATCAGCACAGCCTTCGAAACGCGGCCATGACCGCCATACTGCGCCACATAGCGGGCAACTTCGCCGCCGCCCGTGGAATGGCCGACATGGATGCCGCCCTTGAGGTCGAGATGCTCGGTAAGCGCGGCCACGTCGGCGGCGTAGGTATCCATCTCGTTGCCGGTTTCCGTCTGGCTGGAGCGGCCATGGCCGCGACGGTCATGGGCGATGACGCGGTAGCCCTGATGGAGGAAGAAGAGCATCTGGGCGTCCCAATCGTCGGAGCTCAAGGGCCATCCGTGATGGAAGACGATCGGCTGGCCTGTTCCCCAATCCTTGTAGAAGATCTGCGTGCCGTCCTTGGTGGTAATCGTGCTGCTGCTCATTGTGTCCTTACCTTTCGAAGTTGGTTGCTTTGTAGAGGCTTGTGCAGGTTGAGCGAAGGGAGCGACGGCTGCAGCGGCGGCAAGGCCGAGCCCGGCTGTCATAACGCCCCGACGAGTAGCTTGAGGGATCGACTGGCTCATTTCAATCTCCATAAAAAGTTATTATGCGATTTATTATCGCGATAAGCATCTGCATAAAACCTTTCGTTCGTTTTGTCTACCCAAAAAACTGCTCCACAATCATTTATCGCGATAAACAAATGACACAGTGATGACAGCACAAGGACAGGCAAAAGCAAACACTCGCCGTTCCTCGATCTCAGACGGATCAAGGCTTGGCATGTCCTTGCGCATGAAAACTATTGCACCGGCTTGTCAGCGAAATGCGATATCGCGAATTCCGCAACTCTCGCATTCGACTTTCTTGCGTCATCGAGCCAGAAGGGGAAAATCTGCCATTGATGGATCATGCCCGGCCAGATTTCCAGATTCACGCTACCGCCTGCCTGACGCACCTTGTCCGCCAGCCTCGTACTGTCGTCGAGCAGCGCCTCGCGCGAGCCGACCTGGATCAGCAGCGGCGGAAAGCCGGAGAAATTGCCATAGAGCGGCGATATGTCCGGATCGTCGGGGGATCGATCCCGAACGAATGCATTGCGGATGAGGCTCAGCTCGTCCTTGCCCATGAACGGATCCTCGGATGCATTGGCCGCCAGCGAGGCACCCGTTGCCGCAAAATCGGTGACGGGGCTCATTGCGACGACTGCCGCGGGAAGCGCGCCCCTCAGATGGAGCTGGTTGAGGACGATCTCGATAGCCAAGGTTGCGCCGACCGATTCGCCGGCAACGACGATATTGCCAGGCTTGTATCCCGACGTCAGAAGCCAGCGATAGGCGGCAACTGCATCGTCTCTTTGCGCGGGAAAGCTATTTTCCGGTGCGAGGCGATAATCGATCAGCAAGACATCGGCCGACGCCGCCTTGGCGAGCGCGCCGGCGATGTTGATATGCGTTCTGAGCGAGCCGCTGTAAAAGCCGCCGCCATGCAGGTAGAGAATGGCGCGCCGGCCGATCGGATGATGCAATCGCGCCGGCCAGATCAGATCACCATCCACACCATTGGCATCGACGCGCCGTATCTGCACGCGCGACGGATCCGGCGTCGACGCCATGAGCCTCTCGAAACCGGCACGCCGCTGACCAAGATCCGGGCCTGACATGGCATTGCTGTCACGCAATGTGCCGATGAGTTTTTCCACCTGTTCGCTCGAAGCCTTGGTCTGCGGCGCCATCTCGGACGCCTCGGCAGCCGTCGCCGGCGGTATCGAGCAAAGGCCTGCACTGATCAGGATTGTCAGCGCTTTGAGGAAGCGTGACACGCAGTGAAATGATCGGAATTCGTTCATCAAATGAGCCTTTTCCCAGTAAGGCCGGGGACGCTGTCATGATCCCACGGTCGCAGAAAAGCTATTTGTGTCAAGCATGATGGGCGACGTGAAACTGGAATTCCATTCTTCCGCCTGCCCATCACCACCTCGACATGATCAATCGACGATCGCCTCCCTATCGGCGCTCCATTTCATCGAGGTGACAGTGCCGGTGGACAAACCGGTGCTCACCCGGGCTCGTGTCCGGCAGCCGCAAGACGAGCCATGATCGCCTGCCGCGCCGTCCTCGAGCCGGCAAGGCGTGCCTTGGTTCTGGCCAACACCTCGGCGCTGGCCTTCTCGGGTAATCCGGAATGAAACGGCGGCTCCGGCGCATATTCCAGCGACAACTGGATCCCTTCGGCTTCCTCCCGGTCACGCAAGGCGGCAACGATCGTCAGTCCGAAATCGATGCCGGCAGTCACGCCGCCCGCCGTGAAGACATTGCCATCCCGCACGACGCGCCCCGGCGTGGCGATAGCGCCGAAATTCTCGAGGAAATCGCACGCATTCCAATGGGTCGTCGCCTTCTTGCCCTTGAGCAGGCCAGCCGCGCCGAGGACGAGGGAGCCTGTGCATACCGATGTCACGAAGCGGGCTTGGGCTGCCTGCTTCCGGATAAAACTGAGGACCGCGTCATCCTCCAGCAGCGCATTGACGCCGCCGCCGCCAGGCACGCAGATCACATCGAGCGGCGGGCATTCGGCAAAGGTCGTCGTCGGTTGCAGCACCAGCTTCGTTGCCGAAACGATGGGCGAGAGATCCTTCCAGACGAGATGCACCTCGGCATCATCCATGGAGGCGAATACCTCATAGGGTGCGGTCAGATCGAGTTGCTGGATACCTGGAAAGGCAAGCAGGCCGAAGCGAATGGTCATGATATGTCTCCGATGGTTGACTTTTGCGAGCTTATGCGACAACGATCTGGCACATTTGCCAAACCACCGTCATTTCTTGCCAATCATGCGCCGCATCGAAATTCTCGCCTTTGACAATGCGCAGCTGCTTGACATCACCGGCCCGCTGCAGGTTTTCACCAGCGCCAACGAGGCAGCGCTCGAGCTCGATCGGCCGAAACCCTACGAGGCCGTCGTGGTCGCGGAACACACTCAGACCCGAACGAGCTCGGGTCTCGCGCTCATGACCGCGCCGCTTGTCGATACCGATCATCCGCTCGACACATTGATCATCGCCGGCGGCTGGGGTGTCAATAAAGCCTGCGACAATCTCGGCCTGATCGAATGGGTGCGCCGGCGAGCCGCGAGTGCCCGGCGAATAGCCTCCGTCTGCAGCGGCGCCTTTCTGCTTGCGGAAGCCGGTCTTTTGGACGGGCGCCGGGCGGCGACCCATTGGAACCGTTGCGAAGAATTCGCCAAGCGCTTTCCGCATGTGAAGCTCGAGCCCGATCCGATCTTCGTTCAGGACGGGCAGATCTGGAGTTCTGCGGGCGTGACTGCCGGTATCGATCTTTCCCTCGCCTTGGTCGAGGCCGATCTTGGCCGCACCCTGGCGCTTTCAGTTGCCCGCGCACTCGTCGTCTTCCTGAAGCGGCCAGGCGGCCAGGCGCAATTCAGTGCGGCGCTTAGGCTTCAGGACGGTGGCGAACGCTTCGACCGCCTGCACGGCTGGATCATGGACAATCTGCGCGCCGATCTTTCCCTGCCGGCGCTCGCCGGGCAGGCGAATATGAGCGCGCGCAGCTTTTCGCGCCATTATCTGAAAGCAACCGGGCGGACACCGGCGCGAGCCGTCGAAGAAATCCGCATCGAGGCAGCCCGCCACATGCTGCAAGAAGGCCTGACCGTTCATCAGGCGCGCATGCGCTGCGGCTTCAGTTCGGAAGAAACCATGCGGCGTAATTTCATGCGGAAATTCGGCACCACGCCGCAGGCATTTCGCGATCATTTCGCTTGAGGCGAGCCTGCAATGGCGGGTACTTGCTCGCGTCCCGAGCGAGGTGGCCATCGCACAAATATCGTCGCGGCGCTCTTTCCTAGACGCGCGGAGTCGTCATAGGCTGCCGCAACAGGATTCGACACAAGGCTTAAGCAAAATGGCAACGCACCGTTTCGACCCCACCCATTATCACAATGTCATCGGTTCGCTGCCGCCGGCCCTGCATGTCGCCGACGGCGATACGGTTATCACCGAAACGCTCGACGCCGCCGGCTACGACAAGGACGACATCAATCGCATCTCTGGCCCCAATCCGATGAACGGGCCGATCTTCGTCGAGGGCGCGGAGCCGGGCGATTCCCTCAAAGTCGATATCCTGACCATGGTGCCGACGCGCGATACCGGCTTCACCCGCAGCGTGGTCGCGAGCAATGTCGTCGACCCGCACGACGTCCGCTCCCTGCCCGCGAGCGAAAAGGTGATATGGCGGATCGATCGTGAAGCTCTGACAGCGCGGCTGGCCGAACCCGTCGCCGGTCTCGAAAGCCTTACTCTGCCGTTGTCGCCGATGATCGGCTGCTTCGGGGTCGCGCCGTCGCTTGGCCAGGCCATATCGACCGCGACCAGCGGTGAGTTCGGCGGCAATATGGATTATCGCCTGCTCGGGCCGGGCACGACCATCTGGTTTCCGGTATCAGCACCCGGCGCGCTCTTTTTTCTGGGCGACTGTCATGCGGTGCAAGGCGACGGCGAGATCGTCGGTACGGGCATCGAAACCACCTTCGAGGTGACGGTGCGCCTGAGCGTGGAGAAGAAAAAGACGATCGTCTGGCCGCGCGGCGAGACGGTAGAGGATATCTTCACCATCGGCAATGCCCGGCCGCTCGACCAGGCGCTGCAGCATGCCACCAGCGAAATGCTGCGCTGGCTCGGCGCCGATTACGGCCTCGACAAGACGGCGGCGAGCCACCTGCTCGGCCAGGTCGTGCGCTATGATGTCGGCAACATCTTCGATCCTGCCTATACCATGGCCTGCCGCGTCTCGAAATCCTGGCTGAAGCGTCGCTAGGGATTCAGCCTGCATCCTGCGACAGGTCGCGCCGCTGGCGCGACACGTTGCTCTCCTGTCGCTCCCGCGCCATGCGGCTGACGGCGGCGCGCAATTGCGGATGCCGCGACATGAAGAGATTGAAGTCGCGGCGGTCCAGCACGAAGAGCTGACAGAAATCGACGGCGACGACATCGGCCGTGCGGCGTGCGCCCGTCAACAGTGCCATTTCACCAAAGAAGGCGCCGGCGCCGAGCCGGATCTCGTCATCCTCCACCTGCACCTCGACGGCACCGGAGGCGATGAAGAACATGCTGTCGCCGCGATCCCCGATACGAATGACGCGGTCGCCCGGCGAGGCCGATCGTGGCCGGAAGAGCAACAGCAGCTCCTCATGCTCGTTATCATCGAGTTCGGCAAACATCGGGAAGGTTTCGATGAGCTGCTCGATCTCGAGATGGTGCTGGCGATCCCGCTCCTCGCGCTGCTTGTTGATCGCGGTCAATTGACGACGCAGGCCGTCCTGCTTGGCCATGCCGTATTTGTTCGCCAGGAACGGCCAGCGGGCAAAGGTCCACTTCTCCAGCCTCTCCGTGGCGTAGAAGGCCAGCGGATTGAGCGTGATCGAGAGGATCGCGCCGGCAAGAATGAGATCCTGCCCTTCCCGCGTTAGGAGGCCCAGCGAAACGCCAAGCCCGGCCAGAATGAAGGAGAATTCGCCGATCTGCGCAAGACCAGCCGCAACCGCAAAGCCGATGCTGGCGGGATAGCGCAGCAACAGCACGACGCCGAAGGCAATCAGCGACTTGCCCAGCATGATCAGCGCCAGCACGCCGATGATCATCAGCGGTTCGCGGATCAGTACCGACGGATCGAAAAGCATGCCGACGGACACGAAGAACAGCACCGAAAAGGCATTCTGCAATGGCAGGGAGTCGGCTGCTGCCCTGTGGCTGAGATGCGATTCACTCATCACGAGGCCGGCAAAGAAGGCGCCGAGCGCAAAAGATACGCCGAAGATTTCCGCCGCGCCAAAGGCGATGCCGAGCGCGATCG
The DNA here is from genome assembly GCF_012641385.1 of Rhizobium sp. P28RR-XV. Taxonomy (NCBI): domain Bacteria; kingdom Pseudomonadati; phylum Pseudomonadota; class Alphaproteobacteria; order Hyphomicrobiales; family Rhizobiaceae; genus Rhizobium; species Rhizobium sp. P28RR-XV. Next base: position 179,344 of record NZ_JABAIG010000006.1, read on the forward strand.
CCAGAACCGACAGCGTGAACAGCTCGCGCGAGCCCGTGCGGGCGACCGAGGTCAAGAGCCAGGGCACGACGCGCGGGCCGATGAAGATCGCAACGGCTGTGAAGGCAGCCACCTTGACGAGGGTCATGCCGATCGTCAGCCAGATCGAGCCGGAAACGGCATGCTCGCCGGCATCCGCATGACCGCCTAAGACACCGGCAAAGGCGGGCAGAAGGACGAGTGCGAGCACCATGGCCAGATCCTCGACGATCAGCCAACCGACGGCGACGCGGCCATTGGTTGAGCTCACGAGGTTGCGCTCTTCTAGCGCCTTCAACAGCACGACGGTACTGGCAACGGCAAGGCTCAAGCCGAAAACCACGCCGGCGCCGACACTCCAGCCCCATAGCGATGTTAACCCGACACCCAGGAGAGTTGCGATTGCGATCTGTCCGATGGCGCCGGGAATGGCGACGCCGCGCACCGCCAAAAGGTCGGCGGCGGAAAAATGCAGGCCGACGCCGAACATCAGCAGGATGACGCCGATCTCAGCCAATTGCGATGCCAGCGAAACGTCGGCGACAAAGCCCGGTGTCGACGAGCCGATAATGACGCCAGCCACCAGATAGCCGACCAGCGGCGGCAGGTGCAGCCTGTCGGCCAGATAGCCGAAAATGGCCGCGAACACGAAGCCCGCGGCAATCAATGCGATCAATGCAACGTCGTGCGGCACGGCGATCCTTCCCGTTTCACGGCGTTAAAGCCTATTCCCTCTGTTGAAGGCTACCTAGCATCGCTTTTGCCGGGCCGTCTACCGGATCGTGTGCAACTCAGGAAAAACATCGCCTTGCCGATACACGGGGCTGGATATCAGCCTCAAGGCAAGGCGAAGTTGCAATTAGAGCTTACTGATCCAGAACGATCTGCAGCTTGACGTCAGTCGGCCGGGCTTCGACCGCACGATCGAAAGCCTTGATCGACTCCTCGAAGGCGAAGGTCTCTGAGATCAACGGCTTCAGATCGACGCGGCCGGACGCGATCAGTGCGATGGAACGCTCATACTGATGGGCATAGCGGAAGATCGTCTCGATGCGGATTTCCTTGGTCGATGCCGTGGAAACATCGAAGCCGACCGGATTGACCGGCAGGCCGACGGCAACGATGACGCCGCCGGGACGCGGCAGCGTCATGACGGTTTCCCAGGCCTTCGGCGAACCCGAGCATTCGAAGACGACATCCGCACCCCAGCCGTCCGTGAGCCGATTGACCTCTTCCACCAGGTCCCTTTCACGAATGTTGACCGGGATGACACCCTGATACTGGACGGCGATATCGAGCTTTGGCTGGGCCAGATCGGCAACGATCGCCCGCGCGCAGCCGCCGGCAAGGGCTGCAACCGCCACCATGATGCCGATCGGGCCGGCACCAAGAACGACGGCGGTGTCGCCGGGCGTTATCCGGGCCTTGGTCGCGGCCTGCATGCCGACAGCGAAGGGCTCGACCATGGCGCCCTCAGCAAAGCTGACATTATCAGGCAGCTTGAAGGTATAATTGGCCGGATGAACGACGAAGGGCGTTAGCACGCCATGGATCGGCGGCGTTGCCCAGAAGGCGACGGCGGGATCGACATTGTACATGCCGAGGCGGCTCGCCTTGGAGTTGGCATCGGGGATGCCGGGCTCCATACAGACCCGGTCGCCAACCTTCAGATGCGTCACGCCGGCGCCGACTTCGACCACCGTGCCGGCAGCCTCGTGGCCGAGCACCATCGGCGCGTTGACGACGAAGGGGCCGATCTTGCCATGCGTATAGTAATGCACGTCGGATCCGCAGACGCCGACGGTATGGATCTTGATCCTGACCTCGCCCGGCCCAACCTCCTGCGGCAGATCGATATCACGGATCGACAGTTCATGCTGACGCTCCAAAACCAGGGCACGCATCTTGCTCATCGCCTCTTCCTCTTTCCAAGCAACCAACGCCCCGCTGACACAGGGACGAAATCTTTATCCGTTATAACGTGTGAGCCGGCGTCACAAAACGATCTTTACGCGATGCCGATGAAGTCCGCATTCTTGCAGTCAACCGCTCATTATTGGCGCCAATATTAGACATTTCTTATTAGTTAGCTCCCTATTGCCAATATTGACTGGAGTTCCATTTCTTGCCTTCTAATAATTAAAGAGAAGGAGGGGCTCATTATGACAGTATATGATTGGACCGGTCAGCGCGCCCGCCGGATGAAGATGTTGCGTGCGGCAAGCTTCGCAATGCTTCTGATCATCCTGATGGCGATACCCGCGATATTGCTGCACTACAACATCATCGAATACCCGCACTGACCACCTCGCAATACATGATCGTTACGCCGCCTTCCTAGCGCCCAGCTTCGGCTTGCGCGAGACGTTATCGCCTGCCCTACGGTCCAGCGGCAGGCAGTCCAGCACGGCAAACAGCGCAATGATGCCCAGCATCACGAAGGCCAAACGAAATTCGATGGCAACGATGCCGCTTGCACCGAGCGGCGCACTGATCGCCTGGCCGATGCGGATGCCGATGGCGCCGACGGCGATACCCATACCCATGGTCAGCTGAAAAACCGTGCTGAACAGCGTATTGGCGCCCGTCATCTGCTGGGGCGGAATATCGGCAAAAGCGATCGTATTCAGCGCAGTGAAATGCATCGACCGGCACATGCCGCCGATGAACAGCACCGGCAAGATAAACCAGAGAGGGGTGTCGGGCGAAAACAGCGCGCAGGCCGCGATGAAGATGGCGTTGAGGATGCCGTTGACGATCAGCACCGGCTTGAAGCCGAAGCGGCGCAGGATGGGCGTCGTCGCCGGCTTCATCGCCAGATTGCCGGCAAAAACGGCTAAGGTCAGCATGCCCGCGTGAAAGGCGCTGAGCCCGAAGCCGACCTGGAACATCAGCGGCAGGAGGAAGGGCACGGCGCCAATGGCCGTGCGGAACAACGACCCGCCGGAAATGGTGATGGCGAAGGTCGGCAGCCTTAGCCCGGAGAGATCGATGAGCGGATGCTCCGTCCGCAGAAAATGAAACACGGCAACGGCAAGCAGGATGAAGCCGGCGATCACATAGGCCCATGCTTGCAGCCATGCGGGATCGGGGCGTCCGATCAGCTCCAACCCATACATCAGGCTCGCCAGGCCGATGCCGCTGATGGCGAAGCCGAGCCAATCGAAAGGGGGACGCGCCGTGCTCTTGGTTTCGGGAATGAGCGTGAGCGAGAAGACGAAGGCCAGAATGCCGAGCGGCAGATTGAGGAAGAAGATCCAGCGCCAGCTTGCGTGATCGGTGATGAAGCCGCCGAGCGGCGGCCCGAGGATCGGCGCCACCAGCGCCGGCCAGGTGATCGTTGCGATCGCCGAAATCAGCTTATCCTTCGGCGTGTTGTTCAAGACGACCAATCTGCCCACCGGCACCATCATCGCCCCGCCGATGCCCTGCAGAATGCGCATGGCAACGAAGGAACCGACGCCGTTGGCAAAGCCGCACAGGACCGAAGCCAGCGTAAAGATGACGACCGCCGTGGTGAAGACCAGACGGGCGCCGAAGCGATCGCTGATCCAGCCGCTGATGGGAATGAAAACACCAAGCGTCAGCAGATAGGCGCTCATGCCGATATTGAGATCGACCGGGCGGGCACCGAAGGAAACGGCCATCTGCGGCAAGGCGGTCGCGATGACAGTGCCATCCAGGTTTTCCATGAAGAAGGCGCCGGCCACGAGCAGTGCTATCAACAGCGAGCGGGAGCCAGCCTCCCGCGCTTCCTCCCGCTGCCCGGGCCTGGACATGTCATTCATCGATCAGCAACTCCGAATCCTCCTCGCATCCCGCATGCATTTAACCGGTTCGGTAACGTTTACGATAGTCGAAATCGTCCCATCAATCGATTAAGCGATCACGTTTCGCGAGGCGGACGGTGCGCAATTTGATCGGTAAGCCGAGTGCTTTCTCGATCCAAACGCGCTCCGCGCAAAGCGCCTCGGCAGGTTCATGTTGGTGAACAAAGCGATAAATCGGCCGCTAGTAGGCATGCATGCGCAAGACATGCTAGGGTTTTTCGTCGGAAGAATGCCGCAGGAAGAACAACAGGACCGACGCCATAACAATATGGAACAGCCCCAAACCAGCCGAGACACCGGCTTGAAGTCTCGAAATGCAGTGTAAGCTGACGAGTGTCTTCGCGACGGCGCATCAATAAGGAACAAGAGCCGCATAATGAAACATGGCCACGACGCATTGACCATCCCGGCCACGCCGGAGTCGAAACTGATCGTAACGCAATCGCCCTTCGACGCCTTTGTGCGAAAATACGGTACGATCCCGCGGCGCGGCGTCTTCGGTTATTTCGTCCATGAACTCGGCCGACGTATCATCCGCGGCGACTATCCCGTCGGCACGACACTGCCGAACGAACCGGATCTCGTCGAACAGTTCGGCATCAGCCGCACCGTCATTCGCGAAGCGATGAAGTGCCTTGCCGGCAAGGGGCTGGTGGAGATCAAGACCCGCGTCGGCACGCGCGTCAAGGAGCGCGCCAACTGGCATCACCTCGATACGGATGTCATGGTATGGTACTACGAAACAGGCCCGTCGGTCGAAATCATGCGTTCGATCAAGGACTTGCGGCTGGCGCTCGAACCGGAAGCCACGGCGCGCGCGGCTCTGCGCCGCAGCGAGAGCGACATTGCCGCAATGAACTCCGCTTATGCGGAAATGGTTTCCACCATCGGCGACGTCGACAGCAATGCCGACGCCGACCTGCGCTTTCATACGGCGATCTTCGCCGCCACGCACAACATGATCTATTCGCAGCTGATCGACCTGATCGCCGTCGGGATCTACGCCAATCGCACGCTTTCCGGCCAGGAAGACATAGCCGAGGGCCAAAAGCGGGCGCTGCCCCTTCACAAGGCCATCCTCGACGCCATCATCGCGCAGGATACGGACGCTGCAATCAAGGCATCGCGAAATCTGCTGGATGCGTGGCTTGCCCGCGACTACGGCTTCTGAGGCACCGCAACTTGCCCTTGCGGGCTAGAGCGTGATGCCGAAAAGTGTAGGCGATTTTCGGACGACATCACGCCCTACTTCTTTGATTCTAGAGCGGATTCAGATTTTAGGTCGAACAGACCTAAAATCATCCGGCTCTAGTGAGTCATCGCGTCCTGGGCATCCGTCTTGGGCATGGGCGCTCTGCGACCAGCGTCACGCGTGACCGGGATAAGCCAGATCGTCGCGCAGGTGGTCAAGGCGACGATGACGACACCCCAGAAGCTCCAGTGCAATGCGGCATTGAAGACGCCCCGAATCGCCGGATCGCCGACGAGATCGGAAAGGCCGGTCGGCTGGCTGAGGATATCGTGAAGCCTCGCTGCCAGTTCGCCGCTGCCATAATGCGCGATACCGACATTCATGATCGCGCCGAGCGCGGTTGCGCCAAGGGTATTGCCGAGGCTGCGCGAAAAGATGATCGACGCGGTGGCGCTGCCGCGCATCGACCATTCGACGCTTTCCTGTACCAGCACGACGCTGGTGAGGCTGATGAGACCCATGCCGAAGCCCATCAGGAACGAACCAATGCCGGCAATCACCGGGCTGCTCTCCGGCGTCAGGAACAGGAGGAAGAGCGAGCCGAAGGGAAACATGAGGCCGCCGGCGCGGAGAGTCCTGCGGATGCCGAAGGTGCGGAAGAACCGGCTTGCAAGCATGACGGCAAGCGGCCAGCCGACGATCAGCATCGTGAGCGTGAAGCCGGCCTCGAGCGGCGATCGGCCAAGCACGCCCTGTACGTAGATCGGCAGGACCGTCGTCAGGCCGATGAGCGCCATGCCGGCAAGCAGCGTGGCGGCATTGCTGGTCGCGATCAGCCGCCGGCTCCAAAGAGCGATCGAGATGATCGGCTCCGCCGCCCGCCGCTCCTGCCACAGGAACAGGATGCCGGAAACAACGAAGACGATCGCCAGGGGAAAGAGAACCGCAAAGCCTGCATCGGTCTCCGTCAGGATGACGAGCAGCGATACGATCGATATCGAAAACAGGATCGTGCCGAGATAGTCGATCTTCGCCTCGCGCGGGGTGACGGACTCATGCAGGAAGAGGATGAAACCGGCGATGGAGAGCACTCCGACCGGCAGGTTGATCCAGAAAATCCAGGCCCAGGAAAGATTATCGACGATGATGCCGCCGGCAAGCGGGCCGATGACGGCGGATACGGCCCAGACGCTGGCCAGCGCGCCCTGCACTTTCGCCCGTTCTTCCAGCTTATAGAGATCGCCGACAACCGTCATCGTGACAGGTTGAATGGCGCCGGCTCCAAGCCCCTGCAGCAGCCTGAAGGCAATGAGCGAAGCCATCGACCAGGCAAAGCCCGCAAGCGTCGAGCCTACCAGGAAGATGAGAATCCCGCAGATGAGCATGGGCTTGCGTCCGAAAATGTCGGAAAGCTTGCCGTAGATGACGGTTGTCGTGGACTGCGCCAGAAGAAAGGCCGAAAAGACCCAGCTGTAATAGGTGAAGCCGCCGAGCTGACCGACGATGCGCGGCATGGCGGTTGCGACGATGGTCGCTTCCACGGCGACCATGAAGGTCGCCAGCATGATCGAAACGATGACCAACGGGCGTTTCGAGCGATCGACCGTGCTGGACATGGCATTCCTTTCTGACTGCTGCACCCGATGTCGAAGACGCACAGGCTACGATTAAGGCCATGGTCGAGCGCTTAGCTGCTGGGATCAAAGGCTTGGGATCAAAGTCTAGGGACGAGACGATTGGAGGGCGGATGCCTGCGGAATCGTTATAATAAGCTTTGCATATTGGTGCCGGTCGATGTCAACTGTTTAAACGCGAGCACGCTTTGCTTCTCGACGGACGCTTCGGCCTGAAATCTCGGAACAACGGGTCCGGATCCAAGGGCTCGACCGCGGTCCTCAAGCCCATTGACGATATCATATATTTTCGCCTTAATGAATTAACTTCCGCATCTTTGTTCATTTTCTGAACTTAACTGAAGCGGAACCAACCGGAATTCCAGCGGAGCGCCGAATTGCTCACCTCGTCCCAGCAGCAGCTCTTGCGGGTCATCAGCCAGTCAGGCCCCTCGAGCCGCACGGTTCTGGCAGCGTCCATGGGCTTAAGCAAGGCCGCCATGAGCGGAATTGCGCGCGATCTGATTTCCCTTGGCGTCTTGCGGGAGACGGAGACGATATACGGTCAGGGCCGCCCATCGATCTTGCTGGATCTGCATCCGGAGGGCGCCTTCTTCGTCGGCATTTCGCTGCTGGAAGACCCCGCACCCCTGGTGCTCAGCGATTTCAACGGCAACATCGTCGCACGCCAGACCATGCCGCTGTCGCGCGATCCCGATGTCATCGCCGAGATGATCGCCGATACCCTGCCGAAACTGCTTGCCGAACAAGAAAGTGCCGATGGCAAGCTTTCAGGTCTCGGGGTCGCACTTTCCGGCTTCGTCGATGAAAAGCAGGCAAGCTGCGTCAAATCCACCCTGCTCGGATGGCAGGACGTGCCGCTTGCCGGCATCATCAGGCAGAAGACCGGCATCGATACCTTCATCGAGAACGACGCCAAGGCGGTTGCCGTCAGCGAGAAACTGTTCGGCAGCGCCCGCGACGTGCGGAATTTCAGCGTCGTTTCCTTCGGCAACGGCATTGGCTGCGCCCATTTCGTCGGCGGAAAGCTCTATCGCGGCAACCATGGCGGTGCCGGCGAGATTGCCCATTGCACCATAGAGCCCAATGGTTCGCCCTGCCGCTGCGGCAAGCGCGGCTGCCTCGACACCGTGGCTTCGCTAAAGGCAATCAAGGAAATGGCGAAGGCTGAAGGCCTTGCCTGCCAATCCCTCAACGACTTGGAGACGGAAGCATCGCTCGGCAATGCCGTAGCGATCCGCATCCTGCATCGGGCCGGCAGCGCGCTCGGTTTGGCGATTGCCCATCTTATCCAGTTCAACGATCCAGGCCTGATCCTGATCACCCATGTCGAAGGGCGGTTCGATGGCCTGTTCGGTACCGTGATGCGGCAGGCAGCCGAGGCGAACGTCTTGCCGCGCTATGCCGGCCAGACACCAATCCGCACGCAGCGCGTCGATACTGATGTCTGGGCGCGCGGTGCGGCCAGCATCGCCGCCCACAATTTCCTGATTGGTCCCAACCCGAATTGAGGTTCCCATGCGCATCGCCGTCGGAGGCATTCACATCGAATGCAGCACCTATAATCCCGTCTTGAACGAAGAGAAGGATTTTCGCGTCCTGCGTGGCGCGGCGCTGACCGACGCGCCCTACTTCGCTTTTCTGAAGGACTATGACGGCGAGTTCCTGCCGACCATCCATGCCAGAGCGATCGCCGGCGGTCCTGTCGCGCGCCACACCTACGAGGCCTTCAAGGCGGAATTCCTGGAGGGGCTGAAGGCATTGCTCCCGCTTGACGGGCTTTATCTCGCCATGCACGGCGCCATGTATGTCGAGGGCATGGAAGATGCCGAAGGCGACTGGATCAGCGCGGCCCGCGCCGTCGTCGGCGACGACTGCATGGTCTCGGCCAGCTACGACCTGCATGGCAATGTTACCCAGCGCATCATCGATGCGCTCGACATGTATTCCACCTATCGCACGGCGCCGCATATCGATGTCGAGGAAACCATGCGCCGCGCCGTCAAGATGCTGACGGAAAGCCTGAAGACCGGCGTCAAGCCGCTCCTGCTCTGGGCGCCGATCCCCGTGGTGCTGCCAGGCGAACGCACCAGCACGGTCGACGAGCCAGCCAAGAGCCTTTACGACATGCTGCCCGGAATCGATGCCCTCGACGGCGTCTGGGACGCTTCCTTGATGGTCGGCTATGTCTGGGCCGACGAACCGCGCGCCACGGCGGCCGCCATCATGACCGGCACGGATCGCGCCGTTCTCGAGCGCGAAGCAAAACGCATCGCGCAGGCCTATTGGGACGCGCGCAAGGATTTCGTTTTCGGCTCCGAAACCGGCTCGATCGAAGAATGTATCGCCAAGGCAATCGCCAGCACGACTGCGCCCGTGGTTCTGGCGGAATCCGGCGACAATCCGACCGGCGGTGGCGTCGGCGACCGTGCCGAAGTCCTAGCGGAACTCATTGTCAAGGAAGCGCAAGGCGTCATCTTCGCCGGCATTGCCGACAAGGCCGCCACCCAAGCCTGCTACGTCGCCGGCCTCGGCGCCACCCTTGATCTTTCCGTCGGCGCATCGCTCGACACCAAGGGAAGCAAGCCGGTAAAGGGCAGCTTCATCGTCAAATTCCTGCTCGAGGTCGCGGATGCGAGCGATGCGCAAGCCGTCGTTTCGATCGGCGGCATCGACCTCGTCCTGTCGGCCAAGCGCCGCCCCTATCACAACATCGCCGATTTCACCCGCCTCGGGCTTGATCCGCACAAGGCGAAGATCATCGTCGTCAAATCCGGCTATCTCTCACCGGAGCTGGCGCCGATCGCCAATCCGAACCTGATGGCGCTGTCACCGGGCGTCGTCGACCAGTTCGTCGAGCGCCTGCCGCGTCTGCGCAAGCAGAAGCAAACATACCCCTTCGACAAGGATTTCGACTTCACGCCCGAGACGGCGATTTCTGCGCGCGCCGTCGGTCGCTGAGGCTCCTGCCGGGGAGCCATTAGACCGAACATCATCATTTCGCATCTGAAGAAGGCGACCCGTTTTTGCGGGTCGCCTTTCGCATTTCGCACAAATATTGTGCATTGCCAAAATTGCACAAAAAAGCGCTTGACGATGCGGTCGAGTTGAACTTCTATTGAACCAATCTCAAATTGGTTCACCCTTCATCATGACAACCAGCAGCCTCCCGGAAAATTCGGTTCACGCCCTGGAAAGGCTGCGAGGGCTTTTGAAATCGGCCGATCTGCCGGCGGACGGAAAGCTGCCGACGGAGCGGGCGCTGTCGGAGGCACTTGGCGTCAGCCGGCGCGCGATCCGCCGGGCGCTTGAAGTATTGGAAGCAGAAGGCCACGTCTGGCGTCGCCAAGGCTCGGGAACGTATGTCGGGCAACGCCCCGACAACTGGAGCCAGCATGTCAGCACGCTTGTTGCCGGCACGGATCTCATGGAGGTGATGGAAGTCCGCCTGCGTATCGAGCCGCAACTGGCTCAGCTCGCCGCCATGCGCGCCAAGCCCGACGACATCGACCGCATGTATGAACTGGCAAAGAAGATCACCGCCAGCGACGATGCCGACAGCCGCGAACTTTGGGACGGCGCATTGCACCGGCTGATCGCGCAAAGCGCCGGCAACCAGTTCTTCCTGACCATTTTCGATGTGATCAACCACGTGCGACAGGACGAAGCCTGGCAAACCATTCGCGAATTGGCCCGCAGCGTCAACAAGACGCGCCCGGTCTCCTATGCGCAGCATAGAACGATCATCGATGCGATTGCGGCGCGCAACCCGATGAAGGCGGCCGAAGCCATGCGCGAGCATCTCTTGATGCTTCAGGAAAGCCTGATCCGCATCACTTCCCTTGATGCGCGCCAGGCGGAAGAGCCGCTGACTGAAGAGGTGGGCTGACCGAAGCCAGGCCTGCCAGACTACGACCGGAGAGGAAACCGATCGAGACTGCAAAAAACGAAAACGATAAACAGGAGAACGAAATGAAGATCGCCAAATTCCTGACATCGCTTGCCGCCGGCGCTTTGATTGCGCTGCCGTCCCTCGCTGTCGAGCTCAAGATCGGCCTGCAGGACGACGCCGACGCGCTGGACCCCGCCCAATCCCGCACTTTCGTCGGTCGCATCGTCTATACCGCGCTCTGCGACAAGCTTGTCGATGTCACCCCCGACCTGCAGTTCGTACCGCAGCTCGCCACCTCCTGGAAGTGGTCGGCGGATGGCAAGCAGCTGATCATGGAGCTGCGCCAGGGCGTCAAGTTCCAGGACGAGACGCCGTTCAACGCCCAGGCCGTGGTCGATAATATCCAGCGCTACCAGACCATGCCGGAATCGCGCCGCAAGAGCGAGCTTTCCTCCGTCGCCAAGGTTGAAGCATCTGGCGAATACCAAGTCACCTTCACCCTGAAGGCGCCCGACGTCACGCTGCTGGCCCAGCTCTCCGACCGTTCCGGCATGATGGTCTCGCCGACGGCGGCAAAGGCTGCCGGCGCAAAATTCGGCGATCATCCCGTCTGCTCCGGTCCGTTCAAATTCGTCGAGCGCGTACAGCAGGACCGCATCGTGCTCGAAAAATTCCAGGATTACTGGAACAAGGACAAGATCTTCATCGACAAGGTCACTTATCTGCCGATCCCCGACACGACGGTTCGCCTCGCGAATCTGCGTTCCGGCGATCTCGACATGATCGAGCGCGTCGCCGCATCCGATGCAGGAACGGTCAAGGGCGATTCCAATCTCGTCTATGCCGATGCTGTCGGCACCGGCTGGCTCGGCGTCTATGCCAATATCGGCAACGGTCCGCGCGCCGACAATCCGATCGGCAAGGATAAACGGCTGCGCCAGGCATTCTCGCTCGCGATCGACCGCGAAGCCGCCATGCAGATCGTCTTCGACAACACCGGACTTGCCGGCAACCAGCCTTTTGCGCCGAACAGCCCCTGGTTCAACAAGGATATTCCTGTGCCGGCCCGCGACGTCGACAAGGCCAAGGCACTGGTCAAGGCTGCGGGGTTCGATCGCATCCCCGTCGAGCTTGCGGTCGCCAACAACCCAGTGTCCATGCAGATGATGCAGATCGTCCAGTCGATGGTCGCCGAAGCAGGTTTCGACGTGACGCTGAAGACGACCGAATTCGCAACCCTGCTTGATGCGCAATCGAGTGGCAACTACCAGCTCAGCCGCTCCGATTGGTCCGGCCGCTCCGATCCCGACGGCAATATCCAGCAGTTTGTGACAACGGGCGCCGGCCTCAACGATTCCAAATACAGCAATCCGCAGGTCGACACGTTACTGCTGGAGGCACGCCGGTCGCAGGACAATACGCTACGCAAGCAGAAATACGATGCGGCAGAAGCCATCCTGAACGAGGACCTGCCGATCATCTTCCTCGGGCATCAGGCCTGGATCTGGGCTTACAACAAGAAGGTATCCGGCTTTACTCCGTCTCCGGACGGAATGATCCGCCTCGTCGGCGTGAAGAAGAGCAATTGAGCCGGAGATGCCATGCGGGTCTTCTCCCGCATGGCACTCTCGCATTCGACATCGCGGCGAGGATCTGCCCATGTATAGCTATATCGGAAAGAGGCTGCTCGTCGCCATACCGACGCTGCTGATCATTTCGATCTTCGTCTTCTCCCTGCAGAAGCTTCTGCCGGGCGATCCGGTGCTCGCCATGGCAGGCGAAGAGCGCGATCCGCAGGTTCTCGAACTGCTTCGCGAGAAATATCGCCTGAATGACCCCGTCATCTATCAGTATGGCTACTGGCTGCAGGGCATCGCAAAGGGCGACCTTGGCGTCTCGCTGCGCACCAATCAGCCGGTGCTCACGCTCGTCGCCGAAAAGCTGCCGGTCACCATCCAGCTCGCGGTCATGTCGATGATCTTCGCTTTCGCGATCGGCATCCCCATGGGCATCCTCGCCGCCGTCAAAAAGAATACGATCATCGATTTTCTCGCCAATATCGTTGCGCTTTTCGGGCTTTCCGTGCCGAACTTCTGGCTCGGTATCATGCTGATCCTGCTGGTTTCGGTGAAGCTCCACTGGCTTCCCGCCTCCGGCTATCAGCCCTTCTTCGATGACCCCTTGCGCTCGATTCAGACGATGCTCATGCCGTCCTTCGTGCTCGGCAACGCGCTGGCCGCCACGCTCATGCGCCATACGCGCTCCTCGATGTTGAGCGTGCTCAGCAGCGATTATATCCGAACTGCACGTGCCAAGGGCCTGCCGGAGATGGCCGTCGTCCTGCAGCACAGTTTTCGCAACGCCATCCTGCCCATCGTTACCGTCAGTGCCCTGCTCTTCGGCGAGCTTCTGGCCGGCGCCGTTTTGACCGAGCAGATCTTCACCATCCCCGGCTTCGGCAAGCTGATCGTCGATGCGGTCTTCAACCGGGATTATGCGGTCGTGCAGGGCGTGGTGCTTTGCACCGCCGCCGGCTTCATCGCGATGAACCTCATTGCCGACATTCTCTATGTCCTCCTCAACCCGCGCATGAGGGCAGCTCTATGAGCACGATCGTCCAGACGACCGCGGCAGCTCCCTCCGCCAAGCGCGCGCCCAATCGGGCCTGGCGAAAGCTGAGGGCCAACAAGGGAGCCCTGGTCGGGCTTGCCGTTATCCTGTTCTTTACCGCGATCGCCGCGCTGGCACCGCTCCTGCCGATTCCCGATCCGGTTGCCACAAGCTGGTCGGCGATCCGCAAGGCGCCATCGGCCGCCCATTGGCTTGGCACCGACGATCTCGGAAGGGACATTCTCTCCCGCATGATCTGGGGCGCACAGGCGTCACTCATGGCCGGCATCTTCTCGGTCGCCATCGCCGTTGCGATCGGGGTGCCTTTCGGCCTGATCTCCGGCTATTACGGCGGCTGGATCGACCAGATCATCTCGCGCATCACCGAAGCCTTTCTGGCGATGCCTTTCCTGATCACCGCCATTGCGCTTGCCGCCTTCCTCGGCCCGAGCCTCACCAATGCGATGATCGCGATCGGATTGTCGGCAACGCCGGTCTTCGTGCGGCTGACGCGCGGCCAGGTATTGGCGGTCAAGACGGAGGATTACGTCGAGGGCGCCCGATCGATCGGCCTGCGCCACACCAGCATTATCATGCGCTACATCCTGCCCAATGTCTTCGCGCCCATCCTCGTCCAGGCGACGCTCACCATCGCAACCGCGATCATCGCGGAAGCGAGCCTCTCCTTCCTCGGGCTCGGCCAACAGGCACCGTCCCCGAGCTGGGGCTCCATGCTCAATGTCGCCAAGAATTATCTCGAACAGGCGCCCTGGATGGCCATGTGGCCGGGTACCGCCATCTTCCTCGTCGTGATCGGCTTCAACCTCCTCGGCGACGGCATGCGCGATGCGCTCGACCCGCGCGAAGCATGAATAAACTGAAAGGGTGCACACAATGACCGCATTCACCACACGCCCCGAAATCCTCGGAACCTTCGGCGTCGTCACGTCAACGCACTGGATCGCCTCTGCCGTCGGCATGAGCATTCTCGAGAAGGGCGGCAACGCCTTCGATGCGGCTGTGGCGACCGGCTTCGTGCTGCAGATCGTCGAGCCGCATCTCTGCGGGCCGGGCGGCGACATGCCCGCCATCCTCTATTCAAAAAAGAAGGACAAGGTCGAGGTCATCTGCGCCCAGGGACCAGCGCCGGCAGGCGCAACGATCGAGCATTACACACGCGAGGGATTGAAGCTGATCCCCGGCGATGGCCTGCTTGCGACCGTCATCCCCGGCGCCTTCGACGGCTGGATGCTGATGCTGCGCGATTATGGCAGGCTGACCGTGCGCGATGTTCTCGAGCCGGCGATCCATTATGCAGAGAAGGGTCATCCGGTCCTGCCGCGCGTCTCCGCCACCATTGCTGGGCTTGCCGATTTCTACCGCAAGGAATGGCCGACCTCCTTTGAAACCTGGCTTCCTGGCGGCTCCGTTCCCGAACCCTGGTCCAATTTCAAGAACCCGGTTCTCGCGGAAACCTGGAAGCGTGTCGTTGCCGAGGCGGAAAGCAAGAGCGATCGTGACGCGCAGATCGAAGCGGCGCGCAATGCTTTTTATCGCGGCTTTGTCGCCGAAGCGATCGACACCTATGTCAGCAAGGCTGAAGTCATGGATGCAAGCGGCGAGCGCCACAAGGGCGTTCTATCAGCCGACGACATGGCCAACTGGCGGGCGACGATCGAGGCGCCGCAGACCTACGATTATCACGGCTGGACGGTCGCCAAGATCGGCCCGTGGGGTCAGGGGCCGGTCTTCCTGCAGGCGCTGTCACTGCTCAAGGGCTTCGATCTGGCCGGCGTGGATCCTGCCGGAGCCGATTTCGTCCACACCGTTACCGAGGCGATGAAACTCGCCTTTGCCGATCGCGAGGTCTATTACGGCGATCCGAACTTCACCACCATACCGCTTGAGACCCTGCTATCCGACGCCTATGCCGAGGAGCGCCGCCGGCTGATTTCGCCGGAAGCGTCGCTCACCCTGCGCCCGGGCAAGCTCGCCGGCTTCGAAAACCAGTACGATCTAACCATGCGAATGCTCGACGCGCCGGAAGCCAAGGGCGGCGCGGTCTATGAGCCGACAATGTCGCATTTGACCGAGAAGCGCGGTGATACCGTGCATATCGACGTCATCGACCGCGAGGGCAACATGGTGTCGGTGACGCCTTCCGGCGGATGGCTGCAATCCTCGCCGACCATTCCAGGCCTCGGCTTCTGCCTGAATTCCCGCGCGCAGATGTTCTGGCTGCAACCTGGCCTGCCCTCCTCGCTCGCTCCAGGCAAGCGGCCACGCACGACGCTGACCCCGACGATCGCCTTGCATGAGGGACGCCCGACGCTTGCCTTCGGCACCCCCGGCGGCGACCAGCAGGAGCAGTGGCAGCTCTCCTTCTTCCTGCGCTATGTCCATCACCGATTGAACCTGCAGGAAGCGATCGACAAACCGTTGTTCCACAGCACCCATTTCCCAAGCTCCTTCTATCCGCGCACCAGCGAACCGGGCGGCCTGACGGCGGAGGCAAATTTCAGCGCCGAGGTGCTCGATGCACTTCGCGGCAAAGGCCACAAGCTGACTGTCGCGCCGGAATGGACGGTCGGCCGGTTGACCGCAGCACGCCGCGATGCCGATGGCCTCCTGCGCGCTGCAGCCACACCGCGTTTGATGCAAGCCTACGCGATCGGGAGATAGGCCGATGACCTGGTCCATCGTAGCCCGCGAGCCGGAAACCGGACATCTCGCCATCGCCGTCGCCACACGCTTCTTTGCCGTCGGCAGCATCGTGCCCCATATTCGCGGCGGCATCGGTGCTGTTGCGACGCAGGCCTTCGCCAACCCGCTTTACGGCATCGACGGACTTGCGATGCTGGCAACCGGCCGTGCGCCAGCCGAGATCGTCGAGGCGCTGAGTGTCCGTGACGACGGCCGCGAACAGCGCCAGTTCCATCTGATAGACAGCAAGGGCAACAACGCTGCTTACACCGGTCAAAAGTGCATTGATTGGGCCGGCCATCTGATCGACGATAACGTCTCGGTCGCCGGCAATATGCTGGCGGGGCCGCAAGTGATCGCCGAGACGCTTGCGACCTTCAGGAAAACCAAGGGAAAACCGCTTGCCGAGCGTCTGCTCGAAGCGATGCGAGCGGGCGAAGATGCCGGCGGTGACAAACGTGGCAAGCAATCGGCCGCGCTCGTCATCCACCGTGACCAGGATTATGCCTGGCTGAACATTCGCGTCGATGACAGTGCCGATCCGCTTGCCGAACTCGAACGTCTCTATGCGGTTGCGCAGGAACGCTATCTGCATGTCGCCGAAACCATGCCGACACGGCAGAACCCGAGCGGCATGAGCGACCGGCGCGAAATCGACGAAAAGATCGCCGCCCTCGAAGCCGCAAGGATTGCGGGGGACCGCCCTTCGGCATCAAGGGCGACGACGACGCAACCATCGTGAACGACGTCGACCAATGCCCGAACGGTCAGCAAAATCATAAGGGGAACTCCATGGCAACCATTGCCGCGCAGACGATCAATGCAGATGCACAGCCCGTTCTTTCCGTCTCCAATCTGACGACATCGTTTCTTGTCGACGGCGAATGGCGCCAGGTGGTCAAGGACATCTCCTTCGACGTCATGCCGGGTGAAACGGTCGCCATCGTCGGCGAAAGCGGCTCCGGCAAAAGCGTGACATCGCTTTCGATCATGCGGCTGCTCGCCAGGACCAGCAGCCGTATCGAAGGCTCCATCAGCCTCAACGGCCGGGATATTCTCAGCCTGCCGGAGGCCGAGATGCGCAAGGTCAGAGGCAAGGACATCGCCATGATCTTTCAAGAGCCAATGACATCACTCAATCCGATCTTCACCATCGGCCGGCAGATTTCCGAGGCGCTGACTTGCCACGGCAACATCTCGAAGACAGAGGCAAAAGCCGAAACGATCCGCCTGCTGGAAAAGGTGCGCATCCCCAATGCGTCCTCGCGCTTCGACGAATATCCGCACCAGTTTTCCGGCGGCATGCGCCAGCGCGTGATGATCGCCATGGCGCTTGCCAGCCGTCCGAAACTGCTGATCGCCGACGAGCCGACGACCGCCCTCGACGTGACCATTCAAGGGCAGATTCTCGATCTCATCAAGGTGCTGCAGGAAGAGGAAGGCATGTCCGTTCTCTTCATCACCCACGACATGGGCGTCGTCGCCGAAATCTCCGACCGCACCATCGTCATGTATCGCGGCGAGGCCGTGGAGACCGGCAGGACCGACGACATCTTCCATCGCGGCCGGCATCCCTATACCCGCGCGCTGCTGTCGGCCGTGCCGCGGCTCGGTTCGATGAAGGACCAGCCGCAGCCGCTGCGCTTTCCGATCGTCGATGTCGGCACCGGCGAACGCAGCGAACCGAAGGCGCTCGAAGACACCGTCGATCACCGCAAGACGCCGGTGCTGGAGGTGAAAAACCTCGTCACCCGTTTCGATCTTCGCGGCGGGCTGCTCGCCCGTCCCACAGGTGCGATCCACGCGGTCGAAAACGTCTCCTTCGATCTCGCCCAGGGAGAGACATTGTCGCTGGTCGGAGAATCCGGCTGCGGCAAGTCGACGACGGGCCGCTCCATCATGCGCCTCATCAACCCCAATTCCGGTGAAGTGCGTCTCGATGGCTATGACGTGATGAAGCTCGGCGCGCTCGACCTGCGCCGGATGCGCCGCAGCATCCAGATGATCTTCCAGGACCCGTTCGCAAGCCTCAATCCGCGCATGACGATCGGCGCGGCGGTTGCCGAACCGTTTATCGAGCACCGCCTCGGTTCGCGCGCCGAAGCCCGCGAGAAGGCGGCCGACCTTTTGGAACGCGTCGGACTGAAAGCGGATATGATGGGCCGCTACCCGCACGAATTCTCGGGCGGCCAGCGCCAACGCATCTGCATCGCCCGTGCGCTCGCGCTTGATCCGAAGGTGATTGTCGCCGACGAAAGCGTCTCGGCGCTCGACGTGTCGATCAAGGCGCAGGTATGCAATCTGCTGATGGACCTGCAGCAAAGTCTTAACCTGTCCTATCTCTTCATCTCGCACGACATGGCCGTGGTCGAGCGTGTCAGCCATCGCGTCGCCGTCATGTATCTCGGTGAGATCGTCGAGATCGGCCCCCGCGCGTCGGTGTTCGAAAATCCGCAGCATCCCTATACCAGGAAGCTGATGGCGGCCGTGCCGGTGCCGGACCCGGCGCGGCGCGGCATCCGGCGTAATCTTGCCGTCGACGAGCTGAAGAGCCCGGTGCGCCCGGTCGGATATGTGACGCCGGTCCGGCAATATCGCGAAGTGTCCAGCGGCCATCTGGTTCGGATGGAAGAAGCCGCCTAAGCCTGTTTCCGGCCTTGACGAAGTCGAAATCCGGGCAAATATCGACATTCTGTTTTCCATCTCATCTGGAGTTGAATCAAATGACCGATAGCGTGCTCGATATTCCGGTAAAAAGGATCGACGGCAGCGAAACGACGCTTGCCGACTATCGTGGCAAGGTCATCATGGTCGTCAACGTCGCGTCCAAATGCGGCCTGACGGTGCAATACGAAGGATTGGAAAAGCTTTACGAAGACAAGCGTGACGAGGGCTTTGTCATTGCCGGCTTCCCCGCCAATGACTTCAAGGGCCAGGAGCCGGGCACCGACGACGAAATATTGAGCTTCTGCACCCTGACCTACGACGTGCAGTTCCCGATGTTCTCCAAGATCGCCGTCACCGGCGAAGAACGCCATCCGCTCTATGACGGCCTGATCGGTTCCGGCGTCGAGACGATCGGGGACGGCCCCATGCGCGAACGGCTGGCGAAACACGGTCTTGAAACCGGACAAGACGGCGGCATCGTCTGGAATTTCGAAAAATTCCTCATCGGCCGCGACGGCAAGGTTGCCGCTCGTTTTGCTCCGGATATAACTGCGGATGATCCGCGTTTTACTTCCGTTTTGGAAAAAGAACTGGCGCGCGCCGGCTGAAAAATCGCGGCAGCTTCGATAAGAAATCCCAATTAATTCAAAATAATAATTTATATCATCGTCGGTGGGGCAAGTATTACTTTGCCCCGCCATATCATTGCTTACTTTCCCGCCCAGGAGTATTTTGAAGTTTCCGAATATATCGGACGGAACGCTACATCAATTCTGGGAGGAGGATGTCATGCGCGAACCTGATATGCAGAAACTCGATGCCTTGGTCGGGCGCCTGATCGGCGATGTCGGCGCGGCGGTTTCGGGTGTGCTGGTGACGCTCGGCGACCATTTGGGTCTGTTCAAGGCCATGGCGGACGGAACGCCGATGACGTCGGCGGAGCTTTCCGACAAGGTTGGTGTCAAGGAGCGCTATGTGCGTGAATGGCTGTCGGCTCAGGCGGCGGCCGATTATGTCAGTTATGACGATGAGACCGAGCGCTTTTACCTGACGCCGGAACAGGCCATGGTGTTTGCGGAGGAAAACAGTCCCGCCTTCTTCAACGGCGCCTTCGACGTGGTTCAATCCATGTGGCTGGATGAGCCGAAGATTGCCAATGCCTTCAAGACCGGCAGCGGGCTCGGCTGGCACGAGCACAGCGCCTGCTTGTTCCGCGGCACGGAGCGGTTCTTCCGGCCGGGCTACAACAGCCATCTCGTGACGGAATGGATACCGGCGCTGGAGGGAGTGCATGAAAAGCTTCAGGCCGGCGCCGCCGTTGCCGATGTCGGCTGTGGCCATGGCGCATCGACCATCCTGATGGCGCAGGCCTATCCGAACTCGACCTTCTTTGGCTTCGACTATCATCTGCCCTCGATCGAACGGGCGCAAGCTGCCGCGAAGGAAGCGGGCGTCGACGGCCGCATCACGTTCGAGCAGGCGAGTGCCAAGGACTTCCCGGCTGCCGGCTACGATCTCGTGGCGATGTTCGATTGCCTGCATGACATGGGTGACCCGGTCGGCGCCGGCAAACATGTCAAGGAAAGCCTCGCCGACGACGGCACCTGGATGATCGTCGAGCCCTTTGCGCATGATTGCCTGAAGGACAACCTCAACCCGATCGGCCGCGTCTTCTACGGCGCGTCGACGATGATCTGCACGCCGGCCTCGCTGTCGCAGGAAGTCGGGCTGGGTCTGGGCGCGCAAGCCGGCGAGTTGAAACTGCGCAAGGTTGCCATGGATGCGGGCTATTCGCATTTCCGCAAGGCGACCGAAACGCCGTTCAACATGGTCTTCGAAGTCAGGGCCTGAAAATCGTGCCGCGCGCTTCGTCGAACGCGCGGCACAGTGTTTTACAGACGCTGCCCGTCTTCGCCGAACAGCGACGCGAGCGTCGGCTGGAAATAGACCGGCTGCTCTCGGTCGAGCGCGACATCCTCGTCGGCATCGATACGCACCGACAGCGTCTCGCTGCCGACCTGGCCCCAGATCAGATTGTCCGAGCCCATGGGCTCGACGATGGTGAAGGTTGCCGGCAGGCTCGCGGCCCGACCGCCCGCGGGCTGGAACTGCATCTGCTCGGGCCGGACGCCGAGCGTCGCCTTGCGGCCCTCGCCGGGCGTGCCGGAGAACTCGTAACCGTTGAGATCGATCTTGCGGCCGTCGGACAATGCGAAGGCCGGTGTGCCGCCATTGCTCGTCACCTGCCCGGACAGGAAATTCATCGACGGCGAACCGACGAAGCCGGCAACGAAGCGATTGACCGGACGCCGGTAGATTTCCTTCGGCGTCGCGAATTGCTGGATGACCCCGCCGCTCATGACCGCGATGCGATCGGCAAGCGTCAGCGCCTCAATCTGGTCGTGCGTCACATAGATCATGGTGGAGCCAAGGCCGCTGTGCAGCCGCTTCAGCTCGACACGCAGTTCGGTTCGAAGCTTGGCATCGAGATTGGAGAGCGGCTCGTCGAACAGGAAGACATCGACGTCGCGCACCAGGGCGCGGCCGATGGCGACGCGCTGGCGCTGACCGCCGGACAGTTCGCCGGGCCGCCGCTTGCGCAAGGGATCGATCTGCAGGATCTGCACGGCGCGGTCGACACGCTGGGCGATCTCGTCCTTTGCCATGCCGGCGATGCGCAGCCCGAAGGACAGATTTCCCTCCACCGTCATCGTCGGATAGAGCGCATAGGACTGGAACACCATGCCGATGCCGCGATCCTTCGGCTCTTCCCAGGTGACGTTCTTGTCGCCGATCCAGATCTGCCCGTCGGTGATGTCGGTCAGCCCGGCAATCGCATTGAGCAAGGTCGACTTGCCGCAGCCGGACGGGCCGAGCAGCACGATGAACTCGCCGGATTGTATCTCGAGATTGAGCGATTTCAGGACACTGACGCTGCCGAAATCGATTGCTAGTTCGCGAATGGAAACATTGGCCATGAACTATCCCTTGACTGCGCCGGCGGTGATGCCGCGCACGAACCAGCGGCCCGAGCCGAAATAGACGATCAGCGGCACCAGGGCAGTGAGAATGGTCGCCGCCATGTTGACGTTGTAGAGCTTCTCGCCCTGGGTGGAGTTGACGATGTTGTTGAGCTGAACCGTCATGGGGAAGTTTTCCCGGCCGGCGAAAACGACACCGAAGAGGAAATCGTTCCAGATGCCGGTCACCTGCAGGATCGCCGCCACCACCAGGATCGGGATCGACATCGGGATCATCAGCCGGAAGAAGATCTGCCAAAGCCCGGCGCCGTCGATACGGGCCGCCTTGAAGAGCTCCGTCGGCAGACTGGAATAATAGTTGCGGAACAGCAGCGTCAGAACCGGCAGGCCGAAGACCGTGTGGGTGATGATGATGCAGGGCAGCGTCGAATAGATGCCGATATCGCGATAGATCAGCACCAGCGGATAGATGAACACCTGATAGGGGATGAAGGCGCCGAGCAGCAGGATGGCAAAGAGAACGTTTGCACCCTTGACCCGCCAGAAGGATAGCGCGTAACCGGTCAGCGACGAGATGAAGATCGACAGGATCATGCTCGGGATCAGGATCTTCACCGAATTCCAGAAGCCGACGCTGATGCCGCCGCATTCAAGGCCGGTGCAGGCCGTACTCCAAGCCTGCACCCAGGCATCGGCCGTCCACATCTGCGGAAAGGCGAAAATATTGCCCTGCCGGATCTCCGGCATGGATTTGAATGAAGTCACAAGCATCACGTAGAGCGGCAGCAGAAAGAACAGCGCAGCCATCACGAGAAAAGCGTAGAGGCCGATGCGTCCTGGGGTCAGATGCTGCGGCTTGCGCCCGGTCGGACCCTGCATGGCACCAGTGACGGAAGATGGCGTCGTCATCAGTTCCCCCTCGGCTTTTCGCGGAAATATTCATAATAGAGCCACGGCGTGACCAGGACGACCACCGTGATGAACATCACGGTCGATGCCCCGGTCGCAAGGCCGATATTGCCGCGGCCGAACAGGTAATCCATGATGAATTTCCCGGGCACTTCGGTCGATATGCCCGGACCGCCGCCCGTGGTCGCCAGAACCAGCTCGTAGACCCTGACGACCGCAATCGCCAGAAGCACGCTGGCCGTGATAATCGTCGGCCTGAGGATCGGGATGACGATGTGCAGATAGACGCGCCAGCTCGGTATGCCGTCAATGCGCGTCGCCTTCCACAATTCACGGTCGACGCCGCGCAGGCCCGCCAGCATGATCGCCATGACGAGGCCGGAGGATTGCCAGATACCGGCAAGCACGATGACGTAGAGTGCAAGATCGCTCTGGACGATCCAGTCGAAGCGGAACCAGGTAAAGCCGATGCTATCGGCAACCTTCTGCAGGCCGAGCGTCGGGTTCATGATCCATTGCCAGACCAACCCGGTCACGATGAAGGACATGGCGAAGGGATAGAGAAAGATCGTCCGGAAGGTATTTTCGAAGCGCACCTTCTGATCGAGCGCGACGGCGAGTAGAAAGCCGAGGATCAGGCAGCCGGCAATAAACAGAATGCCGAAGACGACGACGTTTTGCAGCGACAGCAGCCAGCGCGCCGTCGAAAACAGCCGCTCATACTGCTTCGTGCCGACGAAGATGTTGACCGGCAGCACCTTGCTGTCCGTGAACGATATCCAGATGTTCCAGACGACGGTGACGACATAGGCCAGAAGCACGATGGCAAAAGCCGGGAACAGCGCCACATAGGGCGAAAAATGCATCTTCCTGCGGCTGACGCTCGCAGGCGCAGCGGCCGCTTGCACAGTGGCGGCACTCGTGTCTGGGGTGCTCATGGGCGCGCTCCTCCTCAGCATTCATGGAAGCCGGCGGCAGGGGATGCCTGCCGCCGCATGGATGTCGATCGAAGCTTACTTCGCCTGCTCAATCACCTGTGCAAACTGCTCGGCGAACTGGTCGGCCGTCATACTGGGCGTCGTCCAGTATTGGGCGACCAGATCCTGTTCCGTCTGGACGATGTCCTGAGCCGTGAGCACATCCGGCGCGAGGATCTGGCGGCTCGGATCCTTGAGCGCAGTCAAGCCTTTCTGGGCGCAAGCATCGAGCTTCGAGGTATCGACGTCGAGACGCACGGGCACGGAACCCTTCTTCGAGTTGAAGGCAAGCTGGCCTTCCTTCGACATGATGACTGTCGCCAGCAGCGTCTGGGCGTCGGTCGCGGTCTTGTCCTTCAGAACCGGGAACACGAAGATGTCGCCGCCCATCATGAAGTTGGATTCGCCCGGTCCGAGGATACAGCCGAAATCCTTGTCGGCGACGAGGCCGGCATGGATGAACTCGCCCTTGGCCCAGTCGCCCATGAACTGAATACCAGCCTTGCCGTCGATCAGCATGCCGGTCGCAACGTTCCAGTCACGGTTCGGGCTGCCCGGATCCTGATAATTGCGCAGCTTGGCGAAGACTTCCGCCACGTGCTTGAACTTGTCTGATTTGACGGCATCCGTATCGAGATCCTTCCAGACCTTGGCGTAGAGCTCCTTGCCGCCTTCGCCGAGAAGGATGGCATTGAACATCGACTGCAGCTGCCAGGGCTGGCCGCCAACAGCGACCGGGATCAGGCCGGCAGCCTTGATCTTGTCGAGCGCGGCAAACATTTCATCCCAGGTCTTCGGCTCTTGCGTGACGCCGGCCTTTGTGAAGACGGCCTTGGAATAGAAGACCCAGTTCTGGCCGTGGTCATTGATCGGCGCGCCGTAGATATGGTCCTGGAATTGGATGGCCTGATAGAAGGACGGCGTCAGGACCGATTTCCAATCCTGCTCCTTGGCGAGATCGTCGAGCGGACGTAGCAGGCCTTGCTGGGCCAGTTCGTTCATCTGGGTGCCGGTGTTGAACTGCATGGCCGTCGGCGGGTTGCCGCCGATGATGCGGTTGATGCCGATCGGGCGGGCGGTCGAGCCGGAGCCGGCAATTGCGGTATCCACCCATTCGCCGCCGGCGGCGTTGAAGGCCTTGGCCAGTTCCTTGACGGCGGCGGCTTCGCCGCCGGACGTCCACCAATGCAGGACTTCAGCTTTCTTGCCTTCGGCGAGAGCGCCGGTCACGCTCGCCGCAACCAGCGCCGTGGCGCCGACCAATGCCATCATCAATTTGCGCATGCGTTCCTCCTCCTTTGATAGTGTTCTCCCAACGCCCGGCCACCGCCGTCCACAGACGTCGGATGCCGAATTCAACGATCCTCCAAAACCGCGCCGCCGGGCCTCCGCTCCCAGCCGCAAGTGGCCAATGCTTCCTCGGGCATTGCCCCTTCGTCAAGCCTGCAGTCCGAAAGGACCGCATTTTCCTGAATTCTATAGCGCAGCCTAAGCGAAACGTCCCTCATTAATTGTGCATGCTATCGGATCCGGGCGGCCGCAGCTGCTATGAATCGCAATGACGCCGCGTGACTGGGAGGAGCGCTCGAACGCCGTCATGACCTCCAAAGCGTGGAAGGCGAGCTCCGACGATACCCGATGCTGCCGTCCCGAGCGAAGGGAATCCACCATTTCGGCCGCGCCCAATCCGCGCAGCCCGAGATGCCCGGGCACGCCCTCCCTATAGGGATGGTCGACCGGGATCTCTTCCCAGGCCTCGCCGCCGTCGCGGAATATCTCGACCTTGCCGCTGAAGTTGTTGGGATCCGGCGTCACCATGGTGCCCTCGGAACCGTAAAGCTCGATCTGATTGTGCTTGTGCCTGATGACATCGAAGCTGGTGGCGATTGTGACGGTTGCGCCGCTATGGAATTCCATCACGCCAGTCAGATGCGTCGGCACCAGAACCTTGATCGTCTCGCCGCGGCGCGGGTCCGTCTTCACCGTGCGTTCGATGCGGGTGATCTTCGCCGTGCCGAAGACCTCGCGCACGGGGCCAAGCAGCGCAATCAGGTTCGTGACGTAATAGGGGCCGACATCGAGCATCGGCCCGCCGCCACGGCCGTAGAAGAAGGCCGGATTGGGATGCCAGTGTTCATGACCGGGCAAAAGCAGCATGGCGGTCGCCGAGATCGTCTTGCCGATGCGCCCTTCATCCAGCAGCCGCCGTGTCAGCTGATGGCCGCCGCCGAGGAAGGTGTCGGGCGCGCAGCCGAGCCGCAGATCCCCTGCCCGGGCGATCGCCATCAGCTCCTCCGCCTCGGCCATGGAGACACCAAGCGGCTTTTCCGAATAGACGTGCTTGCCGGCAAGAAGTGCTTTCTTGCTGATGGCATGATGCGAGACCGGCGTCGTCAGGTTGATGATCAGGCCGATTTCCGGATCGGAGAGCATCGTATCGAGCGCTACGGCTTCGATGCCGAACTGCTCGGCGAGTTTGCGCGCCGAGACGTCATAGAGATCGTAGACCGATTTCACGCGAATGAAATCGAACATATGCAGGGTCGCGACATAGGTGGCGCTGATATTGCCGGCGCCGACGATGCCGACTTTCATGGGCTCGTTGCTCATTGGGTTGCCTCTTACGAAACAGTGATATCAAGCTCGGCGGCAGCGGCGCGCAGATAGCTCATGCCGCGCCGCATCTCGTCGTCGAATTCCGGCGTCGCTTCGCGAAAATGCGTCCAATGCGAGGCTCCCGGCGCATCTTCCAGCTCCAGCGTGATCGGGCCGGAATAGCCGACGGCCCGAAGTGCCGCGAAGATCGCCTTCCAGTCGATCTTGCCGCGTCCCGGCCGCCAATGCGCATTGGTATGGCCCTCATTGTCGGAAAAATGCGTATTGAAGATGCGATTGCCGAGCGCCAGCACGACATAATGCGGCATGTCGCCGGCCGGAAAGAGATGGCTCGGATCGAAATTCAGGCCGAGGTTGGCAGCGCCGGTGCGCTCGATGAGGCGTAGCATGCCCTGTCCGGAACTGACCCAGCGATAGGGATGCGGCTCGATCGCGACCCTGAGATCGGCGGAGGCGGCAATCTCGCAAGCTCGAGCGAAACCGTCGACCACGGCTTCGTATTCGCCCGTCCAGTCCCATTGCGGCTCGACCGCCGCACCCCATTCCTGTGAAATCGGCCGCTGCAGGATCGGCTTGACGTCGGACTGAAACGGATAGGGCGTCATGCTTGTCACGATCGGCGTACCGATTGCGACAGCCACATCCATGCCGCGCTTGTAGCCATCGAGATCGACTGTGGACATGGCGGCGTTCGCGGCACGGCTGAATGGCAAGTTGAAGAAGAAGTTGGTGAGAACCAGTCCCTCGCCATCGGCGATTGCCTTTAGTTCGCCAATGGTTTCCGGCGTGTAGTAGCTCAGCATGTCCACCGACCATGCGGTCAGCTCGAAACCCTTGCAGCCGGTGCGGGCGAGCCGCTTGAGCGGCGCCTGATAGGGCGGATTCCAATTGAAAGTCCAAATTGGCGATCCGAAAAAAAGCGAGCCGTCGCTCATGTCATCCTCCCTTGGGATGCGGTCACCTGTCCACGTAGCTCCGCGGCAACGCCGAAATGACTTGCCGGCGAGCCTCCCAGCTCCAATTTTTGGCGATTCGTAACGTTACGATCTCGGAAAATGAAACATCTGTCAACTTCATATTTTGCGGGTTACTTCCGCAAATTCTGGACAAAATCGAAATTCGTAACGTTACGAATACCTTCCAGAAATCTACGCTCGTTGCGAGCTGCATTATCGTTCAGGCGTGACGGGTCTGGCTTTGATGATCGACGAAGGCGGCGCGGACGACTTCGTGAAGGTCGGCCGGATCTTCGCCGGCGATCGCCCGGTGCAGAAAGGCGGCCAAACGCTCGCCTATGGCATGGTTCGAATAATGGAACGTGCTGAGCGGCGGATTGAAGAAATCCGGCAGCGCTGTGCCGCCATAGGTAATCAGGGCGAAATCCTTGCCGACCTGTCGTCCGGCATCGCGCAAGCCGGCGAGGAAGCCGAGCGCCGCCTCCTCGCTCGCCACGAAGGCAGCGGTCGCTTCGGGCTTCAGCGCGGCTATGCGCTTTGCCATCTCGCGACCATTATCGGGCGTCGCGGTGGTGAAATGGATGCAATCGTCCGGAACGTTCAGATGGCGTTCGGCAAAGGCTCGGCGCCAGCCACGAACGAATTGCAGGCTGTAGGTGAATTGATGGCTGGGCGCGATCAGCAACGGCATATCATGCCCGGCATCCAGAAGCAGGCGCGCGGCTTCCGCGCCGATTACTTCATGGTCGAGATCGATGCTCGGATGAACGCTCAAAAGTTCGGTCCGCCCGAAGGTGACAAAGGGCATACCGACCTCGAGAAGATATTTGACGCGATCGTCCTGCGGGGTCGTATGCGTGATGACGATGCCGTCGACCGAACCCTCCTCGACGATGTCGCGCACCGTCGCCAAGGGATCATCTGCCTGCAATTGCGGTACGATCGTGGTCCGGTAGCCCCGCGCCTTCATGTAGCGCGACGCCCCCTCGATCAGCGAGGCGACGACGATGTTCATCT
This sequence comes from Rhizobium sp. P28RR-XV, assembly GCF_012641385.1. Lineage (NCBI taxonomy): Bacteria > Pseudomonadati > Pseudomonadota > Alphaproteobacteria > Hyphomicrobiales > Rhizobiaceae > Rhizobium > Rhizobium sp. P28RR-XV. Next base: position 207,346 of record NZ_JABAIG010000006.1, read on the forward strand.
CGCCCTCGCGCCCGAATGGCAGCACGATGCCGATGGCGTGGGTCTTGCCGGTACGAAGATTGATGCCGCCGAGATTGGGACGATAGCCGAGCTCGCTTGCCGCCCGCTTGACCAGCTCGATCGTCTCGCGGTTGACCTCGGGGCCTTCCTTCAAGGCGCGGCTGACCGTCGTAACCGAAAGGCCGAGCGCTGCCGCAACCGTCCGCAAGGTCACGCGCTGTCCTGCTTCGCGCCGCAAGCCGCGTCCTACTGACAATCCCTGCATCTTCGACAAATCATTCCGCTCCGCCATCTTGGCGCGAGAATGCCCGCAGGCGGGTGGCGATGCAAGCATGCAGCCGGGCTCGCCGCGACAGAAAAGCCGATGCATCCCATCGGCGCATGGGTTCGGCAGCGAATTGCTCAGTGCAACTAATGGGAATTTACTTTTATAAAAGCAATTTTAAAGTGCGACCCATTGCTTGCTACGTTTGAAAGAATAGCTCATGGACAAATATACCAAAACTGTTTTGACAATCATTGCCTTCGCGCTTGTGGCGATCGCCCTCCAAAACACGATCACGCCGGCAAAGGCCGTTGGTGGCGGTTGCGGCTTAGAGACGTACAGGCCCTGCTACGTAAAGCTCGTAAACTAGCGAAACCCATCGCTCTCTAATCGGAATCTTCGGATCCGAAACTGCTGATCGAGATCACGGACGATATATCGGCACGCCCGGAAGTGCTTCCGGGCGGCTTCTTCGCTGAACAAAGCCGTTATGAACCGGCGATCTGGCGGGCAGTCTGAATGGCCGTGCGGGCGCCTGCCCGCAGCTGTGCCGTTTCCGTGCCGGCGATGACCAGATCGAGGCCGAGCTTCAGATATTGCCCGGCGCGATCACCGTCGCCACCGAAGGCGCAGATGACCTTGCCATGGGCGCGGCAGCGTGCAAGCGCTGTCGCAAGCGCCTGATCGATCGCGGCGCTCTCGGGCGCAAGGCGGGCACCGTTCGAAAGTGCGATAGAAAGATCCGACGGGCCGATGAAGATGCCGTCGATACCATCAACCGCAAGGATCTCGTCGATCGCATCGAGCGCCGTCCGGGTTTCGACCATTGCGATGGTGACGGTCAGGCTATTGGCGCTCTGCAGATAGTCTTCGGCGGAATTGCCGAAATGATTGAGAGCAAGCGAAGGCCCCCAGCTGCGCTCGCCGAGCGGCGGATATTTTGTCGCCTTCACCAGGGCGCGGGCGTCATCTCCGGAATTGATCATCGGCGCGATGATGGCGGAGGCGCCGGCGTCCAGAAGCCGCGATGCCGACGCGAAGTCGCCGACCGGAATACGGGCAATCGCGGGCTTGCCGGCAAGCCGGACATGCGCAATGCCGCTTGCAGCCGAAGCCATGTCCCACATGCCGTGCTGCATATCCAGTACGACGGTATCGAAATCCTCCTGCGCCAGATGGTTGACGAGCATCGCGTCGGGAATACCGACCCAGCCGGAGATCATGCCGCCATTTTCGCGGCGCTTCAGGCGTCCGGCAAAACCGTTAATGTCAGTCGTCATCGTCTTTCCTCACCTATCCGGAACAGGCTCTGTCCTTCGAGACATCAGCCGATCATCAAATCATGAATCAACGGCATCAACGCCCTCGACAATACTCAATTCCAGCTGCCGGACCACTCGAAAGTGATCCCCTGCCGCGTGCGAATCAGGAGCGCGAGATTTTCACAATTCCGATCACTCAACCCAAGTTCGATCGTCAATGTGCCAGACCAACATGACAAGCATCCAGATATTTTCGTCGTTCGACCATTCGGCTTCACCTCGCAATTGCCGCGGGATCCCGAAAATCATGATCCGGCGAGTTCGTCTCTTCCATGACCGCCAAAACACCGTAAAACATTACGGTACCGCATTGCACGCGGATGAGAGCCGGACACATGGAGAGCAGCGAGACCATGCAGCAGCGAGATTTTTTCAAGCCGGGCCGATCGGTCGCCATTTCCGACAAGGGCATGGCCGCGACCTCGCATCCACTGGCAACGCTTGCCGCCGTCGACATTCTGCGTGCCGGCGGCAACGCCGTGGATGCTGCCGTTGCCGCGGTTGCGCTGCAGTCCGTGATTGACCCGCACATGACGGGGATCGGCGGCGATTGCTTCGCACTCTACAGTGCAGCCGGCGGCACGCCGGTCGGACTGAACGGCTCCGGCCGCGCCCCGAAGAAGGCAAATCTCGGCTATTTCCTCGATAAAGGCTTTACCGCCATCCCCGACGACAGCCCGCATGCCGTGACCATTCCCGGCGCGATCGATGCATGGTGCCGGCTGATCGGCTCCTATGGCCGGCTGGGCATGGATCGTGTGCTGGCTCCGGCGATCGCAGCCGCGCAAGAGGGTTATTGCATCACGCCGCGCGTCGAACTCGATTGGCACCGCTACAGCGACCGTGTCGCCAAATATCCGCAATCGGCCGCCTATTTCCTGCCGGACGGCAAGGCGCCGCGCACCGGTGACCGTGTTACCAACCCCGCGCTTGCCGCCACTCTGAAGGCTGTTGCCCGAGATGGCCGCGACGCCTTCTACCGCGGTCCGGTGGCTGAGGAGATCACCACGCTTCTTCAATCGCTCGGCGGTCTGCACGAGGAAAGCGACTTCGCGGACTACGAGGCTTTCGACACGAAGCCGATTTCCGGCAAGTTCCGTGGCCGGGATCTGCTGGAATGCCCGCCGAACGGCCAGGGCCTGGCGGCGCTGCTGATCACCCGCATTCTCGACGGCTTTGATCTTCGCGATCCCAAGCTCTCCGAAGCCGACCGCATTCACCTGCACGCCGAAGCGACCAAGGCTGGTTACGCCATGCGCGACCAGCTGATCTGCGATCCCGACCATGTGACATTCGATATAGAGGAGTTGCTATCAGATCGCTCGATCGCTGCCATGCGGACGAAGATCAGCCTCGAGCGTGCCGGCGATACCAAAATCTGGGATGCGCCGGCACATCGCGATACGGTCTATGTCTCCGTTGTCGATCGGGATGGCAACGCTATTTCTCTGATCAATTCCGTGTTCATGGCTTTCGGCAGCGGCATCTATGCGCCGCGCTCGGGCGTATTGCTGCAGAACCGCGGCGCCGGCTTCGTTGTCAAACAAGGCCATCCGAACGCCATCGGCCCCGGCAAACTGCCTTTCCATACGATCATTCCGGCCATGCTGATGGAAGATGGCAAGGTGCGCATGAGTTTCGGCGTCATGGGCGGGCAATATCAGGCAGCCGGTCATGCCCATATGCTCACCCAGATCCTCGATCGCGATCTCGATCCGCAGCAGGCGAGCGACCAACCGCGCAGCTTCTGTTTCGGCGGCAAGCTCTCGCTCGAGCCGACCATATCGGAGGAAACCAGGCGGGATCTGGAGCGACGCGGCCATGTCGTCGAATGGGCGGATGAACCGATCGGCGGCGCGCAAGCGATCATGATCGATCACGAGCGCGGCATCCTGCTCGGCGCATCCGACCATCGAAAGGATGGCATGGCGCTCGGCTATTGACCAAGGCACTTTCGGCGGAGGGGCGTGCGTTCGCCCATCCGCCGGATCTACAGGGTCCTCAGATGATCCCGCCACCGCCGGCAACAGACGCCGGACGTTCGCCGGCAACCTTGCGGCGGTAGCCACTCGCCCTGTAGGTCGCGACCGGATCGACCGCACCGCCGGTGCGGCGACGGGCCTCGGCCAGGATCGGCTCGACATCGGCGCGATAGGCGCGCTTTAGCGTTTCCGATGCCATCAGTGCGTCATTCGCTTCCTGATAGCCATCCAATGCCTTCCGGTCGACGATCAGCGCCTGCGCATAGGCGCGGCGGATCTCGTTGGCGCTGGAAATCAGGCTCTCGATCGGGTCCGTGACATTGTGCGACTGGTCGATCATATGCGCCGGATTGAAGTCGTTGACCCCACGCCGTTCCGCTTCGACCAGCTCATTGAAGACGAGGAACAGGCGATAGGGCTCGATAGCCCCGGCATCGAGATCGTCGTCGCCATATTTGGAATCGTTGAAGTGGAAGCCGCCGAGCTTGCCGAACTGGATCAGGCGCGCGACGATCATCTCGATATTGGTATTCGGCGCGTGGTGGCCGAGATCGACGAGGCAATGGGCTTTTGGACCGAGCGTCTGCGCGATCAGGTAGTTGGTGCCCCAGTCCTGAACGACCGTGGAATAGAAGGCCGGCTCATACATCTTGTGCTCGGAAAACAGCCGCCAGTCGTCGGGAAGCGCCTTGTAGATATCGGCCATGGCGGCGAGATAGCGCTCGAACGCCTTGGTGAAATTGGTCTGGCCCGGGAAGTTCGAGCCATCGCCGATCCACACCGTCAGTGCCTTCGAGCCGATCGCCTTGCCGATCTCGATGCATTCGATGTTGTGCTCGACGGCCTGGGCGCGCGTTGCTGCGTCGACATGGCTGAGCGAGCCGAACTTGTAGGAATGCGCCTGGCCCGGCGCATCGGAGAATGTGTTGGAGTTCATGGCGTCGAAGCCGAGGCCGAGCGCATCGCCCTTCGCCCTGAGCTCGCGCGGATCCGCCTTGTCCCATGGAATGTGCAGCGAGACATTCGGCGTCGCCCGCGTCAGCTGATGGATCACGGCGCAATCGTCAAGCTTGTCGAAGATGCCGCGTGGCTCGCCGGTGCCCGGAAAGCGGGCAAAGCGCGTGCCGCCGGTGCCGACACCCCAGGACGGGACCGCGACGAAAAATTCGGAAACCTTTTTGGTGGCGGCTTCGATATCGACGCCGCGGCGGGCGAGCGTGGCGCCAAGCGCCTCATAATCTGATTTCAGCGCAGCGGCGCGCTTGTCGTTTTCTGCAGCAACCAGATCGGGCGCAATTCTAAACTCGGCCATTCTTTCCTCCCATGTACGTCATTCGAATATTGAGGCATCCCGCCCTTCTTCTCCCCAGCGGGGAGAAGATGCCCAACCGGCAGATGAGGGGGAGTGAGGAGCATAGCGACTCACATCTTGAGCGTAAGCGAAAGATAGAACCGCATTTGCAGCGCCGCCCCCTCATTCGACCCTTCGGGCTACCTTCTCCCCACTGGGGAGAAGGTAAAATATAGCCGACTAGCGCGTAAAGCTCTGCGCGTTGCCGGCGTCGACGTTGATGATATTGCCGGTCGACTTGGCGGAAAGATCCGACGCCAGGAAGTAGATCGCTTCGGCAATATCCTCAGGAAAGACATTGAGCTTCAGCATCGAGCGCTTGCGGTAATGTTCCTCCAGCTCGTCCACCTCGATCTTCGAGGAGGCTGCGCGCTGTTCACGCCATTCGCCGTTCCAGATCTTCGAGCCGCGAAGGACGGCATCGGGATTGACCGTGTTCACGCGGATGCCGGCTTCGGCACCTTCCAGCGCCAGGCAACGGGCCAGATGGATTTCGGCAGCCTTTGCCGTGCAATATGCGGCGGCGTTCGGCGAGGATGCGAGACCGTTCTTGGAAGCGACGAATACGACGTTGCCGCCGAGATTCTGGCGCCGGAACAGCCGGAAGGCTTCGCGCGAAACCAGAAAATAGCCGGTCGCGAGAATATCGATATTGCGGTTCCACATCGAAAGCTCGGTGCTTTCGATCGGCGCGGACGACGCGATGCCGGCGTTGGACACCAGAATGTCGACGCCGCCGAATTCGACGCAGGCCTCGGCGAAGGTGGAAATGACGGCGTCTTCCTTGGTGACGTCGAGCTTGACGCTGCGCACCGCATCCGCGCCATATCTCTTGGCGAAATCCGCCTGTGTGCTGTCAAGCGCTGCCTGGTCGATATCCGCCAGAACCACGCAGGCACCCTCGCCGACCAGGCGCGCCGCCGTGGCGCGGCCGATGCCGCCGGCGCCGCCGGTAACGAAGGCGACCTTGCCGGCAAGGCTTTTCGGCTTCGGCATGCGCTGCAGCTTCGCCTCTTCCAGCAACCAGTATTCGATATCGAAGGCTTCCTGCTCCGGCAGGCCCTGATATTCGGAGACGGTGGACGCGCCACGCATGACGTTGATGGCGTTGACGTAGAACTCGCCGGCAATGCGGGCCGTCGCCTTGTCGCGGGCGAAGGAAAGCATGCCGACGCCGGGAACGAGGAAGATCACCGGGTTCGGATCGCGCATCGCAGGCGAGTTGTCATGCTTGCAATCATTGTAGTAGCGCGCGTAGTCGGCGCGATAGTCTTCCAGCGCCTTGTCGAGACCGGCAATGACGGCATCGACATCGGGCTTGGCCGGATCGAAATCGACGATCAACGGCCGGATCTTGGTGCGCAGGAAGTGATCCGGGCAGCTCGTGCCGAGTGCACCGAGCGGACGAAGGCTCCTCGAGTTGACGAATTCGAGCACGGCATCCTGATCGTCGAAGTCACCGAGCTTGCGCTCTGCCTTGCCGATGCGACCGCGGATCTCAGGCATCAACCGGGCGGCGATGGCACGGCGCTCCGCCTGCGGCAGGCTCTGAGCAACGGCACCACCGAAAATGGTCCTGCCTTCCGTCTTGGCGGCGAACCATTCGATCGCCTTGTTGATGATCTGAAGTGTCAGCTCGTAGCAGGCCTTGGCATCGTCGGCCCAGGTGAACAGGCCATGGCTTTCCAGCACGACGCCCTTGGCATTCGGGTGCGCCTTGACGAAGGCTTCGAGATCGAGGCCGAGCTGGAAGCCGGGGCGGCGCCAGGGCAGCCAGCCGATGTCGTCGCCGAAGATTTCGCGCGTCAGTTCGCGCGAGTTCTTCGAGGCGGCAATGGCGATAATGGCATCGGGATGCATGTGATCGACATGGGTGAACGGCACGAAACCGTGCAGCGGCGTGTCGATCGAAGCGGCGCGCGCATTGAGATTGAAGGTGCAATGCGGCAGGAAGCCGACCATGCGATCCTCGTCGGCGACGCCCTGATAGATGTTTTTCAGGCTGTCGAGCTTGTCCTGGTAGAGCGTCGCGAAACCGTCGAGCTTGATGGTGCCGACATCGCCGCCTGAGCCCTTGACCCAGAGCACCTTGACCTTTTCGCCGGAGAGCGGATCGGTTTCCATGACCTTGGCCGATGTGTTGCCGCCGCCGTAGTTGGTGATACGCTTGTCGGCACCGAGCAGATTCGACCGATAAAGCAGCTTGCCCGGCTCATCCAAGCCGGCCGCATATGCATCATCCCAACGGTTCTTCAGAAGCTGAACGCCAGCCGCCATGTCATCCTCCCTTGAAATCAAGTTCTTCACATCAAGTCTTGCGGGCGGACCGGATCATGATGGAACCACCCTTTGTGAGCAGGGTATCGCTCACGCATAGTCACCTTGTCAATCGAAAACGATCAAATTCGATAATGTTGCGATGCAATATGAAAGTTTATGATCGTTTGTGATTGACACGTTGTCATATTTGCGAAATAACCGCCAACAAGGAGGAGCCGATGCACGAACGTGAACGCCATCGCATTATTCTGAGCGCCGTACAGGAAAAGTCTGTCGTGACGATTCAGGATATTTCCGAGCTGACCGAAGCTTCGGAAGCGACGATACGCCGTGATATCGCCGCCCTGCATGTGCAGGGAAAAATCCGGCGCGTGCGCGGTGGCGCGGAATCGATCCATCCCCCTCAGCTCGGCAATCTGGCGGCGCGGCCCTTTCGCGTATCCGAAGCCGTCAATATCGATAGGAAGCGTGCAATTGCGCGCAAGGCGGCTGAACTCTGCAATCCCGGCGACGCCATCATCATCAATGGCGGCACGACCACATTCCAGCTCGTGCACTATATTTCGGCCTTCCGGCTGCAGGTGATGACCAATTCCTTCGCCATTGCCGAACATCTGATCAAGCATTCGAAGAATACGGTGACGGTGCCTGGCGGCGCGATCTATCGAGAGCAGAGCCTGATCCTCTCGCCCTTCGACAACGATACCATCCGGAATTTCTACGCGCGGCGCATGTTCATCGGCGCGCAGGGCGTCGGCCCGCTTGGCGTCATGGAAGCCGACGCGCTGGTCATCCAGAGCGAGCAGAAACTCATGCGTCAGGCCGACGAGCTTGTCGTCATGGTCGATTCCAGCAAGTTCCGTCAGCGCTCCAGCCTGATCCTCTGTCCGCTTGAACAGGTCTCGACCATCATCACCGATGACGGCGTCACCGCCGAGACGGTGCGCATGATCGAGGATGCGGGCATCTCGCTTGTCATCGCAAATATTTCGGCTCAGGCCGAGGAGGAAGATTCCCCGTCGGTCGCATAAAAGACATGGCTCAGACGGGGTGAGCATAGCCTATCAACCTTGGGAGGAACTGACATGAATATAGCAAAGAAACTGGCGATCGGCGTTGCGCTCGCCGCCACGCTTTTCGCCGGCGCGGCCAGTGCAAAGGACGTCAAGATCGGTCTCGTGGTGAAGTCGCTGGGCAACGGCTTCTTCGAGGCCGCCAACAAGGGCGCACAGGAAGCAGCCAAGGATCTCGGCGGCGTGCAGGTGATCTACACCGGCCCGACCTCGACCACGGCCGAAGGCCAGATCGAAGTGATCAACTCGCTGATCGCGCAGGGCGTCGATGCCATCGCGATTTCCGCGAACGATCCCGATGCGGTCGTCCCAGCCCTCAAGAAGGCGACGCAGCGCGGCATCAAGGTGATCTCCTGGGATTCCGGCGTCGCAAAGGCCGGCCGCATCCTGCAGCTGAACCCTTCGTCCAACGAGCTGATCGGCAAGATGTGCCTGACGCTCGCCAAGGATCATCTCGACGGCGGCAAGGGCAATTTCGCCATCCTGTCGGCAACGACCACATCGACGAACCAGAACATCTGGATCGGCGAGATGAAGAAGCAGCTCAAGGATTTTCCGGGCCTCAATCTCGTGACGACCGTCTACGGCGACGACCTCTCGGACAAGAGCTATCGTGAAGCCCAGGGCCTCCTGACCTCGCATCCGGAAGTCAAGGTCATCGTCGCCCCGACGACGGTCGGCGTGCTTGCCGCTTCGCAGGCCGTCAAGGATGCCGGCAAGATCGGCCAGGTCTATGTCACCGGTCTCGGCCTGCCGTCCGAAATGGCCGGCGCGATCAAGTCGGGCGCCACGAAGGAATTCGCGATCTGGAATCCGATCGATCTCGGCTACTCCGCAACGCAGATCGCCTATCGCCTCGTCAAGGGCGAGACCGACGGCAAGCCGGGCAGCGAGATCAATGCCGGCCGCATGGGCAAGATCAAGGTCGGCGAAAATGGCGAGGCCGCCATGGCCGATCCGTTCGTCTACAACGCTTCGAACATCGATCAGTTCTCCAAGGTTTTCTGATCGATAGCCTTCGCAGCTCTCCGGCGGCGTCAGCCGCCGGACCCAATTTCACTATTCCGGTACATTGCTGATGACCACAGTCCTTCAACGATCCCTAGCGGACGCACCAGCCGCGAACAATCAGGCCATCCTGGAAATGCGCGGCATTTCCCAGATCTTTCCCGGCGTCAAGGCGCTGGATGGCGTCAGCATTTCGCTTTATCCCGGCAAGGTGACCGCCCTGATCGGCGAAAACGGCGCGGGAAAATCGACGCTCGTCAAGATTCTCACCGGCATCTACCGTCCGAACGAGGGTGAAATCCTCGTCGATGGCAGGCCTGTGGCCTTCGCCCATGCACAGGCCGCCATCGATGCCGGCGTCACGGCCATTCACCAGGAAACCGTGCTCTTCGACGAACTGACCGTCGCCGAAAACATCTTCCTCGGCCATGCGCCGCGCACGTCCTGGCGCACCATCGACTGGAAAACGATGAACAGCCGGTCGAAAGAACTCCTCGAATCGCTGGAAAGCGCGATCGATCCCGCAATCCGATTGAAAGACCTCTCCATTGCGCAGCGCCATCTCGTCGCGATCGCGCGCGCTTTGTCGATCGAGGCCCGCATCGTCATCATGGACGAGCCCACTGCCGCCCTGTCACGCAAGGAGATCGACGATCTCTTCCGCATCGTCGAAGGGTTGAAGGCAAAGGGCAAGGCTGTCCTGTTCATCAGCCATAAGTTCGATGAGCTCTATGAAATCGCCGACAATTTCGTCGTCTTCCGCGACGGCCGCGCCGTTGGCCATGGCGAGCTGAAGGCGACGCCGCAGGACGAGATCGTCCGCATGATGGTCGGACGCGACGTCAAGGACGCTTTCCCGAAAGTGCCCGTCACCATCGGTGACACCGTTCTCGAGGTCGACAAATACTGTCACCGCACCGAATTCCGCGACATCTCCTTCAAGCTGCGGCGCGGTGAGATTCTCGGCGTTTACGGCCTGATCGGCGCCGGACGCTCCGAGCTTTGCCAATCGCTCTTCGGCATCACCAAGCCGCTGTCCGGGCGACTGACGCTTGACGGACTGGAAATCCATGTGCGCTCGCCGCAAGACGCCATTCGCGCCGGCATCGTCTACGTGCCGGAAGAGCGTGGCCGCCACGGCCTGGCGCTGCCGATGCCGATCTATCAAAACATATCGCTGCCCTCGCTCGGACGCACCTCGCGCAAGGGTTTCCTGAAGGCGGCCAATGAATTCGCCCTCGCACGCAAATATGCCGAACGGCTTGATCTGCGTGCCGCCGCCCTTTCCGTGCCGGTCGGCACGCTCTCCGGCGGCAACCAGCAGAAGGTCGTCATCGGCAAGTGGCTCGCGACACAGCCGAAGATCATCATTCTGGACGAGCCCACCAAGGGGATCGATATCGGCTCCAAGGCAGCCGTCCATGGTTTCATCAGCGAATTGGCGGCCGAAGGCCTCAGCATCATCATGATCTCCTCGGAACTGCCCGAGATCCTCGGCATGGCGGATCGCGTGCTGGTCATGAAGGAAGGCCTGTCCGCGGGCCTGTTCGAGCGCGAGGGGCTGACGCCGGAAACCTTGGTGCGCGCCGCCACGGGCAACGCATAGAGCGGCATGGCTTTTCTTCGATCAGCCAGAACGCTCTCTCTGTTTGTTTTTGCCGCATTTGTGCGGCGCCAGGTGAGGACACCTGGCTGCAAAATGCTTTAGGGAGGACGGGATGCCACGCATCCTCAAAAAGCGCGAAACACTGCTCGCCATCATCATCATCGTGATGATCGCCGGCTTCGCAACGCGTGCGGCCGGCTTTGCCGAGCCCGCCAATCTCGCCAATATCTTCAACGATACCTCGATCCTCATCATCCTGGCGCTCGCCCAGATGACGGTCATCCTGACGAAATCGATCGACCTCTCCGTCGCCGCCAACCTGGCGCTGACGGGCATGGCGGTCGCGATGCTGAACGCGGCCTATCCCGACATTCCGCTGATCGCGCTCGTCATCATGGCGATCCTGATGGGCGCGGCTCTTGGCGCCATCAACGGCTATCTCGTCTGGGCTCTGGAAATCCCGCCGATCGTCGTGACGCTGGGAACCTTGACGATCTATCGTGGCATGGCTTTCGTGCTGTCGGGCGGCGCCTGGGTCAATGCCCATCAGTTCACGCCGATCTTCCTGAACGTACCGCGCGCACAGCTTCTCGGCCTGCCGGTGCTCGCCTGGATCGGCATCGCAATCGTGCTGATGATGTTTCTGGTGCTGCGCTATACGCAATTCGGCCGCTCAGCCTATGCCAGCGGCGGCAATCCGGTTGCGGCCGTCTATGCCGGCATCGACGTCGGCTGGACGCGGTTCCTCGCCTTCGTTCTGTCCGGCGTGCTCGCCGGCCTCAGCGGCTATCTCTGGGTTTCGCGCTACGCCGTCGCCTATGTCGATATCGCCAACGGTTTCGAGCTTGATAGTGTGGCGGCCTGTGTCATCGGCGGCATTTCGATCGCCGGCGGTGTCGGTTCCGTCGCCGGCGCCGTCCTGGGCGCGCTCTTTCTCGGCGTCATCAAGAACGCCCTTCCGGTCATCGGTATCTCGCCGTTCACGCAGATGGCGATATCAGGCACCGTCATCATCCTTGCCGTCGTCTTCAACGCCCGGCGCGAACGCAACCGCGGCCGCATCATCTTGCGCGATCAGGCAGCAAAGGACACCGCCAACCAGGGAGCAGGCGCATGAGCAACGGTTCGCAAGCGGCAACGGCGGAAAAACGCGCTATTCCGAATCGCCTCGGCACGCCCTTCAAGCGCATCATGGCAAGCTGGGAAACGCTGCTCCTTGGGGTCGCGGTCGCGATCTTCATCTTCAATTCGCTGGCCTCGCCCTATTTCCTCGATCCCTACAACCTCTCCGACGCGACATTCAACTTTACCGAAAAGGCGATGATCGCCTTTGCCATGGCGCTGCTCGTCATTGCGGGCGAGATCGACCTTTCGGTCGCAGCCATCATCGCGCTCGCCTCGACGGCCATGGGCGGCGCCGCCCAGCTTGGCATCGACACGCCCGGCCTTGTCGCCATCGGCCTGGGTGTCGGCCTGATCTGCGGGCTTTTTAACGGCTTCCTTGTCTCGGTGCTGAAGTTGCCGTCGATCGTCGTCACCATCGGTACGATGAGCCTGTTTCGCGGCATCTCCTATATCGTGCTTGGCGATCAGGCCTATGGCAACTATCCGGATAGTTTCGCCTATTTCGGCCAGGGTTATGTCGTCTGGGTCTTCTCGTTCGAATTCGTGCTGTTCATCGTGCTGGCGATCGCCTTCGCGATCCTGCTGCATGCTACGAATTTCGGCCGGCAGGTCTATACGATCGGCAACAATGACTTTGCCGCGCGCTTCTCCGGCATTCCGGTCGAGCGGGTCAAATTCATCCTGTTTCTCCTGACCGGCCTGATGAGCGGCATTGCCGCCGTCTGCCTCACCTCGCGGCTCGGCTCGACGCGCCCGTCGATCGCGCTCGGCTGGGAGCTGGAGGTCGTGACCATGGTGGTGCTTGGCGGCGTGTCGATCCTCGGCGGGTGGGGGACGATCGGTGGGGTCGTCATCGCGGCCTTTGTCATGGGCCTCGTCACCTTCGGCCTCGGCCTGCTCAATGTTCCGGGCATCGTCATGTCGATCTTCATCGGCCTCCTCCTCATCATCACCATCGCGCTGCCGATCGTCGCCAGGCGCCTCAAGACCATGAGCGCCAAATGACATCCGCTCTCGAACGCCACGCCTTCAAGATGACGCTCAATCCCGGCATGGAGGCCGAATACCGGAAGCGCCACGACGAGATCTGGCCCGAACTCATAGAGCTGCTGCATCAGGCTGGCGTCAGCGATTATTCGATCCATCTCGACCGCGACACGAACACGCTCTTCGGCGTGCTGACGCGGCCGAAGGATCATTCCATGGCGAGCCTGCCGGAGCATCCCGTCATGAAGAAATGGTGGGCGCACATGGCCGACATCATGGCGACCAATCCCGATAATTCGCCTGTCCAGAGCGATCTCGTCACGGTCTTCCATCTGCCATGAGCAACGAAACAGCCTATCGCCATATCGCCGTGATCGACATCGGCAAGACCAACGCCAAGGTCGTCGTGCTCGATGCGGAGACGGGTGCCGAGCTCGTCGCGGTCAAGACCGCGAACAGCGTTCTGAAATCAGGCCCCTACCCGCACTACGATATTGAGGGGCTGTGGGATTTCATCGTCTCGGCCCTCAAGGGCTTTGCCAGCACACCGGGATTCGACGCCATTTCGATCACCACGCACGGCGCATCCGCTGTGATGCTGGCGGCCGACGGCAACCTTGCCATGCCGGTTCTCGACTACGAGCACGACTATCCCCAAGCCCTTCAGGATGCCTACGCGCGATTGCGACCGGACTTCAGCGAGACGTTTTCGCCCGGACTGTCGGTCGGGCTCAATGTCGGCGCACAGATCCATTATCTGAAAAGCATCTTTCCCGCCGATTTCGCCCATGTCGCCACGATCGTGACCTATCCGCAATATTGGGCGCTCCGCCTGAGCGGCATCGCGGCCAACGAGGTGACGTCGCTCGGCTGCCACACCGATCTCTGGAACCCGACCACGCAAAGCTACTCCTCTCTGGTCGACACACTTGGCATCCGCACGCTGATGGCGCCCATACACTCGGCATTCGATGCACTCGGGCCAGTGCTGCCGACGCTTGCCGCGGATATCGGTCTGGCGCAGGCCGTGCCCGTCTATTGCGGCATTCACGATTCCAACGCCTCGCTTCTGCCGCATCTGGTGGAGAACGAAGCCCCCTTTGCGGTCGTCTCGACGGGGACATGGGTGATCAGCTTCGGCGTTGGCGGCGATCTCGCCCATCTCGATCCCGAGCGCGACGCGCTGGCCAACGTCGACGCCTATGGTCGCGCCGTCCCGTCCGCCCGTTTCATGGGTGGCCGCGAGTTCGAGATTCTGGCAGCCGAAATCGGCACCGCACCGACCGCCGCCGTCGAGGGCGCTCTTGAAACGGTGATCGAGAAAGGTCTGATGCTGTTGCCCAATGTGGTCGAGGGATCCGGCCCGTTCCCGGGCAGAAAAATGCAATGGGTCGGCAATGCGACGGATACCGCCGAACGGCTCGCAGCCGTCAGCCTTTACCTTGCGCTGATGACGGAAGCCTGCCTCGATCTGATCGGTGCCAAAGGGCCGATCTTCGTCGAGGGTCCGTTTGCTCTCAATCGTGCCTATCTCGTCGCGCTGGCCGCGGTGACGTCCAGCGATGTCATCGCCTTGCCAGGTTCGACCGGAACCAGCCAGGGCGCCGCACTGCTGACGGGAATTCGTCCAGCTGCCGTCGCGGAAAATGCGCCTGTCCGTGCTGAACTGCGGGGATTGCAACGCTACCAGCAGGTCTGGCGGGATGCTTTGGCCGATTAAAGGCTCATCCTGTCCAGTTCAGCCGCCGCAATATCCGCGACGCGAAGAGTTGGCCGAACGTGCTCGTCCTCGCCATCCTCGATCAGCCATGCCGCCGAAAGGCCCGCCCAGGCAACAATCCATTGCAACAAGCGCTGACGCTCGAGCCGTGCGGCTTCAGCAACAATGCCCACCTGCCGCGCAAGGCGGCCGGGCGCGGTTGCGACGGAGTTGTCCGGATTGCAGAAGAGGTTGGCATAGTCGAACCCGCGTTCACCCACCAACCCCTTCGGATCGATCGCGAGCCAGCCCCGCTCCGCAAAGTCCAGAATATTGCCGTGATGAATATCGCCGTGCAGGGTCACGACATCCCGCGGTTCCGATAGCAGCGTACAGGCGGTCGCTGCGGAGCGCACGAAGACGCCGCCTTCACGCCGCGCCGCAGCTTCGAGCGAACGAAACCGATCGAAGAGCGGGATCAATTGCGGCAAGGATATTCCACGCGGGGCATGAAGCCCGGCGACCGCCTCGCAGATGATGCGGCTTGCCTCATCATCTTGACCATTCCGCGCCATCTCGGCGAGGGAGCGGCTGCCTGTCGCTCGCTCGAGCAGAACGGCATCGTCCTTGTGCTGGAGGACATGCGCGGCACCGACCCCGTTCCACCAGACCATGAGCTCGGCGCCCGATTTCTCTTCCGGCGCGTCGGCGATCTTGAGCATGGCCGGCACGCCATCCCGCCGCACGGGAAAAAGCCGGCTGGAATGCGTGACGATCGGGGCGCCATCAGGGATCAGCCGCCAGAGGTCGAAATAAACTCCGGAATTGTCATTCTCGCTCATGCGGCATCCGGCTCCTTAAGCACACGTCAGATAACAACAAGCGGCATCGCTGCCGCGGTCCATGCGACGTTAAAGGCAACGATTTCCATTTTTGGATCCACCCGTCATACAGCCATATCACTTAGGCTTTGGCAGTGAAGATACAACAACCATCCCTCGTCAAAACGAAACGAAAAATCGTCAAAATTGTCTTTGATACGGTTATTTTCTTGCGGAATCGTCACAATATTCCTACAGAAAATACCCTTATGGGCGCTTTCGAGATCAAAAAATGTCCGAAGGCGATCATCGGCTTCGATATCAGCCCTGTCTTCTTGAAAAGAACGCCTCACGGCAGTTTGCGCGTCGAGACAGGCGATTGCAGACGGGTTCAAAGGGCGCTGCCGCGCCTATCCAAGGAGAGCTAACATGAGTCTGAAGACATTGACGGCCGCGACCTTCGTCGCTTCGCTGGCCTTCGCACCTCTCGCGCATGCGGATATCACCATCGGCCTCATCGCGCCGCTGACCGGCCCGGTCGCGGCCTATGGCGAACAGGTGAAGAACGGCGCGCAGACCGCCGTGGACGAAATCAACAAGAGTGGTGGCGTTCTCGGCCAGAAGCTCGTTCTGAAGCTCGGCGACGACGCCGGCGACCCGAAGCAGGGCGTATCCGTCGCCAACGGCTTCGTCGGCGAGAGCATCCGCTTCGTCGTCGGCCCGGTCACGTCGGGTGTCGCCATTCCGGTTTCCGACGCGCTTGCCGAAAACGGCATCCTGATGGTCACGCCGACCGCGACGGCTCCGGACCTGACCAATCGCGGCCTCACCAACATCCTGCGCACCTGCGGTCGTGACGACCAGCAGGCAACCGTCGCCGCCGAGTATGTGGTGAAGAACTTCAAGGACAAGAAGATCGCCATCCTCAACGACAAGGGCGCCTACGGCAAGGGCCTGGCAGAGGCCTTCAAGGCGACCCTCAACAAGGGTGGCGTCACCGAGGTCGTCAACGACTCGCTGACCCCCGGCGAAAAGGACTACAGCGCTCTGACGACGAAGCTGAAGCAGGCCGGCGTCGAGGTGATCTACTTCGGCGGTTATCACCCGGAAGCGGGCCTCCTTGCCCGCCAGCTGCACGACATCGCCGTCAAGGCGCAGATCATCGGCGGTGACGGCCTGTCCAACACCGAATATTGGGCGATCGCCAACGATTCCGCAGCCGGCACGCTCTTCACCAATGCATCCGACGCCCTGAAGAACCCGGCCTCGCAGAGCGCCGTTGCCGCCCTGAAGGCACGCAACATTCCGGCCGAAGCCTTCACGCTCAACGCCTATGCCGCCGTGGAAGTGCTGAAGGCTGGCATCGAGAAGGCTGGCAAGGCAGATGATGCCGAAGCCGTCGGTGCTGTGCTGAAGAAGGGCGAGCCGGTCGACACCGCCATCGGCAAGGTCACTTACGGCGAAGCCGGCGACCTGACCTCGCAGAGCTTCTCGCTCTACAAGTGGGAAGGCGGCAAGATCGTGTCGGCTGAATAGGCCGTCGTATCTGCGCTTTGAAATAGAGCCGGGCCATTTCTTGGCCCGGCTTTTTTTGCGAAATTTGGGCGCAACCGCCGGCGGGTTTCTCAGATCCGCCAAACCAATAAAATCGCTGCGATCTGAAAGGGAGGCTGTGCCGCAAGAAGCCCGCCTTGAAATTCCGACCACTTTTGTGTGAGTTGTGCATGTTACGGAAAATGGAGGTCAGTATGGCCAGTGTACCTGCTTCAGAATTCCAAAAGAATTTTGGCGAATGGCACGAAAAGATGCACCAGGCTCCCGTCGAGATCACGAAATATGGCAGACCAACAGCATACTTAGTGTCGGCGGGAATGTTTCATCAGCTTTGGCAGAGATTTAGAGTTTCTCTCCCTGTAGGGGCCTTGTCGGAAAGTGATGTGAGCCGAATTATGGAGGCTCGCGTGGAGACCGATACTCCTTACAATCTGGACGACATCCCGGATATCGACGAAAGCCTCGAGCCATTTCCATTGAAGCGTTGACCTAATGAAAATACCCGCTCTGCAGCCCATTGGCCACGTCGTCGCCTATGAGTACTTATGGTCGAGCAAAGCCAAGAAGCGGCAGGATGGTGAAAAGGTTTATCCCACCGCGCTGATACTGTCCACGCGGGATGAACTCGGATCAATATTGGCGTGGTATCTCTCATATGCGTCCGCCGGAGGGTCGTAGAGCTATTGAAGTCCCGCCGCAATTACGCCGATACATCGGCTTGGATGCCGAACCGCAATGGATTTACACCGATGAAGTCAATGCCTTCGTCTGGCCTGGTCCAGATCTGCGTCCGGCACAGTGGATATCTCAGCGCCCAATTGTTGAAAACACGTGTGTGCTCGGCGCATTGCCAGAAGACTGGTTCAATTTGGTCAAAAACCATTTTCTGGAAAGCTATAAACTTGATCGCATGAGACTCACTAAAAGAACCTCATAGCTAAGGAAGCATGCGAAGCACACGCTCATCGCGCATTTCAGTTGACGCTACCCACCCAAAAGGGGCGTTAGCGGCACTTGCCATCCAATAGCGCTTTTTATTGCCGATCTTTGCCTGAACGGCCGCCTCTTAGCACACGGTGCGGAAGCGCTCGGCGCAGGTGGACAAAACCTCCTCGCCCGGCCGCTTCCACCAATTGTTCTCAGAGAAGATCTCGACTTCCTGCTGGCCGAAAAAGCCCGCTTTTTCGATCTCGGCGCGGATGCGCTTGAGATCGATGACGCCGTCACCCATCATGCCGCGATCAAGCAGCAGATCCGTGGTCGGCACGAGCCAGTCGCAGATATGATGCGCCAGGATGCGGCCACCAGCGCCGGCGCGCGCGATCTGCTCATAGAGCTTCGGATCCCACCAGACATGATAGACATCGATGGCGACACCGATGCCTTCGCCGAGAAGATCGCAGATATCGAGTGCCTGCTCCAGCGTGTTCACGCAGGCGCGGTCGCCGGCATACATCGGATGCAGGGGCTCGATCGCCAAGGGTATTCCGGCGCTGCGGGCATGCGGCAGGATCGCGGCAATGCCGTCCGCCACCATCTCGCGGGCATGGGCGATATCCTTCGATCCCGGCGGCAACCCACCGACGACGAGAACGAGGCAATCGGCATTCAACGCCGCCGCTTCGTCGATCGCGCGTTTGTTGTCGTCGATCGCCGCCGCCCTGCCCTCGGCATCGGCGGCAGGAAACATGCCGCCGCGGCAAAGGCCAGTGACCTTGAGCCTGTTGTCGGCAACGATGCGAGCGGCTTCGGAAAGCCCGATCTTGTGCACCTGATCGCGCCAGGGCGCGATGGCGACGATATCCTGCTTCAGGCAGGCTTCGACCGCCTGTCGCATGTCATATTGCTGGCGCACGGTCGCCAGGTTGATGGACAGACCCTCTACGGCCATTGCGATGATCCTCCCCAATCCTCTTATTCGCTAGACCCGAATGACTTCCATTCCACACGTCATCGCGCTCCAGCTATTTGATATTGCATGATCTTATCCAAAAACCGCTTCGCACTTTCTGGGATCATGCCTTAGTCGATGCCGGCCGTAGCAAGGATCGCCTTCATCCGGTAAACGGCCAGATCCGGATCGCGCAGCACCCGCGCCGTATCCGCCAGGCGGAACAGCTCCGAAAGATGCTGGATCGAACGGGTGCTCTGCTGGCCGCCGAGCATCTGGAAGTGATCCTGGAAGCCGTTGAGATAGGCGAGGAAGACAACGCCGGTCTTGTAGAAGCGCGTCGGCGCCTTGAAGATGTGGCGCGATAGCGGAACGGTCGGCGCCAGGATCGAATGGAAGGCGTCGAGGTCGTTCTCGGCAAGCCTTGCCAAAGCGGCGCTCGCGGCCGGCGCGATGGCATCGAAGATGCCGAGCAATGCATGCGAATAGCCCTGTTCGTCCCCGGCGATGAGTTCGGCATAGTTGAAGTCGTCGCCGGTATACATCTTGACCGACGGATCCAGCCGACGGCGCATGACGATTTCCTTCTCCGCGGAAAGCAGCGATATCTTCACGCCATCGACCTTGGCCGCGTTCTGATTGATGATCGCGACCGCCGTCTCCATGGCCCGCATATCGTCAGCCGATCCCCAATAGCCCGAAAGCGCCGGATCGAACATCGAGCCGAGCCAGTGGATGATAACGGGCTCCTTCACCTGCCCGAGGATGCGGTCGTAGACACTTATATAATCGTCCGGGCTCCTGGCGGCGGCGGCAAGCGCCCGGCTCGCCATCAGAATGACCCGGCCGCCCTGCCCTTCGACATAGGCGATCTGTTCCTCGTAGGCGCGGATGACGTCATCGATCGTGACATCGGGACCGGGCTGCAGGTGATCGGTGCCGGCGCCATAGGCGATCACGGCATCCGGCCGGCCGCGGGCCGCCGACTGCGCATGCGCAATCAGCTCCTTCGCGCCGGCCCAGTCGAGGCCCATGCCGCGCTGCGCGGTATCCATCGCTTCCGCAACGCCGAGGCCGAGGCCCCAAAGATATTCACGGAAGGCGATGGTACGTTCCCAATCGATGTTTCGGTCGAGCCAGGGATCGTTGTCAGCAAGCGCGTCGACCACGACATGCGCGGCGGCATAGGCGACGCGATTGAAATGATGACCGCCCGCGGGCTTCACAGGCGCAATCAGGGGCTCGTTGGCGGGAGTGAACGCGGCAAGAGCGCCGCCCACCACCGGCAAGCGAAGGCTTCTCGTCATGATGCGACCCTCCTAGGCTGAAAGCGAGGGCACGCCGATCCAACGACGCTCCGCCCAGCTCTTTTGCGCAAGCTCCGCCAGTTGCACGCCCTTGGCACCCTCGCGAAGCGTGAACTTCCACGGCGCATCCTCGGCAACATGGCACAGGAACTGCTCCCACTGCGCCTTGAAGCCATTGTCGAAAGCTTGGGTATCCGGCACCTCTTCCCAGGTGTCGAAGAAATTGATCGGCTGCGGCTGATCCGGGTTCCAGACCGGCTTCGGCGTGTTGACCCGATGCTGCGTCCAGCAGCGCATCAGGCCGCAGACGGCCGAACCGTGCGTGCCGTCGACCTGGAAGGTGACGAGATCGTCCCGACGAACCCTGACCGCCCAGGAGGAATTGATATGGGCGATGACGCCGCCTTCGAGCTCGAACGTGGCATAGGCGGCATCGTCGGCATCGGCGGCATAGGTGTTGCCGTTCTCGTCGACGCGGCTCGGAATATGGGTAGCGCCGAGGCAGCTGACGGACTTGACCTCACCGAACAGATTGTCGAGCACATAGCGCCAATGCGGCAGCATATCGAGGATCATGCCGCCGCCGTCTTGTCTACGGTAGTTCCAGGAGGGACGCTGCGCCTTGACGCCCCAGTCGCCTTCGAACACCCAGTAGCCGAACTCCCCGCGCACCGAGAGGATCTTGCCGAAGAAGCCGCTGTCGCGCAGCATGGCGATCTTGCGCAGGCCCGGCAGGAACAGCTTGTCCTGGACAACGCCGTTCTTGACACCGCGCCGCTCTGCCGAAGCGGCAACCGACAAAGCCTCCCCTAGCGTCTCGGAGATTGGCTTTTCGCAATAGACATGCTTGCCGGCGGCAATCGCACGCTCCAGCAGATCGACGCGCATCTGCGTCGAACCGGCATCGAAGAAGATCGTGTTGGAAGGATCGGCCAGAGCTGCGTCGAGATCGGTCGTCGTCTTCGACAGGCCGTGCTTGCGGGCGATGGCCTCGATCTTTTCGGCATTGCGGCCGACGAGCACCGGCTCCGGCATCAACCTATCGCCATTTGCCAACAGGACCCCGCCCTGTTCGCGAATCGCCAGGATGGAGCGCACGAGATGCTGGTTATACCCCATGCGGCCGGTAATGCCGTGCATGATGATGCCGATCGGCTTCGCTGCCATAAGTCATTCCTCCCGCAAATAACTATATAGTTACATAACTGACACGCCGAGGCGATGCTGTCAACGGCCATCGACAACGGCCGCGGCGGCCGTCATCCGCAGTTGCTGACGTTGTCGCCTTAGTAATTCTACGGGCGCAGATAGGCGAAAATGACGTCGACGATATGCTCGCCCCACCGATCGATTTCGCCCTTTTCGGAGAGGTTGCGGCGGAAGATCGTCGAGAGCGTCCAGCGGTTCGTCAGGAAGAACGAGCCGAGTGCCGCAATGCTCATATAGATCTTCACCGGGTCGCAATCGCTGCGGAAGACGCCGGCTGCGGCGCCGCGGTCGAGCAAGCCGGAGATTTCAGCGACAAGCGGCGAATGCAGCTCGAAAATGCGTGCCGAGCGCTTCAGGAAGCGTGCCTTGTGCATGTTTTCCGTGCTGAGAATCCCGAGGAATTCGGGATGATCCAGAAAATACTGCCAGGTGAAAACGACGAGGTCCCGCATGCCGTCCTCGGGCGAACGATGCGAGAGATCGAGCCGCGCCTCCGCCGAGCGGATGGCGATATAGCTGCCCTCCAGAACGGCGACATAGAGCGCATCCTTGCCGCCGAAATAGTGGTAGAGCATTCGCTTGTTGATCTTGGCCCGCTCGGCGATGGAATCGACGCGCGCGCCGCCATAACCGCGCTCGGCAAACTCCTTGGTTGCGGCGGCAAGGATTGCCTTGCTGGTGCGTTCCGCATCCCTGAGGCGGGGCCGTTCCGAAGCTGCGCGCGCGGTCGTTTTTTCTGCATTCGCAAGGTCTTCGCTCTTTGCGCTGCGCTTCACGGTTTTGGCTTCCGACATCGTGGCTCCCGGCGGCATTTCATAGGGCTCATGCGGCCTTTCCTGACGCCGATAAGTAACCGATCATCGCATAAGTTGACAGTCCCTGGCCAATCGAGGGGCATAGTAACCATATGGTTATATCTATTTAAATGCGGACATGGCGGCGAAAGCCGCCGAAAACGAGGGGTTCGCGTTTTCGCCGGAGCCGAGTGGCCCGGCACGCCAAATGAGCCGGAAAGCCGCAACGACCTTGCTTTCGGACCCGGTCCGGCCCAAGAGAGCAATAGGCAAGCGGCACCGGACGACCATGACTGAAAAGCAAATCGCAATCATAGGCGGCGGCCCCGCGGGGTTGATGGCGGCGGAGACCTTGTCCCCGCTCGGCCATCATATCGTGGTCTACGACGGCATGCCGACGGTCGCGCGCAAGTTTCTGCTGGCGGGGAAATCCGGCCTCAACATCACGCATTCGGAAGATTACAGCCGTTTTGCCGACCGCTTCGGCGCAGCTTCGACCCGATTGCGCGCGGCACTCGACGAATTCGGGCCTGATGATGTCAGGACCTGGGCGGAGGGCCTGGGAACGGAAACCTTCGTCGGCTCGTCCGGACGCGTCTTCCCGAAAGTCATGAAGGCATCCCCGCTCCTGCGCGCCTGGCTTACGAGGCTGGAGGCGCGAGGCGTCAGCATCCTGACACGGCATCGCTGGTGCGGCTTCGAGGATAGTGGCCTTGCATTCGAAACGCCGCGGGGACGCGAGGCTGTCCGGCATGACGCCGTTCTGCTCGCGCTCGGCGGTGCGAGCTATGCCCGGCTGGGTTCGGACGCGGCTTGGGTCAGCTGGCTTCGCGACAAGGGGATCGATGTCGCCACCTTCCAGCCGGCCAATTGCGGTTTCGACGTGACCTGGAGCGCGCCGTTCGGCGAACGCTTTGCCGGAGAACCCCTCAAGGCCGTCACGGCAACATCGGAAGCCGGAACCTTGCCCGGCGAGTTCGTCATTTCGAAAACCGGGATCGAGGGCAGCCTCGTTTATGCGCACGGCGCCTCGCTGCGCGATCGTTTGGCGAAAAAGGGGGACGCATCGCTGATTGTCGATCTGGCACCCGGCCGAAACGAGGAGCGTCTGGCGCGCGATCTGGCGCGGCAGGATCCCAAAGCCAGTTTCTCCAATCGTCTGCGCAAGGGTGCCGGCATCGAAGGCGTCAAGGCTGGCCTGCTGCGCGAGCTTGCCGATCCGGCTGCGCTCTCTCATCCAGAAAGACTTGCGCGCCTGATCAAGGCCCTGCCGATTCCGCTGCTGAGGCCAAGGCCGATCGCCGAGGCCATTTCGTCGGCCGGCGGCATCCGTTGGAGTGAACTCGACGAGAGATACATGCTGAAAAAGCTCCCCGGCATGTTCGTTGCCGGCGAGATGATCGATTGGGAAGCGCCGACCGGCGGCTACCTCCTCACCGCCTGTTTTGCGACGGGCCGCGCGGCAGCCAGGGGCCTGGATGCCTGGCTTAAGGGTGGTTGATGCCGGACCTGATTGTGCATTTGGTATATATTTGAAATTCCTGCTAAATTCTTAGAGTCTGGCTCGAGGTCTCAACAATATCCGTAACGCCCTCCACAATCCAACGGTAAAGACCAAGCTGCTCATTTGCCCCGTCTCGCGGCTGCAATGGCATGAGGCATCAGGAGTGCGACGATGTCCGTGACGACATTCATCAATTCACCTGGATTATGAGCAAGGTCTTTAACAAACGCTCGCCATTGCCGCTGCTTTTGCTGATCCCTGGCAAATGCTTCCGTTAAAGCATCCGGTAGTTCCGTTGGGATCGGCGTCTCCGTTCGAAAGTGGCAGCGATTGCCCGCGCCAAGCTGTCATTGCTGGAATCGAACGACCTGCTGAGAATCCAGACGTCGTAGAAATCTTTCATCCAAGTGTTGGTACGCCCCAACGCCACCATCGCCTGAAACTTCTCGGCAATGACGGTTTCCCGCGCATAGCCCCTTAGTCGGGGTATTGGGAAGTCGAGAATGGAAGGGTAGTCCAGTTCTTCGGCGCCAGGCTCCAGTGCATCGCCAAAACCGATGTCGATCGTCAGACTGATCCGGGCGCCGCTGATCGAGGCCGTCGTCCTGAGCCTGAGCCCGCCATACTTCAGTTCCTCGCGAATGCGGTCGACACGAAGTGCATCAGCGTCGAATTCCACACCATCGCCGGCGTCCTGCACCAGAATCTCACGAAACATCGCAAGCATCGGCGCAGCGCTCGGATCGCCAAAGTCCAACAGATCAAGATCGCGCGTGCCGCGATGCGGATCGTCGAACCAGCTCATCATCAGCATCGCGCCCTTCAGCACGAAGCGATCAGCGTGGGGTGAGCGGCTGAGTCGAAAGAACAACCGCTCAAGAGCGAAACGGGTCAGAACCAAGTCGAAGCTCTGGCCACTTGCCTTGGCGAGTTGCAACAGGCGTGCACGCACAGAAGCGCCGATGTTCTTGATCTCTTTAGCCATTGGCGGTCAGCGCCTCAAGGTAAGGCCGGATCACCGTGGTGACGCCGCCGTGCTCGGCCTGTCTTGCAATTTCGCCGGGAGTGGCCTTACGCTGCCGAAGCGCTTCCTGGAGGCCCTCGATTGCCGCCGACAGGCCGATCTTGTTGCGATATCGGAAACAGTCCGCAATTGTTTTGACGATCCCAAAGACCTTTATGGGCACGCCCTCGACGACATGGGTCTCTACGCTTTCATTGAGCAGTGTTTCGGTGAAACGCACGATCCGCACAGGCGTGCTGTCGGATTTCGGAGCCCAGTCCTTCTGACCTATCGCCAGCCACACCTGCTTCGGAAGCTGGTCCGTCAGGCCGTGAAACGCGAGGGCCGACACAAGGCAGACAACGCCCTTGGGTACCCGTTTGGCAGCCTCAGCCAGGCTATGATTGGGGTCGAGCGGCGCGTCGGAGAGCTGATAAAGGCCGCGTGCAAGCCGGCGCACCTCCCCATGCCGCTCCATGCGGCTCATCGTGGCGGCCGTTACGCCGGCGTCGCGCAGCTCCACAAGACGCGCGATGCCACGCACCGTCAGTAGAGCGTGGGCGATTTGGCGTTGAGAGAGATTCGGGCAGTGATACGATAGCTCGGAACTAAGGAGGCATTATCCGAGGATTTGTATCAAAATCCGACGATCAAGGAAGCTCTGGCAAGCGGCGACTTTTCATCGAGCGCCTCTACTATACATTCAATGTGGCGCCTGGAGCCTATCTGGCCAATCGAAGCAAGCATGTTGAAGCGGATTTGAACCCATTGATATCCATCGCATCGGATCGTAGGTTTGGTGCATATGGCATGCTGTAGCGTTGGTTGCGGGGGTACGCAACCATCTCAACTTGCGCCTTCTCTCGACCTACCGACGCATCCTGGAACAGGTTGCCATGGCGGATCATCGCGACCTGTTTCGTGCCGCCGCGTAGAACAACACGCGGCGCCGCTCCGATTTCCCAATTCTAAATTTTCTCCATAGTCCTTCGTCGCATCGTGCACCAAGACCCTACATCTCCCTATGTTTCGAGATGCAGCGGTGCGAATGCCCACGTCAGACCTTGCGATTTCGGGCCTCTGATTATATGTTCCGGTCTATCGGAAGATTTAATCAGGAGGCCTACATGCCCGCTGTCGCGGAAATGCTGAAGGCGACCGAGGCCGCTGTCGTCTCGCGCGTGAGCCTGCGCGACATTAACCGCGTCATTGATGAGCGCATCCTGCCAGATGCCTTCGTGTCGCTCGACAACGGGCGGCATGTTCTCGCTGGCGCATGCTCCTTCATCGCGTTCTACTTCGAGAGCGCCAAGCGCCTCACCTCGGAAGAACGGCTGTTCGCCATTAAGACTGCCGGCCCTCGGCTGACGCGCTCCCGTGCGCTTGCCTGGGCGGCGCTGCTGCGCGAAGACTGGACCGTCCGCGACGAGTTCCTGACCATCGATCTATTGCCCTTCGTGAAGGGTACGAGCGAGCGGCTGGACGATCTGGCCGCGGCGCGCGAAATCGTCTGGACCTCCGACGATATTCTCAGCGGTACGCCGGTCATTCGTGGCACTCGCGTTCCCGTCTACGATGTCTCCGCAGCCGTCGCCGCCGGTCGCCCGATCGAGCGCATCCTTGACGCTTGGCCAAGCCTCGACGCCGAGAAGGTTCGCCTTGCCGCGATCTACGCGGAAGCCAACCCGCTCCGCGGTCGGCCTCGCGTATCCGGAGACCTCCCGGAAGGCTCGACCATCGTCACCGACCGCCGCGTACCTCGCCGTAGGAAGGCGGGATGAAGTTTCTAATCGACGAATGTCTTAGCCCGGAGCTTGCGAAGATCGCAATCGACAAAGACCACGGCGAAACCAGCCATATCGTTTGGCTGGGGCTCGCCGTAAAGACTGGGAGTTGACGCCGATCATCCTTGATGGTGACTGGACCTTCGTAACCAAGAACTCGGTCGACTTCCGGGGGCCAAGGGACAAGCCCGGAACGAAGGGGCAGTATGCCGATGTCGCGATCCATGCCGGCCTGGTCTGCCTCAACGGCCCGCCCGGCATGGATCTCGATATGCAGATCGAACTCTTCGAGCAGGCTCTGATCGAACTCGACGCCGATCCTGATCTGGTGAACCAGGTGCTCGAAATCACGCTAGACGACGATGATGATTTGCACGTGCTTCGCTACGCGCTCCCCGCCGAAGAAAGCTGAGGTGGCAGCATGGCCCTGACGATCGACAGCATGGCGCTACGGCTTCCCCGGTGCGATGTACCCGGTTGCAGTATCTCGAAGAGGAACTGCTTCGCCGCTACGACCGTGGCATCGTTTCGTTCGGCGTCCGCGCCACATGTCCGTTGGTGTGGAGCCATTATGGCGATCAGCACAACGGGATTTGTGCCGCGACGTGAACCACGGTCCGCACGCATAGATGGTCGTTCAGCAGCATCGTCAGAGCCCCCCCGAGGCCGCCGTCGACGGCGATCTCGGCCCCGAGCATGTAGCTCGAGTTGTCGCTCGCGAGGAAGGCGACCGCGACGGCGATTTCCTCGGGTTTGCCCATCCGGCCGGCCGGCACTTTTGAGCCGACCTTATCGGCGTAGACCCGGAATTCCTCCTCGGTCTGGCCCGGTGCGCGGTGGATCGGCGTCTCGATCGGCCCGGGGCTGACGGCATTGACACGGATTTTCCGATCGGTGAACTCGGCCGCCAGCACTCGGGTCAAGGACCGCACGCGGCCTTCGACGCCGACAAAGCCGCGCGGCCAGGCGTGCCGACCTGGCCGAGCCAGGAGGTGTTGAGGATGATCGAGCCGCCATTGGACATGATCGGCAAGACAGCGCCATGCCCTCCAAGTCCCCTGATCGTCAGGGTGACTGCGTCGATGGAGGCTGCGATGGGCCAGGCCTCGAAGAGAAAACGCCCGCTGTCAGACCCGGCCAGTTATGCAGCGCAAAGATTTCATCGCAAGGGAGCCGATCGAGGAGGCCATCGTCGATCATCAGTTGAGCGCCGCCAAAATTCTCTTCCGCCGGTTGGAATATGAAATGCACGGTTCCGGAAAAATCGTGTGTGTGACAGCAACCAGGCCGCACCCAGGAGCATTGCGGCATGGCCATCATGGCCGCAAGCGTGCATAACGCCGGAATGCCCGCTGGCATAGGGCAGTTTCGTTTCTTCCATGATTGGGAGTACGTCAAAGTCCGCGCGCAGTCCAATTGAGCGATTTCCGGCGCCGCGGCGCAACGACGCGACCAATCCAGTCTTTCCAAGGTATCGAGTGATCTGAAACCCCCAACCCTCGAGCTTTGCGGCAATGAAATCAGAGGTCTCATGCTCTTCCAGGCCTATTTCCGGAATGCTATGCAAGTGCTGGCGGATGTCGCGCAGCTCGGGCAGGAACCCGCCTAAGTCTATCTCCTGCATAATCCTCAACCTCCTGCCAGTTCAGTAGGACTGACCAGATCTTCGCCGCGCGGATTCTGGCAATCGTTCTCTTCCATCCCGTGTGAAGCGACGAAAATCTCACGTTCATCAGAGCGCGCGCTTTGACGACCTCGCTGCTAACGATGACAAGCCGCGACGGGCGCTTTTGAATACCTCTTCAAAACTCGCTCTTCGCATGCACCATCAGGCATAAGATGGTGAACAGCATTTGCGCAGCGATCTGGGCAGTGTTTGTCGTTGCGTCGTATTGAGGAGCCACCTCGACGACGTCAGCGCCCACCACGTTAAGCCCCTTGAGGCCACGCAAAAGCTCGAGAACCTCGCGCGGCATCAATCCCCCAACCTCCGGTGTGCCGGTGCCAGGTGCGAATCCCGGATCGATGCTGTCGATGTCGAAGGAAATATAGGTTGGGCCAGTACCAACGATCTGGCGAGCGCGAGCGATGAGGGCCTCCATGCCGATACCTTCGATTTCCTCGGCATGAATAACGGTCATCCCGCTTTCGTAGGAGAACTCCCAGAGATACTCCGCACCGCCACGAATCCCGATCTGGATTGTGCGATCAGGATCAAGGACGCCATCGAGAACGGCAAGCCGAAACGGACCGCCATGCTGAAACTTCGCGCCTTCGTAAGGGCCCGCGGTATCGCAGTGGGCATCGATGTGGATCATTCCTACCGGCTGTTTTTCGCCAACGGCCTTGAGTATTGAGGACGTGATGGAATGGTCGCCTCCGACCGAAAGCGGTCGAACGCCAGCCGCGACTAGCCTCTTGTAAAACTGTTCGATATCGTGGTGGCATTGGGCAAGATCGTACCTGCTTTGCATCGGAACATCGCCTATGTCGGCGATATTTCTTATTCCGAACGGAGCGCATTTGAGGACGTGGTCATATGGCCCGATGCGTTCGACTGTTCGAAGGGCGCGAGGACCAAATCGACTGCCATTGCGGTTCGTCACGCCGAGATCCATCGGAACGCCCAAGAGCGCAATATCCAGACCGCCAAAATCGGCAAGATCCTGGAACTCCGGACGGCATGGAGCGTCCAGCAAGGTCGGGATCCCAGCGAATGGCCACTTTCGTTTGTCGCCAGTTGTAAACTGTGATCGTGCGACGGCGGCAAATTCCGTGTCGAAAATGTCGCCGCCTGACGCGTTCGCGTATCTTTCCCGAAGGCGTGCCAGTTTTTCCGGACTATTCATGGAACTTCTCCCTTTTGATTTGGAAGCCAATTGCCGGCATTCGAACCATTCCTGATGAGAGGCTACCGAGCCATCTTTCTCTGGTAGTTTTCGGCAACATGATGCATGCGTTCACGCGACATCGGTGCTCCGTGTCCACCAAAGACGATGGAAACATCAAGCTCTTGTAGTCTGCTCATTGTGTCGAGGTACTCGTCGATATTGCAGCCCGGCAGATCATCGACGAGGGTGCCGTCGTAGATGGCGTCACCGGAGAAGAGAATACCATTGCTTTCATCGAGCAATCCGATCGAGCCGGGCGAATGACCCGGCAGGTGAAGGACGCGATATGAAGCGCTGCCGGTGTCGATGACCAAACCTTCGGTAACGACATCTGTTAGCGGCGCGACGGCTAGCCCGAAATCTGCTGGATCCCACGCACTCGTGGGCAAACGTGAGACACACTCAGACTGGGTTCGGAAATAGTGAGCCAACGTTGCCATGTCTGGCATCGTCGAGAAGGCGCCCTCCTCGGCCGCGTGGCCGAAGCGGTGGTCGAATTCATGGAATGAACCGACATGGTCGACATGTACGTGTGTTGCAACAGCCAATATCGGCTTGCTTGCGTCGATATCCAGAAACTTGCCCAGTGATTGGAGGCCCATGCCGAAATCGATAACGAGATCCGCATCTTCACCTTTCACGTGATAAATATTGGCACGGAAAAAGCGATGGACGCTCGGCTCGCTGACGCGGACGACGTGCTCCGAGAGTTGCTCTGCTTCGAACCAGGGCGACGGGTTCATCATTGTCACCCTTAATGCAGAAGATTGCTGAGAAAGCGCTTTGTGCGCTCGTGCGACGGTGATGAAAAAAGGGTGTCGGGTTCGTTCCGCTCGACAATTTTTCCTTCGTCCATGAAGACAACTTCGCTTGCAACCTGTCGGGCAAACCCCATCTCATGCGTGACGCAGATCATTGTCATTCCGTCATCGGCAAGGCGAACCATCGTATCGAGGACTTCCTTCACCATCTCAGGATCAAGAGCTGAGGTTGGTTCATCGAAGAGCATGATGCTGGGGTTCATGCAAAGCGCGCGCGCTATCGCGACGCGCTGTTGCTGGCCACCGGAAAGCTGTCCCGGGTAAGACCCAGACTTCTCGGGTATTTTCACCCGCTCCAGAAACGCCATCGCAATCGCCTCCGCTTCCTTGCGCGTTCGCTTGCGCACCCAGCGTTGCGCCAAAGTGCAGTTCTCGAGGACTGTCAAATGCGGAAAGAGATTGAAATGCTGGAAGACCATTCCGACATCGCCTCGAATCCGATCTATTCGGCCGGTCTGTTCAGTGAGTTCCACGCCATTGACGGAAATCAAACCTCGCTGATGGGCTTCGAGCCGGTTGACGCATCTGATCAGCGTTGACTTTCCAGACCCGGACGGTCCGCAGATAACGACCCTTGAGCCGCGCGGCACGTCCAGCGAAACGCCATGAAGGACCTGAAAGTGCCCATACCATTTGTCGACCTCGACAAGGCGCACGGCCGGCCCTTCGGAGGCACGCCCGACTAACGAGAGATTACGGGACATATCGTTCCCCAGTTCGAGTTTGAACAAGCTGCGATCAGCGATGGCCACGCGAAAGTCGCCGCTCGACCTTAATCTGCACGACCGTGAGAACTGAAACCATTGCCATGTAGTAGACGAGCGCTGCCCCGTACCATTCGAGAAAACGGAAACTCGTGGCGATCGCGAACTGCGTTACGGTCATAAGTTCTTTGAGCGAAATCACAGTCGCAAGCGAGGTCGACTTCAGCAGCGAAATGAACTCATTGACCAATGCGGGAACCGCGATGCGCATTGCCTGGGGTAGCGTCACGAGGAAAAAGATCTGCCCCCGATGGAATCCGAGCGCTTCCGCTCCCTCACGTTGGCCGCGGCCGACAGCGGCAAAGGCGCTACGTAGGATCTCGGTAAGATAAGCAACCTCGATCAGGGTGAGAGCAAGAAATGCTGCGACAAACGGGCTGAACCAGGCAGCCCGGAAGACTTGCGAAAGCTGAGGAAGCCCATTCCAGATGAACAGCAAAATTAGCAAGGCCGGAGCGCCACGGAACAGCCAAATGTAGGATGCGATCGACCAGCGGGCCAGCTTCTTTTTTGAGCCTGCCGCCAATCCGAAGAAGGAGCCAATCACAAGCGACACCGCCATGACGAGGATTGACAACACCAAGGTTAGCATGGCCCCTTTCGCCAGAGGCCAGCCGAACAGAGCAGTGACGAATAAGTCGAAGTCGAACATCGGCTTGGCCGCTCATCAGTCGTGAGAAACGGCGGTTGAGTTCTCAGGCAGGCTCCACTTCGCCAAGAACGCCTTCATCTGGCCGCTCGCCTGCAGCGACTCTAAGGCTGCCTTCACCATTTGTCGGTTCTGCGGGTTCTTTCGCATGTAGATGCCGTAAGTCTCGCTTTCGTCGTAAGTATAAGCAATTTTCAAGCGATCGGGCATCTGCATCATGCGGAAGGCTGCAGTGGTGTCCTGTGTAATGGTGGAGGCCGCGCGGCCCACCAGAATCTGCTGGATGACGCCTGACGCCGACGGGTAGGTCTGCATCGTCACAGGATCTTTGCCACTTGCCGCGAGTTTCTTGTTGAGATCGGAAATTACCGTCTCGTAGGTGGTGCCCGCCTCGATCGCCATGACCTTCCCGCTCATGTCGTCAGTAGACTTCGTCGCGTCGTCCGTTTTTGGCACTACGAGAACGACATGCGAGCCGAAATAGGGAACACCATCATACTTCTCCAGCCTCGCAGGCGTGATCATGATGCCGCTTGCGACGAGATCGCACCGCATGGAATCCAGAGACGGAAGCAGCCCCTTGAAATCACCGATGACGTATTCTGCCTTTGCGTCCCATTCCCTCGCGATCGCATCGACGACGTCGATTTCGAACCCGACCAGATTTGTGTCACCGGGATTTTGATAATACTGCATCGGCGGAAAATCGCCGGCGGTGCATACACGCACAACACCGTTCGAGACAAAGTCCGGTTTTTGATCGGCGCCGTAGGATTGGCCGGCGTATCCCGACGCAGCTGTAGCCAAAAGCGAGAAAAGTGCCTTTTTCATAAGTCTGTTCATTTCTGCGTTCCCTTTATTTTTATCGTCCATAGGAGACGCCTTCTATTGCTACAGAGAATACTCATGTAGACAAGCTACTTGTTTTGCGCATTCTGATGTAGAAAAACTAAACGATGCGCGTCCTGCTCTTGAAGGAACATTGATGTCTCTCCCCCCTCTCAACGCGCTGCGCGTCTTCGAATGTGTCGCTCGTTTGGGCCATCTGGGCGCTGCCGCGGCCGAGCTGCATGTCACGCCCGGCGCGGTCAGTCAGCAGATCAAGTCGCTGCAGCTGTCTCTCGGTGTGGAGCTGTTCGAGAAGCGTGGCCGGAGGCTGGCGCTGACGGAATATGGCTCGATCTTGCAGCGATCAGCTCGCAAAGCGATGGAAGCAATATCAAGAGGCGTCCAGGAGGTGGCCGCGGAAAAGTCCGCCAATTTGGGAAAAGGTGCACTTACTATCTCTATGCCGCAGGTTCACGGCGTGACGTGGCTGGCCACTCGCCTGTTCAAGTTCATGGAAGAAAGCCGCAACATGACCCTGAACGTCGTGACCGCGAGCCGCTTTGCGGCCGTCGATTGGCGGAAGGCTGATGTGGCAATCGTCTACGGAATGCCGCCATGGGCCGGATTCTGGTCGCATCTGCTGCACGGTATCCGGATGACTCCGGTGTGCAGTCCCCAGCTCCTGCGTGGTCCCCATGCTGTCCGCGAGATGAGCGATCTCGCCTATCACCGGCTCCTTCACGAGGATGATGGTCTTCAATGGCGACGATATCAGGCCGCCGCCGGGATCGAGTATGCCGGATTTTCGGATGTCTATTTTGACGATTTCGGGATCGTGCTTCAGGCGGCACGAGACGGTTACGGCATCGCGTTGAGCGATGAAATTGTTTCCCAGCGTGACTTGGACGAGGGCCGATTGGTGCAGCCACTAGCGCTCACCGTGCCTGCCATGCATAACTATTATTGTGTTTGTCCTGAATCAACCCGGGAACGTGCAGAGGTTGCTTATTTCATCGATTGGCTTCTTGCTGAAGCAACATTGGCGACGGATAGCTCGCGACGTGGCCAGTCCTGGCCAATGCACCAAGCCAATGATGTCACTTAAATGAGTTTGCGGGCTGATTAGCAACCTCGCAAGCGCCTCTTACGATCAGACTGATGACTTCGAGCATTCTTGCGGCTGCCGCAGCGACACTTGCCGCGGGGACGTCAGGCGGCGGACCGCTGCGACGGGAATTATTATGCGACACATGCTGTGGCGGCGTTCCTGCGACTATGGAACGCCGAATACCTCAACTGGCAGCATAAGCGATCATTTGCAAAGGCCGCAATGCTTCCCACCACAGCGGCCTTCACCCACCCCATCTTGATCCAGTCCATGGCGAAGAGGGTGCGAAAGCGTTTGACGTTGTTGTTGCCGAAGAACAGGCGGCGCCTCCTAATCGGCCATGGAGGGCACGACGATAACGAGTATGAAGTCGGCATCGCCGGTCACAGGCAACGTTCCTGTTTCTCAGTGCTTCAGAACGACTTTACCGGGGGCTCCCGCCGCAACCACCTCCTGAGCGACGCCAATCTCATCCAGGGTGAAGGTATGCGAAATCGGGATCACCAGCAAACCGCTGACGGCAGCGGCCAGTACGGCGTCGAGCGTCGCCGCGTCGGTGCGGTCGCCCTTTGGGCCTTGCTAAAGTTGCATCCTGTAACCGGGAACTTCTGCGAAACGCATGCCCGCCGCATTCTCTTTATCGAAAAGATGAACTGGCTCACCGCTACTGAGGTCAATAATACGGTAGGCACCATTGGCGTTGAGATAGACATGGTGCCCAATCAGCCGGAGGGCGGTTCCCCCGTTGCCATAAGGTCGGG
Source organism: Rhizobium sp. P28RR-XV (assembly GCF_012641385.1). NCBI lineage: Bacteria > Pseudomonadati > Pseudomonadota > Alphaproteobacteria > Hyphomicrobiales > Rhizobiaceae > Rhizobium > Rhizobium sp. P28RR-XV. Next base: position 241,733 of record NZ_JABAIG010000006.1, read on the forward strand.
AACTGGGCGCATCCAACGCCGGAATCGTCCAGGATGTCCCGTACCTGTCAACGGCCTGCACTTGTTGCACGGCGTTGAAAATTGCGTTCCACGCCTCGCCTTGCGAACCGGCAGGCGCATTCTGGCTCAAGGCTTCCAACACGCGCTGCAACTGTCCTTGCCTCTGTTTATCTCGTCTCATATCCCACCTCTCAGCTCATTCGTTTCGTAGAGCGTAGGATTTAAGAAAAAGTTGTAAGATTCCGATTGTTTCTATCTGTAGATGAAAACGACATGTGTTGCGCCAAAACATTATGGCCCTCGGAAGATCGACACACCTTGCAGCCATTGCAAAGATAAAGCCTCGAATGGGCTATCGCGTGCAATCTCGCCCTGGAGCGCACCGGAAAGCGCGCAAGGATCGATCACCGCACATTGGAAGCCCAAAGGAACGAGGCATTGGCGCGGAGCGATATGGCGCGCGCGCTGGAACTGAACCGGATGCCGGAAATTCACGTCGGGCCGAAGGCACGCCAGATTGTCCGCAATGGACAAAACCCCGTCAGTCAGATACGCGAGGCTAACGCTTATCGCCAACGCACCCCCGCCACTTCGGAGGCTAAAGCCCAACGACGGCGACGTGACTATCCCTCCTATGACAAGGGCATGCGGCTATCCTGGCTGGAGCAGATCGTCGCCGGCAACAATACCCAGCTCAAGCGGGATCTTGTCGCCATCAATCGACGGTTCGACCGCATGAACCGCAAACTCGACTACTGGCAGCGCCGCACCGCATTCAAGGCTGAAGGTGCGATCAAGGGGCCGAAGTTCCGTTTTAATCGCTGAAAGGTTGCCCGGGAAGACAAGCAGCGCCGGGATGAAGCCGCGCGCAAGGTAGCCCATGCGCGCAAGCGATTGGAGCAGATTGCGCAGATACTCAAGGAACTGGAACGTGCCGCTACCGGGGCCAACCGTCGCTACGAGCACGGCTTGATCCGGGCCAAAGAGGTTGAGCGTTGGGTACGGCGGATGCGCCACGGTGACCGCGCAGCTTCGCGGAGGCGCGACCGATAGCACCCCTGAGCACGCAATCGAGGCCCTGCACTAGCGGGCCTGCTATCCCTAAATCCACGCCCGCAAGGGCGTTCCTTTCCGGCGGATTGCCACAAGCCTGTGGCTGCCGGAGCACCTATGTCGCGAAGCGATGTATAAGTGCGCTCTTACCTTGCTGTCTCTCCCGGTCCCCGTAGCCTTGTGGTTTTGCCGCTTTGCTGTGTTTCTCCCTCCCGTCGCCAGGATGTCTCTATGTCACACTCTTCCTTCGCCGTTCGCCTCGTCGGCAATCTCGCCGCGCTCGCTGGTTTCATCCTCCTCGTGGGATGGGGCGTAGACTATGCCGCCGGATGGCTCGGCTATCGGTCGCATGCCTCCTGCACGCTGCTGCACCCCGTAGTCACCGTCGCCTACGAGATCGAGGTTCTCATGACCTGCATCGGGGTCATCATGTGGGTGGCCTCGTTCGGGAAAAGCCAGAGCGGTCTAACGCTCGCGATCGGCGGCTTCCTGCTCTTTGCATTGCCGCTCGTGCTACCGCGCTATCTTGGCGTGGTCTGTCTATTGTAGGACAAAGCGGATCGCGACCGCGCTTCGCGCGGTTTGCAGGGGGAAACCCCCTGCACCCCCGTGCCCGATCGCGTCCATCCGTTCAGGTTATGGAAATATAGGATTCGCCACCATCTCTTCGGATGTCGAGGCAGTCATCGCAAAGCCGAAGAGTGCCGGGGCCACCTAACGGACGCTCATCCGCCTCCAGGGCGTAATCAGCCGCAGGTTCATCTCCGCAAACCGAACACACGGCTTCACTCCCCTCTTGCTCGACAACGTACCGCGTCATCATTGCTTGAGGCGGGTCCCATTGTTGCAGGGAGGCAAACCATTCGGGTGTATGCGGCGTTAGTGGTGGGCTCTCGGGAGGCAAAGCATAGCCATTCTCATGAAGCCACGCCTTAGCGACCCGCACCCTCTGATTATGCAATGTCGCCAGATGATCATAGAGGCTCGCCATCAGCTTGAAATAAAGGTGGTCATGCTGATGGGCGAAAAGCCGATATCCGGCGCGGTTTATGATGTAGCGGTTTGGCGTTGCCTCATCCGCAACGACACTTTGGCAATAGGCGGAGATTTGATCGGCCGGACCCTCGCGCATTACGTCCAGGTCATAAATCCAAGGATTCTTCTCCTGCTCGATCTTCCAGAGCACGAGATAGCCGGAATCCGCCACCAAACGGCAAATGTAGTCGTCATCTTCGGGATGCTCGATGAGATGGCCATCGAGATCATCGAAGGTTTGAATGTTGGGATTCTTCTTGCGCGCGCCGTTGAGAATGGCGTTGATCGCATCTCTCATGATTTGAGTGCCATCGGGCCTCGCCTCCGACGCAGCCATTTCCTCCGCTGTCACGGGAACCGTGGAGTCCGCGACCGACACCAGAAATGGGCTGCTTTTGAGATCACCGGGCGAACAAAAGTTCGCATCGGAAACAAGGGGAATCCCAGCATGAGAGAAGGCTTGGGCCACGAGGCGTGAACAGAATTGCTTTCGGGTCGGCGGGCGCGTCCCTTTGAGCTTCGTTCTCATCGCCTCTGTTTTGGAATATTGAGTGCCGACATGCCCGCGCATGAACATGAGAACGTCGTCGAGTTGCGGCTTGGAGAGACCACCGCGCAATCGCAAGATATGGACGGGATGGGCATCCTTATAAAAAAGCCGCTGCGTATTCCGAGCCTGCACCCCCTCGGCCGTCGCATCGATAACCGAGTAGCCTTCAACGCAAACCATGGCATGCGAGATATCGCTACCGGTGGCAAAACGAATGCCTTTGCTGACCTTCGCGGCGGACGTTGTGAGGATGATATCGCCGGGCCTGAGAACCGCATCATTAATCCGCTTCAGGGCCCTGCCCTCGTTTTCGGAATCGCTAGCCCTATGCCTTGAAAGGCTCCGCTTTCTCTGAAAGCGCCGCCAAGTCCTCGGCAAGACGCACGGGCACATCCGTGCGCTCATGCAAAATGCTCATCACACCGAGATCGCCGTTATCTAGTTCGCGGAAGAAGACATAGTGATGCTCGTAGCGGCTGAAATACGCCTCGCGCTTCACATCGGCGGGAACAGCAAGACGTTGCGGAAGCTTCCGCCAGATTGCCTTTTCCTCGCATAACCGCTGCAAATGCGTATGCAGGCCGGTGATGTAGGTCACCGCCTGTTTCTCACCCCACTTCTCAACGGTATCCCGCCAAATCTTGTCCTGCGCCGCGTCGGCGCGCGGATAAAAGCGATACGCCACCATGATCAGCGGCGCTTATTGCGGCGGATAACATCTTCGGCGGAAACGGCGACAAACTCGCTGTCATCCGCGCGCATGGCCGGTGCAAGCTCCTTTTGGAGCGAGTCCCATGCCTCATCACGGGTTTGCAGGTCGCGACGGATCAAGGCACGAATGTATTCGCTGGCGTTCTCGTAGAGGCCATCGTCGCCAATCTGCTGCTGGATGTGGTCTTGCAGCGCACCGCTGACCTTCACATGAATGCTACCCGACGCCATCGGAGATATCCTTTCGTTATACCTTAATTCTGGGATGCGTAGCATATATTGTCAATATTCTTTACAACGAGAAGGTGCTGCATCACGGCGATGCAGCACCTTCGGAGACGCACTAGGCGTCGTCCCGTTCGGCTTTCGGCTTGCGGATGGTCAGGCGCCCGGTGAGCGGCAGGGCCGTGAGCGTGATGTTGATGCCTTCGCCGTCGCTATGGGTCCATCCGACTCCCACTTTGAGCCAGTGCGTCTTGTCGCCCTCACCTTCCACAACGTACACGGCGTAGTCGGGTTTGCTCTTTTGGGTCGGTTTCATGATCGATTCTCCCGTTGGTTATCCGGCTGCGCCTATCGCGGCCGGTCGGGGGATTTTTGCGACCGCGTTTCTGAGCCGAAGGCGCACGCAGGCAACGGCAACACGGGAGCGTAGCGAATGGAGCGGGCAGCCGATTGCCGGCGGCAGAAACCGGGCGCCTACCCCGACCGTTCCGGCCGTGTAGCGCAGTTGGCAACGGAGAATGGTTGAAACTTGCAAAGGATCACACGACGGCTTTTCTGTCGATTTGTGGGGATGAGGCAACAAACGCCACCCTCACAAGATTGAGAAGTGGCGAAACACCGATGACGTTGAGAAAATTTGGTTGCGGGAGCAGGATTTGAACCTGCGGCCTTCAGGTTATGAGCCTAAACGCCTTAACCTGTCAGTCAATCTGGCCCTTCTCCATCAGCCAGGTGACCGATTCCTGAACGGCCTGCAGCGACGTATAGCGAGGCCTGTAACCAAGCAGTCGCTCGGCCTTGGCAATCGAGCAATTCGGACTTCGGGCGATATGCTCCCATGTCGCCTGCGCATCTTCCGGCGCCTGGCCTTCCGCCCATCTCTCATAGGGCAGGAACTCCAGCTTCGGCTCATGTCCGAACCAGCGCGACATGGCCTCGGCGTAGCCTCTCAGCGTCAGCGCCCCGCCTGAAACCGCATGAAAAGCCTCGCCGGTCGAAACGCGCCAATTGGCGATCGCGCCCATGAACATTTGCGCGACGTCATCCGCATGGACATGATGAACCGTCTCCAGGCCGAAATTCGGAAGTACCAGCGTTTCGCCGCGCGCCAATGTCGAGAATGCCGACGGATTGAAATGCCCGGCCGGATTGAGGGGTGCCCAGCCCGGACCGACGATGTGGCCGGGATGGATCAGGGTTGCGGGAAATCCTCTGCGGCGCGCCTCCTCGAGCAAATATGCCTCGATGGCTGCTTTCTGGGTGCCATAGTCTCCGAACGGCTGCTTCGGCGCCTCCTCCGGTGTCGGAACGACGGTTGCAAAGCCATGCGTCCAGATCGTGCCCGTATGCAGGAAATGGCCGACATGACCGACAAGCGTCTCCGTCAGGTGCCTTGCGCTGTCGAGCGTGAAGCAGATCATGTCGATGACGATATCCGGCTTCAATGCGCCGATGGCCGGACCGAAGCTGCCATCCTTCTCCATGGCGGCGCGATCCATCACCAGCATCTCGGCCTCGTTCCAGGCCTTTAAATTCACCGCACATCGCGCAAATTGCCCTTTTCCGTTTTCCGTTCCGGAAAACAATGTGCAGACAATCACTTAAGAGCGCAGCTCGGGCGAATCCCGATTCGCTTTATCTTGCAGTCCTTCCCCTACCCAGTTGACGCTCCCAATATCCCTGCTTCCCGGTGTTCAAAGCCACGAGAGCGGGTGTTTCTATGCGCGCCGTTCGAGGGAAGTTCGCAGCAATTCGACCAGAACGGAACGCTGTTCGGGCTTGAGCTTGTTGAGATTGCGCTGCCGCCAGCGGATGGCGGGAAGCTCTGCGACATGACCTATCTTGAGCAAGGGCCACTCCGGTTCGCCGCGCTCGAAGCCGATCAGAAATTTACGGTGATGATCCGGCATGCCTCCGATCAGCACCTCGATCATTTCATGCTGGGTTTCTATCAGCTCTTTGATGGCAACAACCTCCTCGGTCATGCCCTCGAAGCCGTTCTGGTATTCGTTCGCAAGGTCTTTGACGCGGCCTGATAGCACTTCGCCCATGGGGCGGTTGTGACTGAGCAGATATACGATGAAGGTTTCACGCAGGTCATCGCTCAACCCTTCATTGGTGAGCAGGCCGCGCACGTCAAAGAGGTCGCGCGGGTGCTGACGGTCGAGGGCGGCAACCAATTTCCCAGCGAAAAGGTCTTCGAAGGATACGACGCTGGTTTCGGCAAAGCCGAAGACCTCTTCAACGGCCTCGGTGACGGGAGTCGTGGAAGGTTCGTGAACCACACCGCGCAACACGGGCGAGACTTCGATCTTGACCTGTGTGCCCTCCGCAATCACGAGAAGGCGAAGGATCGCACCATCGTGAATGTTTTCGCTGACGCGCGCGCCGGGCAGCTCCGCCAGTGCTGCCGCCTTGATATGCTTCATCGCGGCATCAATCCCGGCCAAAGCCTCCGGCCTGTCATGGACCGGCAGATACATCAGATCGATATCGACCGAGAGGCGCGGCAGGTTGCGCACAAAGAGGTTGATCGCCGTTCCGCCCTTGAGCGCAAAACAGGTCTCTCGCGCCACGATGGGAATAAGGCGCATGAGCAGCCGAACCTGGGCTTGATACTGGTCACGAAACGGCATCAAGGTCCTCCGGCACGGTGATCAGATAGATCGGATCGAGCCTGCCACCTGGGACAAGCATGCGTTTGCCCTTACCCAGATCGATAGCATCCTTGTCCAGACGCTTGAGCCACGCATGACGGTGACGATCTGCAAAAAGGAAGAACAGCCGTTTCACCTTGACGCTGTCACAGTCCACCAGCAGTTTCTGCAACCGTCTCGGGCTGAAATTTGCTGCACTTTGCATGATCATATCGACCTGATGGAAACTCTCATGGCGCGGCAATTCATCAAGCATTTCGAGATAGGCGCGCTCGGGCTGGGAAAGCGTCAAAGGCCAATCCCACTGCCCCCAGGCAAGCGAGGTCAGACTGCCGCCCTGAAAGCGGGTGAGATCACGGCCTGTTCCGTCCGCGATATCCCAGGCAAGACTGCCAAGCCCCTTTGTTACGGGATCATTCCGGAAGAGGGTCGCGCTGTTGTGATAGACAAAGCGCTGGGGAAGGTTCAGCTTGTCCAGCCATGCGGGCGGCTTGCCCGGTCCGTAGAGATGAACGGTCTTGGTCTCATGTGAGAGATAATGCGCAAAGCCCTGTAGCTCCAATGCCGTGCGCCCACCGACATAGAACGGCGTTCGCAAGAGCAGGGTCTGAAGCGATATGACGACTTGCTGCCAGCTCAGTGTGCCGCGCGGCCTTTTATAGACGCTGCGCACCGGCTGTTCCAGCCAGCCATTCTTGACGTAGTAGGCGCGCAAATTGCTGGCGATACCGCGCTCTTCAAGCCAAGCGGCATCCACGACCAGCCCTTCGGGGAGGTCTTTTTCAAGTCGGTTTAACAATGATGCAGTTTGCACAGCCATGCTGAGTATATTTATCGATTCTCAAACCGATTTCAAGTTTGACAATATCGAAATACACTCAATAATACTGAGTTGATTCGCCAATCTTTAAACCACATATATCCAGCGCCCGCCTCTGGCGGGCGCGAAATTTCCCACCGAAACTAAGGGAACCGCCGCTTACGCGGCGGCTCCTTCCTTGGTGTCCGCAACGCTCCGCAGACCATGCAGGAAATCGGCGGCGCGCTGCGCGTGGGCGGCGGCGCTGAAGATTGCGCGCTTGTCTTCCTTCAGCACTTTGAGCCAGCCCTGAATATAGGCCGCATGGTCCGCACCGGGCTCCGGCGTCAATTCCAAATCGGCGCAAAGAAAGGCCGCGCCAAGTTCGGCAATATATCCTGACAGTCAACCTGTCTCAGACGGCGAAGTCGGTTGCTCCTGCAAGTTATTTTGGCGTCGCGCGATTACCGCGAACCATCATTCAGTAGCAAAATACGACCATCCCAGTCGGCATTTTCCGCAGAACCGGATCTCGCGACGAGCCGCTCCGGCTGAGAAGCGCCGAGAAGCAGGTCACGTGACTCATTCACGTTCGATCGTGTTTCGGAGATGGTAATGAGAGAAATTGGTCGAGCGAAATGCTCGTCGACCACTGAGCCGATCCAGACCTCGGATGAGTTCGTATCTGACAATTCGAGGTCACTTGCCCACAGCCGCAGAACGAAGCGTGACGTCTCCGGCATTTTGTCGTTTGCCAACACAAGTGTAAGGGTCGGGAGCCTGCCACTGGCCAGACGCGGGACCACCGGCAATTCGACCGGAGCGGCCTTGGCCGTAAGCCAGCCGAGCGCGTTTGTCGCGGTCCACGGCGCGGGCGTGCGCCAACCTTTATTTTGCAAGTCCTGCTGGATTACCGACAGGCTGCCAGCCCACTGAACCGTCATTGGTTCCTCAATCTCGCCAAACATGTCGATGCGATGAGATGGAAGGCTTTCCCAACCGTTCGTCCACCAGTTGCTTGACGTCATAGTCTCTACGACCGGCTTGAAAGCGTAGCGTGTGGTATCGGAGGAATGATGCCGATAGACGTTCAGGCTCCCCGTCAGGGCGAGCGCCGTGATGCTGACAATCGCAAGTCCAACCGGGCTGTAAGGCTCAGCCGGCTTGCGCAGGTATGTGAAACCGAGCACAGCGATCCATGCGGTTCCGAAAGCCAACCCCCCGGTCACATCGGAGAACCAGTGGGCTCCCAGATAGACGCGCGAAAACGCGATCAGCAGCACAACGAACGTGGCCGTGAACGCGGCGGAAAGACGCCAAGCCGGGCGCAACCCGAGCGCAATCAGGAAGGCGAGGAAGCCGTAAAGGACGGTGTTGGTCGTACTGTGGCCGCTTGGAAAGGAGAACGCACTTGAGCCGCTGTAAAGCAACTCCGCAGGACGCGTGCGATGGAGCGCTACCTTGATCGCCGTGTTGATCGCCGACGCGCCAGCGACTGCAAGCAACCAGAATGCGGCGGTCCGCCAGGTTCGTTTCCAGGCGAGCCAGAGGAAAACGGCTGCTGTCACAGCCGCGACGACAACGGTGTCGCCCAGTTCGGTGATCGCGATCATCAGGGCATCGCCGGGTCCCGTGCGCAGATCCTGGAGAGCGTTGTAGATCGCTGCATCGGCCCTGACCAAAGGATCGCCGCTGACGACGTCTTCCAGGATGCCGAAGAAGAGCCACGCAGAGCCGATCAGCACGACGGCCAGAAGAGCAAGGAAGCGCATGTCCGGTCGTGCGGGATCGAGAAGATCAAGAACGATCCGGCTGAAGCGGGAATCGCGGCTAGCCGCCCAGATGTGCAGCCTCTGCGTTGCCAACAAAGCGAGCGGAATACCATAACGCAACGACAAACGAACCGCGTGGATTGCGGCCCATATCGTCAGAATGAGGATGACTACCAGGATGGCAAGCGGCTCAGCCGCCGCGCCGAACTGTTTGAACACGCTCCCGACCAGGACTGCAGGCAGAATGTGAGACGGCGCCCAGACTAGTGCGGAGAGGATGTTGGCCACGTAAAAGCGTGACACGCGCATTCGAAGAGCACCCGCGATCAACGGAATGAAAGCGCGCACGCCCGGTACGAAGCGGGCAATGAAGACGCTCTTGTCGCCATGACGTGCAAAAAAGGCTTCGCTCCGAGTGACAAGATCGGGATGGCGGTTGATCGGCCAGCTTTCGAGGATTTTTTGGTTGTAGCGATGACCAATCCAGAATGAGAGACCGTCGCCGAGGATGGCGCCGACGACCGCAGCGCCGAGTAGCGGCCAAAGGGTTACCGCGCCGGTTGGAACGAGAGCGCTGATCGCAAGTATCACGGCGGTGCCTGGCACGACCGCCCCGATCACCGGGGCGGATTCCGACAGGGCGAGCAGGAGCACCGCGGCGTAGGCAAAATGCGGATGCGCCGCAATAAATTCGGTAACGGCAGAAAAGAACGACGCCACCATTCCGAACGGGCCTCTACAAGATCCTCGCAATCAGCCGGTCCACTCGGGTTCCCTCCCAATAAAGGGCCCGGACGGCGATCGCTGCAATAATGCCGGTCAATGCTCCTCCAAGGACGTCGCTCACATAATGTGTACCGATATAGACTCGGGAGATGGTGACCACGAGGGCAGCGGCAAGAAACCAGAGCCCGAGACGGCGCATTCCGTGCATCAGAAATGCAGCCGCGATCGCGAATGTTGCGGTTGCATGATCGGAGGGGAAGGAGGGATCGGCGCTTGGGGCAATCAGGAGATGGCTGATGCCCGCGTCATAGGGCCGGATCCGATGAACCAGCAACAGGATCAACTGGTTGATGGCGAGACCGAGTAGAAAGGAAAGCCCAGAGGCGACGAGCACATGGCGTGTGTGATCCCTGTCGCCTTGGCGCCACCATTGCCCGGCGACTGCCAGGACCAAAAGCGGAACGCCGATTGCCGAAACCCAGATCATCAGAAAATCGATGGCGGTGTTGGTCCCGGCAAGGCTGTTGATGGCGTGTGTGAGGAAGGCATCTAAATCGTACATTTGCGGTTCCTTATCCTTGCTGCGAGATCAGCTCGATCTATTTGGTGCCTTCCGGTCAGGCGTTGGTGTGCGTGGGGAGCCGGGCGCGGACGGCCGCGAACCCCACGATAGTGAGCGCTGCGAATCCTGCGCCGGCGAGGAATGTTCCTCGTGGCCCTGTGACGTCCCAAAGCGCGCCCGCGATGACACTGGCAAGCAGCAGCGCTACCCCGGTGATCAGATTGAACATGCCAAAGGCTGTGCCGCGCAATTCCGCAGGCGACGTATCGGCAATCAGCTTTGCCAGCAGCCCTTGCGTGAACCCCATATGCAGGCCCCACAGAACGACGCCTAGTCCAGCGCCGACGATACCTTGCGCGAACGCGAGTACGAGGTCGGCGCCAACAAGCAGCGACAAACCGATAACAAGAATGGTGAACCGATCCGCCTTGTCTGAAAGGATGCCGGCGGGATAAGCCGAGAGGGAATAGGCCAGGCTCATAAGGACCAGTGCAAGCGGCACCAAGGCTATCGGCACGCCGATCGACTGTGCCTTCAGGATGAGAAACGCCTCACTGAAACGGGCGAGTGTAAAGACTGCAGCGACAGCAACGACCCACCAGTACGATTTGCCGAGGCGGCGCAGTTCATCCCTGTGTAGCGGCATGCGAACGCGGCGGAGGTCCTGCGGTCGCTCGGGCTCCTTGACCATGAACAGCAGCACGCTGACAGACAGGAGGGCAGGAAGGACCGCAATCCAGAACACCGCCTGGAAATGATCGGCGGTGAACCACATGAGACCGATTGCCAGGAGGGGACCGATAAATGCACCGACGGTGTCAAGCGACTGGCGTAGGCCGAAGCTCGCCCCACGCAGCTCAGGGGGAGCGATATCGGCAACAAGCGCATCCCGCGGCGCACCGCGGATCCCCTTGCCGACGCGGTCGACAAATCGCGCCGCGATAAGCCAGTCGAGAGAAGAGGCAAGCGGAAAGATTGGCTTGGTGATCGCGGCGAGGCCGTAACCGAGCGCTGCGAGAAATTTGCGTCTACCGAGCCAATCACTCAAAGCCCCCGAGAACACCTTGGTTATCGAAGCCGTTGCCTCAGCAATACCTTCGATAATGCCGACCGCGAAGGTGGAGGTGCCAAGCACCGAGACCATGTATACCGGTAGGAGCGCATGGATCATCTCGGAAGAGATGTCCATCAACATCGAGACGAGGCCGAGCGCCCAGATGGCCGCCGGGATACGGCGAGGTGTCGCAGAGATCACCGGTGCTGCTATTGCGTCCTGCTCAGCCATGTCATCGGTTCTCGTCGTGGGCGTCGAAAACACGTTGGGCATAGCTGTCGAGGAGTTCCTCGCAAACGCCCAGACGTGCGATCGCCTCTTCGGCAAGCGGGGCGCCATAGAAGTCGAGCTTGCGGATCTTCTCCAGCCAGCCCTGGAGCTTCTTCAGATCGGTGTCTTCTTCTTCAAGCTCGGCATAGGTGAATTTATTGATCGCAATCTCCTTAGCGATCTCTTTCTCGAAATCCGCACAGCGTCCGAGAAACTCGCGGTACTGTTCGTCGCGGTCAGCGCTAAACCGGCTGACGACCTTGTCTTCCTGTGCGCGATCGAGCGCTACCGTCTCGAGAATGACTGACTCGCCGCCCATCTCGGAGACGTCATTCTCCAAGATCTTTAGGCGGCGGATATGATCGTCGGTCTTCGGCAGCAGACAAACGCCGTTCTGCAGATAGACCGCGCCCAAGCCTTTGAGACGGCGCCACAGCGCAATGCGCTTGGCGGCGGGTTCCGACGGGACCTTGTAGGTCATGAGAAGCCAGGATGAGGAGGTCATTGTTCAATTATAATGTAACAGTCGTAACAAATCAACTGAACTCCCTGCAGCTCCATATTTGCGTGATAGTGATCAAGCCGCCGCCTGCTGGGCTTGGGGTTGCTGTGCGTGCATCCAGTCAGCTGCCCGCTGGGCCTTACTGGCGGCGGTAAAGATGGCCTTCGGGTCGTCCTTCAGGACCTTGAGCTACGAGGCGACATAAGCAGCATGCTCGGGACGCGGATGATGGGCGATGCCCAGATCCGCCAGAACAAGCCCGCTGAGAATCTCTACGCAGCATTCTTCAGCGGCATAAGCAGCCGATCCGAAGCGGCCGGAAAGATCGCGGTCGAGCCTGTGCTTGGAGCCGCTGGCGTGCCCGCATTCATGGAGCCACACCCCGTAAAATGACGCGGCGTCGCGAAACGAAGTGGACGGCGGCATAAATACGGTATCCGCCGACGGGCGGTAATAGGCTTCCGATCCACCGAACTCACTCTTGACGCCCAGGTTCGTGATGAACGCTTCTGCATGAGCGAGACGCTCGGCCTCGGGCAGCACCGGAGTTACTGGGCGTTCGTAGCCATCAACCTGCGCGACGTTGAAGACGGAAAATGCGCGTGCGAACATCCGCAGATGCCCATCATCCTCGTCTTCGTTGTCGGCCTGCGGGGAAACCTGAACCTCCCTCCACAATACCACTGTGGTGGAGCGTTCTCCTTCACGCACCTGCGCGCCGGCATCCTGCCATTGCTTATACGTGCCCCAGAGGCCGTCGCCATATCCGGCGGCAAAGCCCGCGGCCCAGAGCGCCAGCGTGTTTATGCCGCGATACCGCTTGCTGGATGAGACGTTGGTCGGACGCGCGATGCTGGACCCGTTGTGGAACCAGGGCGCACGCCATTCGCCGGCTCCTTGCTCGATCGCGGCGATGATCTCGGCCGTGACGCGGGAATAGACGTCGGCGCGCTGGACAGATGACGTGGTGTTCGACATTGGGGAATCTCCGCGATCGGCGGCGCGAGCCTCTCTCGCCCCTTCAACCGACCGCCGGGCTCCAGCCTTCCTCTTCCTCTCCGGCAGTCCGTTCGGGCGGCTGTTCCTGATTTTTGGTCTTGTCATGATTATTGCTCCTTCTCCGCCGGGGCCTGTCCCGGCGTCGGAGCAGCGGATAGCGATGCCTCAGGTGCGGCCGCGCACTCGCAGAGCCGAAGCGTAAGCGGAGGACGGCGACCAGCCGTTGCGCGGTTGCGCCGGGCATCGCGCGCTCCGATCACGCCGGGTGGCCACTGGGGCAGGAGCACGGCGCGCTCGCCTCAGGAGCCGGGTGCGGATCGATCCTTGTCTATGCCGTTCAGGACCGTCCTCGCTCGCTCAAGGTTCTGCTGGAGGATACTCCGTTGAAGTTGGGACAGTCGCTTCTCCTTCAACAGATTTGCGGCCTCCTCTGCGGCACGGGCCCATGCGGGCCGATGTCTCGCGGTAATGCAGGCATTTGGACAAAGAGTCGGCTGGCAAAGCGTGGTTAGTGGACCCGTGGCTCCGGTAGCCCGCTTCAGGCAGGCGGCCGTGCCGGGATCGAAGAAGCAATCGGCGAGCACGCCGACATGCAATGTCCGCGCGAGGCTGGCGAGCATGGCACGGAGCCGGCCACGATCAGCGATCATGGCCGGAAGCGGGTCGAGATTGTCCAATATGCTGTCGAGCGTCTTCGCTATACGCGTCGCTGCGGGTCCGGATAGCGTAGCGCCGGCCTGGCGCTCATCGAAATAGGTCAGCAGGTTGTCGAGCTGGCCGAGACTACGCTGGTTCTCGACTTCCGCCCGAAAACCTGAACGGCTGGAGCCGGCATAGCCTTCGAACGCGGCGACGGAGGCATGCTTGTACTGGATCATGCCGGCGACCGTGCCGAAGGGGCGATTGCCAATGTGCCAGGCGATCGTCCGCCGGAACTGCCTCGTCGTGATCCGCCAGGAGCGATCATCCGCCCCGTTCGGGATCGCCGGTGTGTCCGGCGTGCCGAACAGGTCGTTGAGGTGATCGCGGAAGCGGTTAAGTTGCCTGGCTTAAGGACGCCCAGATAGCGTTTGAGGTTGGGCGTCGCCTTGCCGGAAGCCACAAAAGCATGTGCCGCTGCCAGATCATCTAGGAAGAACGAATTGAGCAGAATGGATTCAGGCGGGTCCTGCAGCCTGAAATACTGATACGACCGAACGGCAAACGCCGGTGGCCTGACGAATTGTGCAGGAGGCCGATGGCCTGCACCAGCCAAACCCATCAGCATGGCGAGTATGTCGTCGTACCGTTGAAGGGTATGCTTGCCGCAGGATAGAAGCCAAGGAGGTTGGAACCGCCCTGCCCGGCTTCCGGATTTCGATATGAGTCTCAAGTCGTCCTAATCGCTTCAGCGCCTCAGCAATCTATCCATGAAGGCCGCATGAACGCTCACCGTCAGCGCCCGACACGTCGGTCAGGTAAACCTCGCTTGCCAAATTAAGAGAATGATGACCTTGCGCTTGTTGAAATGCGCCAAGCATCAGGTGTAACTGTCGTTGCCGCTTTAAAGGCACCGACAAAATTGAGGACGTTCGAATATCCACAGGCTGCGGCGATGTCCGCAAGCGAGAACTCTCCATTTCGGAGCAAAATACAGGCGCGCTCGATGCGGGCTTGCCGAAGCCATTCGTATGGCGTCACACCTATCGTCTCGCGGAAGGCGCGAATGAAGGTGAATCTCGGCAATCCGCAGAGAAGAGCGATCTCCGCTATCGAAACGTCTTCTGCTATCCGGCTCTGAAGAAGTTCCTTTGCAAGTTTTTCTTGCTTGCTGGTGAGAGCGAGACGCCGATCTGTCTCCTGTAGCCTTCCGTTGCCGTAGGCATGCACCAAATGGACACCTATTGCCGTCGACAGTTGATCGACGAAAAGACTATTGCTTTGCTGCCTCGCGCTGGAACCGAGCAGTGCACGCAACATTCCGGCCAATAGAGCGTCGGGACGCGCGGTAGTAATCGCCAGCGCGGATACATCTCCCAAGTCCGACTCTGCTGCGATCTCCGCGAGATCGTCAGTCGAAACTTCGGCCAGAATGAAATCGAAGGAACCGCTCAGATCAGCCTTGTAAGGCTCGCGTAAATCCCGAACGTAGACGTGGTCAGCTCCGAAATCGTGGACCGTCGACCGATGGCCGTCGAAAATTCTCCGCCGATGCCCGCCCTGCGCAGAAAGACCGATCAGATAGCCATCGGTGCTTGCGGGCGTGGTCACCCTCCCTGGCGCCGTTTTCGCTGCCTTTCTGAAAAATGTCATGGTGCCGGCGGCGAGCTGCCAATCCTCGTCGAGCCCGTCTACCGCACAGCCGAAAGAGTCTCTTCTATGTTGGACACCAGTGCCCAGACCTTCCATTGCCATAGGCCGTGCCTCTCGGTTTCAGCGGAAACAGATGGATCGCGTTCGCCACGAAAGGTATAACCCGGCACTCCTGCTAAATCTATAGGTCCAAAGTGCAACGCAGCAAACAGCCGCCTGAGTTCGGATTGTAGAAACCGACGGCCTTTCGCGATCCAGATAGTGAGCGCGTCCTCGAGTGGACACGCAAACTATTTTCCCCCTCCTGTCGAATGGCTTGAGCTGCCGCTGATTGACACCAAGCCGCTACTCAAAACGGTTGCGCCGACGCCAGCCTCCCGGTGCTTCGCCGATGATTTCAGAGAAAACACGCGTCATATGACTTTGGTCCGCAAAGCCGCATGCTTTAGCAATGTCCGCTATCGGCGTATCGGTGAGCAACAGGTCCTTCGCCCGCGTGACGCGGTATTCAAGAAGCCAGCGATATGGAGTTTTGCCGCACGTTTCTTTGAACGCTCGCGTGAAGTAACTTTTGGAGAGCGAACAAGCGCTGGCAAGTTCCGCCAATGAAAAACTCCTGTTGATGTGAGCTGCCAAGAATTCAGTCGCGCGCTTCTCCTGCCAAGGCGCAAGATAGCCTTTCTTTCTGGCCGGTAAACTCACGCTTCCATACGTCTGCACGAGATGGGTCAAAAGCGCCAATATGACTTGCTCGACGAACAACGTGTTCGCGCGGCGGCCGTTCTCAAAGGGTCGGCAGTAATGCCATCGACAACCCGAAGACCACTTCGTCCCTTAGCCCGGGAACGAAATGAAGCGTCGAAAACCCCGATCTTCCGGCGTCCAGAGCAAATGATCGAAGTGCCTCGAACGGAATTTGGAAATGAACGCTATCGAACGGCGAAAGGCGATGGCTCTGCCAGCGCTCGCGCAGATCAATCATTCCTAGTTTTGCCTGCGGATGATCGCCCTCATACACGAGTTGATTTCTCCTCCACAGTCGATGCCTATTGAAGTCGATCATCTGGAAAATGACCGCGAAGGCATCCTGCTCCTCGTTCGGAGAACTGATGGGCAGATCAGACCGGTCGGAGTGCAGCCTGGTGATCAAAATGCCGGAGGCTTCCATCACGGAGCGCACGGGGTAGCCGTAGCCCACCGGCATGCATCTCAGAAGTCGATATCATAGCGCCCCCGCGTGCTCGATCCAGCGTGAAGACTATAGAATAGCTCTGGTAAATTACGCCGAGTTTTTTTGCAAAAGCGCTACTGACAGTTGGCCGTTCGCCAAACTGCAGGGGTCGAACCCGTCTCGCGCGCGAACACCTTCGTAAAATGGCTTTGATCAGTGAATCCGCATTCGTCCGCGATATCTTTCAGCGAGAGCGTCGGGGAAGGAAGAAGATCCTTGGCGCGATCGACGCGCATCTTCATAAGCCATTGATAAGGCGTCGTGCCGGTTGCCTTGCGAAATTCTTGTGTGAAGTGGTTGGGCGAGAGTCCGGCGACAGATGCGACCTCCGCCACGGAGAGTTCGCGGCCGAGATTTTCAATCATATACTCTTTTGCCGCCTTTTCCTGCCTGATCGATAGCGAACTGACACCTACCCCATTGTGCATGAATTTGTCGCTGTAATCGTGAAGCAGATGAGCGCAGATCGCGAGCGCCAACGGCTTCAGCAACGCGGGGAGGATGGATCTGCTGGCTTCGAACAGGGGAACGAACGCAATCCCCAGATTCGATAGGACCTCATCGGCATGACTCCGCTTGCAGATAAGTTTGCTCAGCCTAGTGAAAGACGAGATCTGCGCAACCTCAAGGAAAAGCCCCTTGGGAAGAACGAAAGCAAGCGCATGGAGATCACTATGCAGTTCCACCGCAGCGCCATCAACCAAATCGACGAGACAAATCGATCCTTGGAGGTAGGGTTTAACCGGGGTGCGGACGCCGTCCTTCTTGATATCGCAATGATATGCATCCCTCATGTAAATCATGAGAAAATACGCGTTCAAAGCAGGAATTCTGACGTCTTGAACCTGCCCTTCATCAAGTAACTTCGCTATCTTCGTAACCTGGAAGACCGCCTGCTCTACTGGCACAGCCTCAAGAGCAGCCGCGTTTGGGATGTTGAAATAGACCCCTACGTTTCCCAAGCTGTGCCGTTCAGAGTTCAACTGCCTCTCCCATCCGGTCTCTTGCCTTTGGGCGAAAATACCGTGCTCCGCTATAAAAACATACTGGAATGGAGACGATCGACAACTGTAAACGAGAAAAACAGAAATTCTCGTTATCCAGTTCCGGCATGAGAAAGGGTATTCCCAACAATCGGGAGCCATCGTCATCCGAAATCTTGATACGATTGCGAAATCCGTTCTGCGCCCAGAAAGCGTCCCCAAAAGGGCAGTTCGATGCATTTTTTCAATGGCGGCGCACTGACGCTCAGACGTCTCGTTGTCGGCCGCGCTCAAGGGAAGGCGTGTTTTCCTGGACTTGTCTTCAAGAACCACGCTTTTGAACGAAAGGCTTGTTCTTTGCCGCATAGCTCCGTCTTGTAAATTCCACCTATGGTGCGGCTGAAATCGCTGTGGTAGCTTCCGGATAATTCAAAAAAACCTCAGTTCTTCCAACGGAGTTAGACGGATGCCAGTTTTGACTGTCCGCGACGACACGCGTCTTTACTACAAGGATTGGGGTACCGGCCCGGTGGTTTTTTTCAGTCACGGCTGGCCACTCAGCAGCGATATGTGGGAAAACCAGATGATGTTTCTCGCATCGAACGGTTACCGCGTCATCGCCCATGACCGTCGTGGCTTCGGCAGATCGGACCAGCCCTGGCACGGCTATGACCACGATACCTTCGCCGACGATCTCGACGAGCTCATTCGGACGCTCGACCTGACTGAGGTCACGCTGGTTGGCTACGCAATGGGCGGCGGGGAAATCGCGCGCTATATCGGCCGCCATGGCACCGATCGGGTGGCTCGTGTCGTTCTCATTGGAGCGACTACCCCGAAGCTCGCTCAGAGCGACGACTATCCGTGCGGCGTTCCGGAGCCGGTCTTTGAAGGCGTGCGTGCCGGCTTGCGGGCAGATCGGGCGGAGTTCATGCGCGGCTTTGCCCGGCTATTTTTCGGAGCGGACCGCGACGGCTCGACAGTTTCCGAAGGAAGCATGATCCAATTGCACCAAATTGCCATGCAGGGCTCCCTGAAGGCGGCACATGACGCTATCACCGCCTGCGCTACCACAGACTATCGCGGGGACATCGAGCGGTTCGATGTTCCGGTGCTGATCATCCATGGCGAAGACGACGCGTTCGTCCCGTTCAAGGCCACCGCCGAACAGGCTATTCAGCTTATGCCCGAGGCCGAGCTCAAGATCTATAAAGGCGCTCCACACGGTCTGCTGTTCACGCACAAGGACAGGCTGAATCAAGACCTGCTTGGTTTCTTGCAACAATGAGGATCCACGCGTCATCGGGCTACACTGGCGACGGCAGTCTGTTTCGCACGATGCCGATGGGAATCCTCCGCCTTTCGGTGAAAGAGGCGCGGGAGGTCATCGCAAACCTTCCGCCGGCCGAAGGCAATGGTGGGCTCGAGCTCAACCAGGGCGTCAGTTGTGCGCTCGGAAACGCTTGCTTCATAGCGGATGCTAATCCAAGTGCTTGCGCTCTGCTTCAAATCAAGGATCCGGCGTCGATCGCAATGGCACCGATCGCGTCGGTGCTTTCGGAGGACACGCTAAAGCACTTTACGGAAGGTCTCTATCAACTCTTTCGAGGTCAAACCGCGATAGCCTATGACGGCAGCCTTACGATCGCCGGTGGGGGCGAGCATCAGGTCGCGTTCAATCTTTGGCAGGCCGAGTGCAACACTACGCCAAACGAGGTCTATCTCAGCTTCTCGAGCCTTCGTGAGAGGATATCGCTTGAGCAGGCAAAGGATGGCCTGCAAAGCGACCTGGCGCGCTCGGCTCGTATCTCGCTGCTGGGAGAGATGACCGCCTCGATCGCGCATGAGGTCAATCAGCCGCTTGGAACTATTGTCGCGAGCGCCGAGGCTGGCTTGCGGTGGCTGTTCAGGGACGAGCCTGATATCGCGGAGGTCAAACTCCTACTCGAACGCATCGCCAAGAACGGCAAGCGCGCAGCGGACGTCATCACCACAATGCGGGCCATGGCCAGCAACAAGAAGTCGGAGCGCCTCCCGACTGACATCAATTCAGTCATAGAAGAAGCGGTCCTACTGCTGCGCACCGATTTCGCCAAACGTCAGGTCACCCTGCGCCTCGAACTTTCGCCCATACTTCCGCTCGTGAAGGCTGACAAGACACAGATTCTGCAGGTGATCGTCAATCTCGCCCTGAACGCCGCACAAGCTATGTCGGATGGACAAGCCTGGAACAGAACCTTGTGTATTCGCACTCGGCAGTGTGCCACCGACATCATGGTGGATGTCGAAGACAGTGGACCAGGGATTGATCCGCATGTTCGCGAGCGACTTTTCGATAGCTTTTTCTCAACCAAGGAAACCGGGATCGGCATGGGTCTTGCCATTTGCCGTTCGGTTATAGAAGCGCATGGGAGCTGGATCGAGCTCCAGTCGACGCCTCACTTGGGGGCACGTTTCAGCTTCGGCCTTCCCGCGGAGCAGACGCACACAAATGGATAGATAGCGAACAACCTGCAGGACGGCATTGCCGAAAGACCAGCTTTCGTCTCAACACGGTTTGGATATGAATACGACACCAATTGTGCATGTCATTGATGATGATCACGACTTGCGTCTTTCGCTCGATAGCTTGCTTCGGTCCGTCGGCTTGAAAACCGTGCTCCATGAGACGGTTCCAAATTTCTCTGTCTTCTCGGGCTCGGGCGGGCCTTGCTGCGCGCTGGTGGACGTGCGGCTGCCAGGCTTTAGCGGTCTCGATTTCCAGGACCAGCTCCTGAAGAGCGAGAAGTCCATCCCTTTGATCTTCATGACCGGTTTTGGAGATATCCCGATGACGGTCCGCGCGATGAAGGCTGGCGCCATCGACTTCCTTCCTAAACCTTTCCGGGACCAGGACATGTTGGACGCCGTGTCCCGAGCATTGGCAATCGACAGCCAGCGACGGTCAAAAGATTCCGAGGTGTCATCACTGCGAGCTCGCTACGAGGAGCTCAGCTCGCGTGAGAAGGAAGTGATGGCGCTGGTCGCCACAGGGCTGATGAACAAGCAAATCGCCGGCCGGCTATCTCTGAGCGAAGTCACGGTCAAGATCCATCGCGGCGCGGCTATGCGCAAGATGGACGCTCGCACGCTGGCCGACCTCATCAAGATGGCTGAAACTCTTCGGCTGAACGAGGCCTGACGCGTCCTATTCCGCGATCACGCCGATTTCCTTGAGGCTCGACGCGAGCTCTTCGAAACCGAACGGCTTGGTAACGAAGCCCCGCGCACCGCAGCCATAGGCTTTTTCCTCCAGGTCAGACGCACCGCGCCCCGTCATTAGGATGATCGGCAGTTCCTCGGCCTTGTGCCGAAGGATGTCGATGAGTTCCAGGCCATCTATCTTCGGCATGTTGAGGTCGCTGATGACGCAGGCGAAATCGAGGAGATCCGCCCGGTTGACCAACAATTCAGCGGAACTGAAACATTCCACCTTGCACCCGAACGAGCGAACGAGGCTGCCCAGCGCCGCCAAGAACTCGGCGTCATCATCGACAATCCCTACAAGGGCGATTGGTGGCATCTCAGCTTCTTTCATATGCACCGACCTAAGATGCTTTCCGACTGAGCATAGCGGGATATCCGTATCCTTCAATCGTTGCGCAGCCCCGTTGCTAACATCTTTCGCTCTGAAGTCGTCCGGACGCAAAGCGAAGGTTCCCTAAATTGTCCATTCGTCCGCGCGCGCGGCCTGTGTCAGACCAGCGCCTTGACGGCGTCATTCCGTCACGCGGCGGCGGCCCGGCTTTCGGGACTTGCCACGTACCGCCGCCAGGCGCTTGGGGTCGTCCCGGTCACACGCCGGAAAATCCGCGAAAGATGAGCTTGGTCGGCCAGTCCGCAATCGAGCGCGATCTCGCAGAGCGGGGCGTCACTGTTCAGCATGCGATACTTTGCAAATTCCACCCTGCGTTCGACGACATAATTGTGGGGAGAAATGCCGAAGGTCACCTTGAACGCGGCGGAAAAGTAGCTGGTGCTGAGCTTTGCGACCTGGGCGAGCTCGTCGAGCGCAATCGGATGGGAAATGCGATCCTCAATATAGTTCTTCACGCGATTGATCTGCCAGGGAGCAAGACCGCCGGCCGAATTGCGCGGTCGCTCGGCGACTTCGACCGCGATCGAGAATGGCTTCAGCAAACTGGAAGCCTGCTTCATGAGATCGATGGCGATCGTCTCGTCTTTTTCGACACAACGGATCGCGCACAAAAGAAGGGAAGATACCTCCTCCGCAGTTTCCGTCGCGACGTTCTTGAAAGTGATGCGGGGGGCGTTGTGGGCGAAAACAGCGGCGGCGGCAGACATCGTCTATCTCCAATGTGACCATTTAAACTCTTGATGAGGTCATCTTGGAGCGGACGGGCTGCCGACGAAATCGTACACTGATCCGGTTCCAGCACATATGCGTCTTACCGGATCATACCAAGGTATTATCGGGGTTGGAGGCGGCTTCGATCCGCCATGCCTCGGAACCCGTTGATTCTGCGGACGACTTGCGTAAGCCCAAGCCTGGCCTAGGCCACAAGCACACCAACCAAAGCCTGCCGAACGCAAAGGCGAGCATCGTGGGTCCACGACACCTCGCCTCATTTCAAGAGTTCATCGCACCGATGCTCTTCGTTCGCGCTTCGAGGTTGCGTTCAGTTTACGCTTGTCGGAGCAGCGTCGTAATTGGCGGGGATCCAGAAGAAGTGCCCGTCCTTCGCCTTCACATGACCCAGGCCCGGGAAGGAGATATGGGCCGCTCCGATCCAATAGCCCTTCTTTGCCGCCTCGGCGAAAATCGCGAGCCGCTCGCTTTCGGCCATTTCGGCGTCGCTATCATAGGCGACGGTCACGGCAGGGTCAGGGAACTGCACGGCGCCGACATGAACGACATCACCCCACAGCAGCAGCTTGGCGCCGTTGCTTTCGACCTCGAAGAAGCTATGACCTGGCGTATGTCCGGGGCTGGCGATCGGCTTGATGCCGGGAGCCAGCTCCTCGCCATAGCTAAACGGCGTGAAGCGACCGGCGTCGATATAGGGCTTCAACGATGCCTTGGCGCCTTCGAACATCGATTTCAGGAGTTCCGGAGCCACTGCTTCATTGGCGTTCTTCAGCCAATAGTCGGCGTCGGCCTGGCTGACCCTGACGAGGGCGTTCGGAAAGGCCATCTTACCGTTCGGTGCCACGCCGCCGACGTGATCGGCATGCAGATGGGTGAGATAGATCTCATCGACCTGTTCGGGGGCGTAGCCAGCCGCCCGAAGATTCTCGATGAGATGGCCGCAGCATTCCCCGTAAAGGCTGCCAGCGCCGCTGTCGACCAGGATAAGCTTCGATCCGGTGTTGATCAGGAAGGCGTTGATCGATCCTGCAACTGGAACGGCGAGATTGCTTTCGGCAAGCAGCGCATCGGCCTCACCTGGAGCGGATTGATCGAGCGGCACACTCTGACCGTCGCTTAACGATGTCTTGGTGAGGACTTTATGGACCGGAAACGGATGCGTGCCGTCGGATAGGGCAGTGATTTCGAAGTTACCGAGCGTCATGCGGTAGAAACCTGGCGCCTGGGTGCCGACCTTGAGAGCGCCGGCCAGCGCATATCCGCTCATCAGCGTGACGATGAGGATCGAGCAAAGGACGAACAGACCGAGGTTCAAAGCCAGGCCCGCAGTCCTGCAGGACCGGCGGCCGTAAGAGCCGATAAGCAGAACGCTGTAGTTCATAGGTTTCTCCTGTTTTTAGGGGACATACTGGTCCATTGCGCTGAGCGGCGGCGCACAGCGTTGCAGTTGGTTCGGGAGCTGGCACGTCGTGCGATCAGATCGACGAGATCGGTTGACAATCCGTATTGGAGCGGTTGGCTTCGGTGCACTAAGGCGGGACGGAAGCCTGTTCCTCGCTGTTATTCGTTGGCGACATCGACCTCCGGACGATCGCCTGCCTCGACATGCTCCCGGTGCCAGGAACCGTCTTCGGACTGAAAGACGATCTCCGCATCGCGCCCCTCGAGCTGCTGCCTGCGAGCCGCACGATGAGCTGCGGCACGCGCCGCTGAGTGGCTCGGATAAGGCTCCGACCAGACATTCTCCAGCCGATAGGCCCAGCCGCCGTCGTGTCGGCCAATGTGATATGTGAGATGCATGAGCGCTCTTTCTTCTTTCATCATCAATCCGTTTCTCGGCGTTTCGCCAAATGGTGAGCAAGCCTTCGTTTTCCGCTGCAGTCTAAGAAAAACCGGCCGGTCCGTATTGTCTGTTTCTCCGCTCCATGGACGTTTCACCTGCCGATCCCAGCCGATGGAGCGGCGGCATGCGAAGGTCTTACCGAGACCATACGACTGTATGATTTGCCGCCATTGGCCGAGTTGCTACCGTCAATCGTCACCTCGAAAGAGGTGGGTGGCGCCCTTCTTCCCGCGACAAAATTGTGCTTCGGTTCCCCTCCCCGAAGCCTGCGGATAAGCGTCCGCCAGACCGCCCAGTCGCCCCTGGGCGATCTTTTCGTTGACCTATATTGAAGGAACAATCGCTGATGAGGTTGGCGGCAACGACACCATATCAGAGGGCGGATGCGCCCAACCGACGGCCATAATCCGCGATATTCTTTCCGACGGGCAGTCGTTCTTTCTGGTAGCGATCGAGCGCTTCGGAGAGATCTTCGGAGGCCAGCAACGCTTCTCTCAGCGCGAGCGTGTCGCCGGCGGCCTTTGAGACACCCATTGCCGTGTGTGGCCGAACGACAAACGCGGCGTCGCCAATCAGGGCCGTATGCGCGGATACGATATTTGCCGCCTCAAAGTCGAAGATTCCCTGGATCGAAGGCAGAGGTTCGGCTTCGATCGCCTTGACGAACGGAGGCGGCAACATCGAGGCGGCATCAGCGCGGAGCATTTGTAGCCGCTCCTCCGACAAGGCGCCTCGCGGCAAAGAATAGTCGAATGTTCGGCCATCGGCGGCGGTGAACAGCGTCTGCAGCTCGCCAGACGCAACAGGCCGGTACCAGACCCAATTGTATCGGCGTTCGCCGGGACCGGTTTCACCGTTCGGGCCTGGAACGAGATAGCCGAGAACATGCACGCCGCTTGCTACATAAAAAGCGAAGCGGTCCACCAGGATCGCCGCATCCTGGGGTAATGCTGTCTCCGGAATAAGACCGCGCCAAGCCACATAGCCAGCGAATTGGTTCGACGCATCCCTGTTGAGCAGAGGACGAACGACCGAGCCAAGGCCATCTGCGCCTATGACGAGATCGGCATCCTCTCGCCGGCCATCGGCGAACAGAAGTCGAGCATTTTCGGGGCCTTCGATCACCTCGATGATGGGTTGCCCGATCAGATAGCTCTCGGTCGCCATATGAGACGCAACGGTCGAATAGAGGAAATCCCAGGAGATCTGCATTTGCGGCGTCCGCAATGTCTCCGCGACGCCTCCGTCCCGGTTGAAGTAAATCCGCTCCTTGGCGATGACGCCGACGCGGGCAACATGCTCGCAGCCCATGGCGCGCAGGATCCTGAAGAGATCGTGCTGTCCGACAAGGCCTGCTCCCCGTCCGGCCAAGCCGGACGAAGAGCGTTCGTATATTTTCACGTCGTGGCCATCACGCTGGAGGAGGATGCCGGCAAAGAGGCCGGCAAGCGATCCACCGACGATCCGAATTCGCAGCCGTTTCATGGCCAATCTCCTATCGAGCGCTGGCAGCCGTCGTCGAGCGGGCACGATGTTCGACCGCACGAATGGCCAGGGCAACCACCGCAAGCAGGGCGCCGAGGGCACTGACGCCGATCCAGCCACCATAGCCCCAGGCTGCAGTCGCCAGCGCGGCACCGATCGCACCACCGAGGAACATCGAGGTCATGAAGATGGTATTCAGCCGGCTGCGAGCTTCAGCATCGAGCGCGTAGACGATATGCTGGTTAGACACGAGTGCACTCTGGATGCCGAAGTCAAGGATGACGACACCGATCACCAGAGCGGCGAGCGAGGCCCAGAGACCGAAGATCACCCATGCAACCAGCGTCAGCAAAGCGCCCATCCAGACGACGAAGTGCGGTCCACGACGGTCGGCGATCTTCCCGGCAAGCGGAGCGGCAAAGATGCCGGCTGCGCCGACGATCCCAAAGAGGCCGGCAACATCGGCGCCTAGGTTGAAGCGCGGCGTCTGCAGATAGAGCGCCAGGATCGTCCAGAAAGCCGTGAACGAGCCGAAGAGCGAGGCCTGCATCAATGCAGCCGTCCGAAGCGCACCTTCCCGCTTCCACAGATGGGCAAGCGACTTGATGGCGTTATGATAAGCCATGCGCGAGGTCGGACGATGATCAGGCAGAGAGACATACATCAAGGCTGCCGCGACGAGCGCCAAAGGCACGCCGATCCAGAACATCTCGCGCCATCCGGCATGCTGGCCGACGAACCCGGACAATGTTCTACTGAACAGGATCCCGGACAGCACACCCGCCATGACCGTGCCGATTGTCGAACCGCGCTTCTCGGGAGAAGCAAGCGAAGCGGCAAAGGGAACGATCTGTTGCGCGACCGTGGAGCTGGCGCCGACGACGAGCGAGGCCAGCACGAGCAACCACGCGGTAGGCGCTATCGCCGCGAGCGCAAGCGCGACCGAGAGAACGATAAACTGGCCGATGATCAGCTTGCGCCGATGGACGAGGTCCCCGAGCGGAAGCAGAAAGAAAAGGCCGAGTGCATAGCCGAGTTGCGTGGCCGTCGGAATAAAACCCGTGATCGGCTGGTGCTGGAATTCATCCTCGATGATCCCGAGCATCGGCTGGTTGTAATAGATATTCGCCACGGCAATCCCGCTGGCGGCCGCCATAGCAAACAGTGCCGGCCTCGAAAGCTGTTTCGACATTACCGGCGAGTGTTGACTTAAGGTATCCATGATCCTTGCCTTTCTGGCTGAAGAGATGTGCTCTTATCTAGCTTTTTATCGAAAAGCGTTTTAGCCATCTTGGATGATTGGCCTGCATAACGGATATCGATATAATGAACACGGATGATGTGTTGGTCTTCACCGCCGCGGTTTCGGCCGGCAGCCTTTCCGCCGCCGCACGGCGTCTTGGCGTCACTCCCATGATCGCAACACGCAGGCTCGCCGCCCTTGAGGCCGCCGTCGGCGTAAGGCTGCTTCATCGCACAACGCGGTCGCTTTCGCTCACCCCAGAAGGCGAGAGCTTCCTGCCTTTCGCGCAAGCGCTCGTCGATAACGAAGCGGCTGCCATGGCACTCCTGCATTCCGGGGCCGAGAGCGCCGCCGGCCTGCTGCGCATATCCGTGCCGATCTCGTTCGCGCTGAAATTCATCATGCCGATGGTGCCGAAGCTGCTGGAAGACAATCCCGATCTAAGGATCTCGGTCGACATGACCGACAGCCTGCCTGATCTTGTGGCGACCGGAACGGATCTCGCAATCCGCATCGCCCGGCTCAGGGACAGCAGCCTTATCGCCCGCAAACTCGCGGACAATCCGCGGGTCGTCGTCGCCAGTCCGCGCTATCTCGCCCGCCGCGGCACGCCATCGTCTCTCGACGAACTCGCCGATCACGACTGCCTATCGCTCGCAGGTGCTACCCACTGGACATTCCGCGACCATGGCGATGAGCGGCATGCCAGACTGAATGGACGCTTTTCCTGCAGTAGCATCGCAGGCTGCTATACGGCGTGCCTTGGCGGAGGTGGCATCGCTATGCTGTCGATCTGGTACGTGGCCGACGACATCAAAGCTGGCCGCCTGGTGCCGATCGATTTTCAGGGCGCGGAACTCGAGGCGATCAACATCTGGGCCGTCTATCCGACCACGCGCCTCGTGCTCCCCAAGGTTCGCGTCTTCATCGCCGCACTCCGCGCGGCACTAGCGGAGGCGGGCATCGAGGGAACTACAGAGTGACGATTGCCGCCCTCACCCGCTCCGGGGTCATCGGCATGTCGCGAAAGCGTATGCCGGTCGCATCCGCCAACGCATTGGCAAGCGCTGCCGAAGTCGGCCCCTGCCCGCATTCGGCGACGCCAAGAAACGGTTGGCCAGGTAGCTCCTCGACGATTACGTCGATCTTTTCGGGAATATCGAGGAAGCGCAGGATCGGATACGCGCTCCAATCGAAGCTGGTGCGGATTGTCTGGTCGTTCGTGACCTCCTCGCGCGTGCACCAACTGAGGGACTGGATGATCGCACCCTCGACCTGGTTCTGAACGCCGTTAGGACTGACGACCTCTCCGCAATCGGCGGCGGCCTGGACGCGGTGAACGGTTATCCGCCCGGTATTCTGGTCGACGCTGATCTCCATGCAGACAGCACAATAGGCGCCGAGGTTCTTATATCGCGCAAAGGCCATGCCGAAGCCGTGGAAGGGGCCTTTCTTTTGACGCTTGCGCCAACCGAACGCACCGGTCGCCGTTTGCATGACCTGCCGCGCGCGGGCATCGGCCATGTGGTTCAGCCGCAGATCGAGCGGATCAATATTCCCGGCAAGCGCCAGCTCGTCGAACATGCTTTCGATCGAGAAGACGTTGAGGTGCGCGCCGAGAGAACGCAGTGCCGAGACCCTGATCGGCATGTCCTTGATGAAATGATAAAGGACGTTCATGTTCGGCAGATCGTAGAGCGGGTTGGAATTGCGGCTTCCATCTCCCTCCGGCATCGGGATTTCCTTGCCTTCGGGCTGCGGAAAGCTGGGCACGATCTGATTGCCGACCAGCACGCCGCCAGCGCCGACCGGACGATTATTGTGCGGGTTGCTCCAGACATCGTATTTCCACGCCACGATGCGGTCGGACGCGTCAAGCCCCGCTTCCACCTCGGTCACCATTCCAGGACCGAGCGGCTCCCAGCCGAATTCCTGTTCCCGCATCCACTGCAGCCGAACCGGCCGGCCGGGAACCGTCATGGCGATATAGGCCGCTTCAGCAGCGACGTCGTCCGCGCCGTTCTGTCCATAGCAGCCCGAGCCTTCGACATGGATCGCGCGGATTTTCTCGATCGGCCGGCCGAGCAACTCGGCGGCGACGCGACGCACGTCATAGGTTCCCTGGCTGTGGGTCCAGATGGTCAGGAGGTCATCCTGGAGCAGAGCGATTGCACAAGAGGGACCGATGGAGCCGTGGCTGATCCATCGGCGGGTATAGCGCGCGGACAGCGTCTTGACGGGCGCGGCGACAGGATGAGCTACATCGAGAATGACGATGTCGCGAGCCGGCAGCGCCTTCAGCGTATCCGTGACGCTGCCGATCGGAAACGGCGCTCCCACCGGCTCGTAATCGGATGCCTGCAGCTTGCGCATCAGTTTGATCGCATCCCATTCCCTCTCGGCGACGATAGCGGCGAAGTCGCCGTTCTGTACGAACTTGACGACCCTCGGCATCACCTCGATCTCGGCGGCGGGCGGCAGCTTCAGGCGCGTCCTCTCGCTCGGGCCGCGCAGCAGGCGCGCATGCAGCATGCCCGGCAGGCGCATATCGTGAAGGAAAGCCTGACCGCCCGTCGTCTTGGCGGGAATGTCGATGCGCGGAAGGTTTGTGCCCATTGTTCGGAATTCGGTTTTCGTGCGTAGCGGCGCATGGGCAATTGCCTCGACATGCAGCGAGAGTGCGGCGGCCACCTCGCCATAGGAAACCGTCTGGCCGTCCGACCCAAGAATTCGTCCATCTCCGGTCGTCGTGAGCCTATCCGGCTGGACCTGCAATCGCTCAGCCGCCTTCTGTAGAAGCACCATTCGGACATTGGCTGCCGCGTTGCGGATTGCCGTGCCGCTATCCTGCATCGAATGGCTGCCCGCTGTCAGGCCCTCGTCAGGCGTGCGCGCGGTATCGACCGTCACCAGTGTGACCGAGGTAGGCGGCAGATCCAGCTCTTCCGCTGCAACCTGTAGCAATGCGGTCCTGATGCCCTGCCCGAGCTCGGCCTTGCCCGTGAAGACCGTTGCGTGGCCTTTTTCGTCGAGCTGGATCCAGGAATCGAGATATGGCCATGACTTCAGGCTGCCGGGAAGGTCGGGAGCGACGACCGCAGGACCCGCCCCACCTTCACCGCCACCGGCGAGTTGGGCGAAAGCCGGACGCGAAAGTGCGAAAGCGACCGCGATGCCGCTCGCGCTGAGAAAGGAGCGCCGGGTGAGGCCGGTGTTCTGAATGGCGTTCATTGCGCACCTCCGGTCAGGGAAGCCGACGAAAGCTCGCGGCTCGCGCGGTGCACCGCCCTCAATATTCGGGCATGAGTTCCACAACGGCAGAGATTTGGCTGCATATGCACACGGATCTCCTCCTCGGTCGGCGACGCGTTACGATCGAGCAGTGCCTGGGCACGCATGATCATGCCGGCGATGCAATAGCCACACTGTGCGGCTTGTTCGTCCTGGAAGGCTTTCTGAACGACATTGGGCTTCTCGGCGGTGCCCAGCCCCTCGATGGTGCGCACTTTCCTGCCCGCCAGCAGGCCGACCGGCGTCAGACAGGAGAAGACCGGCTTTCCGTCGAGATGCACGGTGCAGGCACCGCATTGCCCGAGGCCGCATCCATATTTGGCGCCGTTTAGCCCTAGGTCGTCACGGAGCACGTAGAGAAGCGGCGTATCCGAATCGGACTCCACCCCACGGTCCTCGCCATTGACGTTAATCGAGATCGTCATTCCGCATTCTCCTTGCGAATATCGCCGACAGTGGCTTCCAGATCCGGCCATGCCGGCTTGTCGGTGAAGCGAGCGCGGGCATAAGCGAGCACATCGGCCAGTTGGCGATCGGTCATGGTGCTGGAAAAGGAAGGCATGTAGGCGCCTTTATCCGCGGACTGCGCGACCCCCTGCAGTAGCGTCTGCACGGCGTTTCTCGGATCGTCTGCTCTAAGGTCGGTCGCAGTCGTGAGAATCGGTCGGCCGTTGACGTTCATGGGTGCACGCGGCGCATGACAACCGGAGCAAGCACCCTCGAAGAGGAGGTCGGCCTCAGGATGCGCCGCGGCGGCGGCAGGTCGGTTGTCGGTGGCGGCAACGACGGTGACGGCCGTCGCAATGGCCTCCCGGGAGGGATGCATCCGGGAATCTATGTAGGCGGCGATCGCCCTGACGTCGGCATCGTTGAGGCGGGAAAGACCTTCTGAAATAGGGGCCATCGGGCCGCCGGCCGCGCTGTGCCCGCGATCAGATCCCGTCTTGAGATAGGCGACGAGAGAATCCACATTCCAGGTCGCGGCGGAAGGGTTCGCCTCGTTGAGCGGGGGCGCATTCCAGCCCTCTGCGACGCCTCCGGCAAATTCGCGCGCCCTCTCCTCGCCGCCGGCGAGGTTGCGCGGCGTATGACAGCCACCGCAATGGGCAAGTCCATCCACCAGATATTTGCCCCGGTTCCATTCGGCGCTTTCGCTCGTCTGAGGCTTGAACTCTGTCTGCTTGAGGAAGAGGAGCTTCCAGCCGGCGAGCAGCGGCCGGAATCCGAGGCCGGGAAGCAATCGGTTTTCGGGAGCCTGCTGTGAGACCGGCTGCCGGGTCATCAGAAATGCGTAGATTGCCTCGAGGTCGTCGTCGCTGACATGAGTAAAGTGCTCGTAGGGCAGTGCCGGATAGAGATGGCTTCCATCGCGGCCGACGCCTTGCCTCATGGCACGGCTGAACGCTGCCAGCGACCAGGTGCCGATGCCCGTCTTCTCGTCAGGGGTGATATTGTCCGAAAAGAGTGTGCCGAAAGGCGTCGGCAATGCGCGCGCGCCAGCAAAAGGCGCGCCGTTCGGCGCCGTGTGACAGACGATGCAATCGCCGACGGTGGCGAGCTGCTCGCCCTTTGCGACAACACCGCGATCGAAGCTCGAGGGGGATGGGCGCGCGATTTCGGAAAGTGCCGGTTCATAGACGATCCAGGCGGCAATTCCGACTCCGGTAACGATCATAGCCGATAGGAACGCGGCTCCGATTGCCAGATGTCGCTTCGAAAGTTTCATATGCGGTGCTTCGCTGTTGCAAACGTTGTGAATATTTCGCGCATGAGTCTAGGGAAGGTCTTGTCGCCACCGTCGTTCTTTTGGACAAATCGATTGTTCCTCAAAGGCGTCGGCTATCCAGAAAGCCGTGGGGCCGCTCTTGCTTCCTGTCGACCCCACGCTGCTTCACGATCAGATCAATGCGTACCAGCCTTGCAAGCACGGCGGCCTGCGACCGTGTTTCTGACCGCATCAAGGAGAAGAGTTACCAAAGCCAGCGTTGCGACTGTCGCGACGCCCAGATCCACCGCGGAGGAAAGGCTCGCCCAGGTCGCGATCTTGCCCAGCAACAGGGCCACGACGGCCTGGGCCAAGTAAGCAACCAGGAACAGCGCCGAGAGCGTCGCGCCTCTATGCGTCACAGGAGCGGCAGCATTGATGAGCGAAAGTCCTCCGAGGAGGAGCAGGCTGTAGGCCATCCCGCTACCGATCTGGGCGACGGTATAGAAGACCAGCGAGTGCAGGACCGCGGCGAGCGCCAACAACCCCGAGGAAACGATGGCGATAGCACTGCCGACGAGCATAACCCTACTCGGTTTGGCACCACGCGCCGGGGCAGTGGCGATGGCAGAGGAAATTGCAAAAAGCGCGATGGTGCCGCCGTTCACGAGCGCGTTTTGGGAGGCAACGATGTCACGCGCCACCTGCGCACCGAGCGAAAGCGTCATCGCGCCAAGCACGTAAGAAGCCGTTACCGCCGCGGTCGCCGTGACGAAAGTTGCAAACAAGCCGTTCGGGATGGCCGGAACTCTCGGCCGCCAACGGCCGGCGGGCCGCGACGCCGTATGGTTCGGCAGCATCCAGGTCGCAACCATGAGTACGGCGAGGACGACGACCAGAACCGCGAAGTTCAGCCGCGTCGGCAGCGGCGCATATTCGATCAGCGCACCGCCGACAAGTGCCGCGCCGATCATGCCAAACGCCTGGGCGGCGGCCGTCGCGCTACCAGCCTGAGCGGCCCGGCCTGGCGCGCTGAACTCGACAACGGCCGCGGCCGACGGTCCCGCAGACAGACCCACGCCAACACCCATGAAGGCCCTGCCGATGAAGATCCAATCAACGTCCGGCGCCAGCGCAAATATCAGCGTGCCGCCGAGCGAAGCGGCAAGACCAAGCAGCATTGCTTCCCTTCGGCCGATATAATCGGACACGTTGCCAAAGACGACGAGCATCAGGACGACGAAGACTGGATAGACGGCGAAGATCGCCGTCGTCGTGAATGTCGTCAGATGCCATTCCTGCGCATACAGCGGATAGGTAAGCGCCGGGGCGGCGCTGGTCCAGATCGTATGGGCGACGACGGCTGCAGCCGTCAGGAAGCTCGCCTGTCTTCCAAAAACCTTGCGGCTCACGATCGTGCCTCCGTCACAGGGCTGAACTGAAAGCTATCGCCCTCCTTGCGGACGGTCCCGACGCCGGGATGGCCGTATCCGAACAACATGGCATCGCGCGCCGCCCGCTCAGCGAGAGCGATCAAGCCATGTGAGAGCACCGTAATATCGAAGAGACCATGTCTGAAGGCGTGGAATGTAACTGGCGTGTTCATTTGCCGAACTCCCGTGTTTCGATGAACAAGATGTCGGCGAATTGGATCGAAATTGAAATTGTCTACGTGAACTATGCATTGTTCATTATTATTGAACGATAGAATGCCAAAATTCATGGAAATCGCCAAGACGCCGTTCGGAAACTGGTCTAGCGATAGCAGGCTGTTCCTTGGGCTACGTGATGCAATATCTCATTGATCCTATTACGCAATTTTTGCTTCTCGTCGCCATTGTCGCTGGGGCGCACCGGCTGGTGCAGAGACACAGGGCTGTACGCTTTGCCATCGACGTCGCATTTTTCGTTACCTTGACAGCCATTCTGCTGATGAACGGGGTTGCACCTTATTCCGAAACGCTGACATCGTCGGATCTCTGGCACCGCCTGTTCTATGGACTCGCAAAGACGATCTGGTGGCTCGGCGGGGCGATGATGCTCGTCAGCAGCATCAGGTTGTTCCTGATCTTCGAGCGCCGCCCGCGCGAAGCGCGGTTCCTCCAGGACCTGATCGCCGGGATTATCTATGTTGGGGCCGCGCTTTCGGTGGTGGCCTATGTATTCAGCGTGCCGGTTGGCACGCTGATCGCGACATCCGGTGTCTTTGCGATCGTCCTCGGTTTGGCGCTGCAGAGCACGCTTTCCGATGTCTTTTCCGGCATTGCCCTCAATCTTGGTCGATCATACAGCGTGGGAAACTGGATCATTCTCGAGAGCGGCGTCCAGGGTCGTGTGATCGAGACCAACTGGCGCGCGACCCATCTGTCCAACGCCACCAACGATCTCGTCGTCATTCCAAACAGCGCGCTTGCAAAATCGCAACTCGTCAATCTCAACAGCCCCGATGAGACGCATGGCGTTACCATGTCGATCAAGCTCGCTCCGACGCGCACACCAGCGACCATGGCGAGATTGCTCGAAGCAGTCACCCTGGGAAGCAATCATATTATGCGTGCTCCGGATCCCCTGATCTCGATCGTCAGCCTTACCAAGGAGGCCATCGAATTCGAGCTGGCCTTCCGGCTCCGCGACATATCCGAGACGACGGCGGCGAAGAATGAGATCTACGACCTTATGTACCGACACATGCTGGCGGCGGGGATTCCGCTTGCAAGCAATGGCATGTTCGGTACAGCGCCCCCGCCGGCGGCAGCGACCGGCTCAGAGGGAGAGCTCGAGACCCCATTGCGGCTCATGCCGATGCTGTCACTCTTTTCCGGACTCACCGACAAGGAGCGCGAAACACTTTCAAAAGCTGCCTTCCGGCGAAGCTACGCAAGAGGGGCGGAGATTATCCAACAGGGAGAGCGCTCGCCCACCTTGATGCTCATTGAAAGTGGCGTCGTGCATGTCGTCCGCCAGGAGAATGGTCGGGACATCGAACTCAACCGACTTTCGCCTGGCGATTTTTTCGGTGAGCGCGGCCCCCTAATCGGCGCGGAAGAACCCGGTCGTATTGTTGCGCTGACGCCGGTCGTTGCCTGCGAGATCGGGAGAGATCAGCTTTGCGAGGTCCTGCGGGAGCGCCCAATTTTGGCTGACGATATCGGCGCAACGCTCGCTGAAAGGCTCGAGCAGGAAAGGCATCTGCGCGGGGATGGCACCACACCATCGCAGCATGCGCAGACATTGACCAATCGCATCCGCCACCTCTTCCAGCTTTCGCACGCAAGCTCGGCCTGATCAAAGATAATCGGATGCGTCTGAGGCTCCCCCTGCGATCACGAGCCGGCCTGCAGATGCGCATGTCATGGGTACATCTGCAGGCCGATTGCTCAGTCGTTGGTGTTGCGGCGGATTTCGAAAAGGAACCACACGCGGCGCTCACCCTCATCGATCCAGTTTTCCAGGAGGCTCGCAGTGGCGACATCGTTATACTCGTCGCATGTGTCATGCAGGGCACGCATGCTGGCGACGAGCGCGCCATTGTCGTCGCGAAGTTCCGCAAGCATCTCATGCGGATGGACGAAGTCGGCATCGTTGTCCAGTATCCTCTGGCGGCGGGCGATATCACCGATGGAACGAAGAGTTCCGCCACCAAGCTTGCGGACCCGCTCCGCAAGTGGGTCGGTCATAGCGAAAAGCTGCTCCCCATGCTCGTCGAGCATCAAGTGATAGTCGCGGAAGTTCGGCCCTGACATGTGCCAGTGAAAGTTCTTAGTCTTAAGGTAAAGGACAAAGACATCGGCAAGCAAGGTGGTGGCCGCGGCGGATATGTCGGTGACCGCCGCGTGGCTGAGCCCGATAGGCGTTCTGAGTGGAGCCGTGCGGCGTGATTTCACAGATTCGTCCATCTTTCCAATCTTTCGCGAAAGGTTTCAGCAGTAGATTTTGATGTTATTCATAACGGCCGGTGGCGGGCGTATCGCTCGCGGGAAATGTATCCAGCAAGTCCTCGTCGAGGCATTCTTCGGTAGCTGGTTGGATCGCGACGGGAAGCTCGAGGCGAAGATCTTCCATTTCCGGGAGGCTCTCTTTGCCGTCGCGAACATCGGCGTTGGTCCTCTTTGGCTCGATCATGGGAAATACCCTTCTCAACGATCATCATTCCGTTGAGCGCGAACTGTATCGGACACCGAAACTCGTCACCCTTGGAGCAAGGTCGTAGATGCGCCTGACTGCCAACGTTCACATCTCTCCGGAATTTGACGACAGTATCTGTTCATGCTCGATCAGTGTCCGCGCTTTTCCCTCGCACGCTTCGCAATGCTCTCGGCAAACAGGGGCGTCTCGCCCTTGTTGTGATTGGACGATGCTTCCGAACGGGCCTTTGCGGCGTCTGCGAAATTGATGTTGTATTTCTCGCAATAGGCCAGAAACTCGTCGGTGGCGAATGCGCGAACGTGGTTGGTGCACTCGCAATGCTCAGCGTCGATCGGCGTGACGCTGAGTTCCCAGATTACCTGCACCTTCGTGCGACCATGAGCGGCCATCACATCGGAGATGGATACCATCTTGCAATAATTGGGTTCAGCGATCTCGGCGACATAATGCTGGATCACCAGGCTTCCGCCGATCGTTTCCACATTGATCGACATCCGGCGGCCGTCGTCCGTCCAAGTGGCACCAGCGGCGATGTGGTCGGGGGAGCAACGCTGATATTCTGCATCGGGTAAGTTGAACAGCCAGTCAGCGATATCGACCTTGTCGGCGCCAACATTGATGATATGACTGTAACTGGAATCGGACATCCGACGATCAGACATTTTATACTCCTGGGGTTTGATGGATGCTGCGTTTCCGCGGTAAATGCTAATTAATCGCCTTCGGGCGTTTCGACGTGGGCAACGAGCGCCAGAGCCGCTAGGACGGCAGGGGCGACAAAACTCCAGACGGGCGAGAGAATGAACGCCAGCGCCGCGATGGCGCAGCCCAAAGCGAAGACGACAACGGCGAGCACCATCCGCTTCAGACGTGAGTAAGCTGCAGCCGTAGTCTCCGAATGCCCACCCATGGCGATATCGGCAAGGTCGAGCATGATCTGAGTCGTCGTTCCGGTCATCAAGGTCGACGGAGGAGACTTCGCCAGATGAACGCGATGAATGCCATTCTGCACCGCCATGGCGGCAACAAGGACCATGCCGATTGCGAAGGCCGTCGAACTGTTCGGATCGCTGAAGGGCCCGTCCGTCAATGCGATCGCCGCGGCGATGATAAGCAATATCAGCTTGACGACGAGAAGAGGACGCAGGACCGGTCGACCGTTCCGCTGCAGCGTCAGCCCGACAATACGTGATGCGAATACGACCACACAAAAGACCGGGAGTGCGAAGAGCTTCGACAGAGTAGCTCCCATGCCCATCGCTATCGACGCCCCCAAAGTCACGAAATTGCCCGTGACATGGGCGGTGAACAATCCGCCGAGCGCCAGGAAGCCGAGAGTGTCGACATATCCCCCGTTGAAGCTGAGAAGAACAGGAAGTGGGATGGCTTTCATTAAACGAGCCTCTTGGGAACTTTGGTGGAGTGCTTCGGGACGTCGAGCACTGCATCAATAAAGGGCCTGCCGCCAGCCTCTAGCTTGGCGGCAGGCGGAATCGTGCTCCTCAGGCCTTGATGAAGGCGAGCAGGTCCGGATTGATGACGTCGGCGTGGACCGTCAGCATGCCGTGCGGGTAGCCCTTGTAAACCTTCAGGGTACCGTTCTTGAGAAGCTTGACGGAGAGCTCAGCAGAATCGGCGATCGGAACGACCTGGTCGTCATCACCATGCATGACAAGGGTCGGAACGGTGATCTTCTTGAGATCTTCGGTCTGATCTGTTTCGGAGAAGGCCTTGATGCCGTCGTAATGAGCCTTGGCGCTGCCCATCATGCCCTGGCGCCACCAGTTTTGGATCACGCCCTGATAAACGGTCGCGCCCGGACGGTTGAAGCCGTAGAACGGGCCGGTGGGGAAGTCGAGGAAGAGCTGCGTGCGATTGTCGGCGACTGCCTTACGGATGCCGTCGAAAACTTCCATGGGCAGGCCGCCCGGATTGGACTCTGTCTTCAGCATCAACGGAGGAACGGCGCTAACCAGAACAGCCTTGGCGACGCGGCCCTGCGGCTGGCCGAACTTGGCAACGTAGCGAGCGACTTCACCGCCACCCGTCGAGTGGCCGATATGGACGGCGTTCTTCAGGTTCAGATGTTCGGCGACCGCGGATGCGTCGGCTGCGTAGTGATCCATGTCATGACCGTCGCTGACCTGCGAGGAGCGGCCGTGACCACGGCGATCATGAGCGACGACGCGATAGCCGTGCTGGACGAAGAATAGCATCTGGGCGTCCCAGTCGTCCGAAGACAGCGGCCAGCCGTGATGAAAAACGATCGGCTGGGCATCCTTCGGACCCCAATCCTTGTAAAAGATCTGTACGCCGTCTTTGGTTTCGACGAAGCCGGTGGTCATGGGCAGTGTTCCTTTAATCTTTGCAGGAGTGGTGTCAGAAAAGGCAAGGGATGGCATGGCGATCGCAGCGGAAAGGGTTGCGCCGGCCAGCAATGTTTGCCTGCGGGAAAACATGAGCTCGTTCGGGTTGTCAGACATCTTGGTAACCTTTGCGTGGACGTCGACTTCATAGCTCGCAAGGAGCCGCCGCCTCTTGTCCGATGCTCGTGTCATTTGGACAAAGCTCAGGTCGCCGAAGGCCGGCTTTTGAGGCTGACGAAAAAACCGGTCACCAGGCGAAGCTTAGCTGAGCGCCAAGATAATTGCCGTTGTGACCGCCAGCCTTGCGGATGGCGTCGCCAATCTCATAGTGCACCGCCTCGATCGCGCCTGTCAGATTTGCGTTAAAGGCATAGTCGAGCCTGATCTGCTCATAGGCTCCCGACCACGCGCCGCCGTGACCCGCTGTTCCTGCGAGTGGCTGGTTGGGCTGGACGTAAATCGCATCTGCCGTGGTTTGCCGCCACTGAAGACCGACGGCCGCCATCAGCGTCATCTTGTCCATTGGCTTTACTGTGATCGAAGGTTTGAGGTGTATGAGGTTTGAATAGCCGGTATAGCCGGCGAGCGTGAAATAGTAGCCATTGGGGAAGAGAGGGTTGAAGGTTCCGACAGTGCCGTCGCCAGGGCTGCGGTCGCCTGAGGCCATATCGAACTGTAGACCCAGCCGTGGGGTCCAGGAAGCATCCTCGAAAGTGTACCCGCCGCGCGCGCCGATCGCCCAGGCTCGAATATCCTTGTCGCCGACAGAACCCAACTGCCCCATTCCCTCGAGATCCCAATCGAGACCACTCGAACTGCCGGCGAACCGGGTGTCGAATATATGCCGGTCTTCATCTCCGGATCCATCGAGGTAATGTGCATTGCGCTTCTGATAGAGCGAGTAGTAGGCGGAGAGTTCGTTGGTTCCCAGAACCTGCCGTTCCACGCGCAGCGTGCTGAAGCGGAAGTCGCCGTTCGACGTATCATCGAATGCGTCGTCGTTTCGATATTGGACCGGCCGGCTGACAAAGCCGATGAAGCGCCAGGGCCCTGTTTCCCAATTCGCCCAGGCGGCATCGAAGGATTGGCGCACATTCGGCCCGTCGCGCGAGGAGACGAAGCGTTGAAGGTCGAATGCGAAATCCTGCCGGCCAACTCGGGCCTTGAAGGTGCCGGCATCGAAATCGTGCGAGTAGGCGACGAACGCCAGCCTTAGGTCCATTTTGTCGGCGTCGGCGGGACCAACAGACTCTTTGCCGAACGCGCGGTCATCTTCGAACTGGGTGAATATTTGCCAGTCATTAAACAGATGCAGATCGATGTGAAATTGCGCCCGCTGGATCAGATAGCTATCGCGCTCGACGCCGCCGATTCCGAAGCTTGGGGCATTGTTTGTCTCGAACCGTTCTCGCAAATTCGCGCCAAACGATATGTAGGTTGCCGGATCACCAGGCGAAAGCGGGAGATATTTCAGGGGATCGAGCGGCCGGGTCCTGAGAACGGGATCGGCCAATGCTGACCAATCTTCCTGCCAGCGACTACCCTTGATCGTAGGCCGTTTGGCGGGTGCGGCTGAGTCAGCAGCGATTACCGCCGTCGCCGAAAAGGCCAGCAATACCGCCGTTGAAACCAGATATCGTTCGATCGTCATTACGCACTCTCCAAGATCGAGCGGCCGCGCCGGACGCGGCCGCTGCACTGTCGTCAGTGCTTGGCAACGGAATGGATCTCCGCGACGTAGCCGCCCGGAAATTCCACCATGGCGGCCCGACGATCACCTGACTGAGAGGGTTCGACGAGGATCTTGACGCCTGCGTCCTTGGCCTTTTGCAACGTGGCATCGAGGTCGGCCACTTCGTAGCCGGTCATTTCGTAGCCGTAGGGGAAGGGTAGATGTCCGTCGGTAGCAAGAACTGTCATTTTGCCGAAATCAGATTCGATGCGGATCCGATGGAAGGTGCTATCGGCGCGGCCGATTTCGACTCCGGGAGCCTTTTTATCGTCGGATACGACCTTGCCATGGGCGAAGGTGGTGAAGTCCCGCACGAAGGCAGCCACCGCATCAGGCGACACGTAGACACGATTTTCAGGGATGGTTTCGAACGCCGCATAGTTCGGCTTCGTGTTGTGCCAATAAAGCTGCATGTTGACACCACCCGGCCACTGGATGACGGCATCACGGCCGATCGGGTCAGGGAAAGGCGCAACAATGACGTCGGCACCGGCCTTCCTGGCTGCGTTGACGGCCTTGTCGAGATCGGTGACGAGATAGCCCGTGCGTTCGGCGCCAAAGGGATAGGGAATTGGTGTCATGAAGCCGAAAAGCGAAACTGTACCGGCAGGCGTCTGCAGGAGTTGCGAGGTCGTGCTGCTCGGTGTCGGCGTAACGTTTGCAACGACCTGTTTGGTGCTGGTGCCACCGAAGGTGGCGAGAAAGCCTTTGACGAAGCCGTCTACATCAGCGGGCGCGACATAGACGTGAGTGGTATCGTACTGCGGCGCGACCGCAAACTGGGATATCGCCCATACTGGGGTGCCGGAAAAAGCGACTAGGGCGGCGAATATCAGAGAACGGCGAATCATGAGGGTCTCCACGTTGGTTGCGGCGACAAGGCCGCGGAGGCCGTGTCGCTTCGATAGAAAGGCGTACTTAGTAAGCGACCGGCGCGCGTCTCGGGCCTCTGCCAAGACCATATCTATAGCCGGCCTCCCTCAAGTTTGTCTGG
Source organism: Rhizobium sp. P28RR-XV (assembly GCF_012641385.1). Classification (NCBI taxonomy): domain Bacteria; kingdom Pseudomonadati; phylum Pseudomonadota; class Alphaproteobacteria; order Hyphomicrobiales; family Rhizobiaceae; genus Rhizobium; species Rhizobium sp. P28RR-XV. The sequence goes on from NZ_JABAIG010000006.1 coordinate 282,328, forward strand.
TTCGTCCTTCGGTGAGATCAAGCCAGGCGACGAGTAGGAAGCCGCCGACAAGGCCGAGATGTTCGAAGAAAGAATTGGCCGCCATGAAACGCTCCATCCCGGGCGGCAGCTCCCAGAAACGCAGCGCCAGAAAGGTGGCGAGCAGCGTGAAGGCGCCGAGCGCAAGCGCGCCGAGCCAGCGAAAGAAACCGGCCAGGATCATCAGCGAAGCGACCAGCTCCAGAATGATCACTAACATGGCGAAAGGAGCCGCCGGCGACAGGCCGAAATGCGTCATCTCGCCGATGGCGCCGTTAACATCCGTCAGCTTGTTAAGGCCGCCCTGGAGATAGGCGGCGCAGAGACCAAGATAGGCGATGAAGCGCATCCAAGGCGTCCCGAATACGGGACGTACAAAGCTCACAAGTTTCGTTTCCAGGAAATGCATTCCGTTTCTCCTCAAACCGCCCAGCATGAGCAGCCGAGCGCGCCGAAGAAGCCCTTAAGGTCGGCGATCGGCAATTTCGACGTCCAGGCGTTGGCATGGGCATGACTGTGGACGTTGCAGTCGTTGGTGCAGCCGCATGAGGCGATCAGGCGGCGATGCAGGGAGTTCTTGCCGACACCCTCCGGCTCACCCCAAGCGGCGTAGCCCTTGAAGCTGCGTACCGGCGACCAGTCGGGCATGGCGGGCGGGACTTCATTTTCGTCGAAATCGGCAAATTCGCCGGCTCCGTAGACGATCTTGCCGCCAACCATGGTGAGTTCGGAGGTCAGGAAGGAAATCTCATCCTCAGCACAGGCAAAAAAGTCCTTGTCCGGTACAATGAGATCGGCGAACTGGCCCTTCTCGATGCGACCCTTTTTGCCTTCCTCATTGGAAAACCAGGTGACGTTCTCCGTCCACATGCGCAGCGCCGTCTCTCGATCGAGGCAGTTGGCACGGGGGTAAAGCTGCATGCCGCCGACGGTCTTGCCGGTGATCATCCACGAAAGCGAGACCCACGGATTGTAGGAGGCGACACGCGTCGCATCCGTGCCGGCGGAGACCTTGACGCCCTTTTCCAGCATACGGGCGATCGGCGGAGTGGCCTGCGCGGCGCCGTGACCATATCGCTCGACGAAATATTCGCCCTGGTAGGCCATGCGATGCTGTGTCGCGATGCCGCCACCGAGCGCCGCGATACGGTCGATCGAGCGCTCTGAGATCGTTTCGGCATGATCGAAGAACCAGTTGAGGCCCTCGAGCGGAATATCCTGATTGACCTTTTCAAAGACGTCGAGCGCGCGGCTGATCGTCTCGTCATAGGTGGCGTGCAGGCGCCAGGGCCAGCGGTTCTCAGCAAGGACGCGGACGACTTCTTCCAGCTCGCCCTCCATCTCCGGTGGCATATCCGGGCGCGGCTGGCGGAAGTCCTCGAAATCCGCGGCGGAGAAGACCAGCATCTCACCGGCGCCGTTGTGGCGGAAATAATCGCTGCCCTGCTTGTATTTGACCGAAGAGGTCCAATTCAGGAAGTCTTCCTTCTCCTGTTTGGGCTTCTGGGTAAAGAGGTTGTACGCCAGCCGAACGGTGAGCTGATCTTCATCGGCAAGCTTCTGGATGACGGCATAGTCATCAGGATAGTTCTGGAAGCCACCACCGGCATCGATGACGCCGGTCAAGCCGAGGCGATTCAGCTCGCGCATGAAATGCCGGGTGGAATTGACCTGATAGTCGAACGGCAGCTTTGGTCCCTTGGCCAGCGTCGAGTAAAGGATACCGGCGTTCGGCTTTGCCAAAAGAAGGCCGGTCGGGTTGCCGCTGGCATCACGGGTGATCTGCCCTCCGGGCGGCTCGGGTGTGTCCTTCGTATAGCCGACGGCGCGCAATGCCGCACCGTTCAGAAGCGCCCGGTCGTATAGATGTAGCAGGAAAACGGGCGTGTCGGGAGCGACCGCGTTGATTTCCTCGATCGTCGGCAAACGCTTCTCGGCGAACTGATGCTCGGTGAAGCCACCGACGACGCGCACCCATTGCGGCGGCGGCGTGATCGCCACCTGGCGCTTCAGCATGTTCATGGCATCGGACAGCGAGCGCACGCCGTCCCAGCGCAATTCCATGTTGAAGTTCAAACCGCCACGGACAACATGGGTATGGTTATCGATGAGGCCGGGAAGCACGCGCTTGCCCTTAAGGTCGATCACCTTCGTATTTGGACCCCTGAGCGCCATGATCTCAGCGTCATGGCCAACGGCCAGGAATTTACCGTCCTTGATCGCCACGGCCGTTGCCGATGGGTTGGATCGGTCAAGCGTCTTGATCAAACCGTGGTGCAGGACCAGGTCAGCGGTCGCATTTTCCATTGTCTTCGCTCTCGATTGAAAAGGGGATTCAGGCCTCATCGGAAGCCACATCGGTGGGCTTGCCGCCCTTCGGCAGGTGACCGAACATATGCGGCTTGATCTGGTGCATCCAGGAGACGGCGGCCGGTTCCTTGTTGAGGAGCGTCTTGGCGAAGGGAATAATCTGCTCGCCGACGAGGATGCCTAGAAGGCCAATAAGAGCAATGACTGGCGGCGCCGGCGAACGGACGTTCAGCAGACTATAGACGATGCCGACGAGCAGGCCGGCTGCCAGGGAATACAGATAGATTCTCATGGTTAATTATCCTTTTGGATTCAATGCCTTGGTACTAGCCCGCCGATACATCGGAAACCGCTTCGAGGATGACGGAAGCAACGGCCTCCGGTTGCGAAAGCAACGACATATGGCTGGCCTTGAGTTCGATCGTGCAAGCACTCAACTTCTTCGCCAATTCGCGCTGGAGCTCTACGCTGACCGCCCGGTCTTCGGTTGAAATCACGTACCAGTTCTTGCGGTCCGTCCAAGCAGCCTTACTCACCTTGTCGGAGAACGTGCCGGCACCGAGCGGCGGCTGGGTAGCCGCGAGAACCCGTGCATCCTGTTCCGGAAGATCCTGCGCGACAGCGTTGATCCAGCCGCTCACGCTCATCATGTAGCTGCCGCTGCGGTCAGAGCTCACCTCCCCTAGGCCGGGGGGCGCAGGGTGAGCGGCGACTTGATCACCCGTTGATTGGCCAACATCCGGTGCGAAGGCCGCCACAAAGACCAAAGCCTTGACCTTCGGGTCGTCCCCCACTTCGGTAATGACCGTTCCTCCCCAGCTATGACCGGCGAGAACGACAGGTCCATCGATCTCGTTCAGCACATGGCGGGTTGCCTCGACATCCGCCGACAAAGATGACGTCGGATTCTGCACGGCGACAACGGAAACGCCTTGCTTCTGCAAAAGGGGAATAACGGATCGCCAGCTCGATGCATCTCCCCATGCCCCATGCACAAGGATGACGGTCGCGCTATTCGATGGTGAAGCGGTCATGGTGAACTCCGTGCACATGACAGAAAGGAAATGGCGGGCACCGTGGCGCAAAGGCGAGTGCACCACGGGAGAGATCGAAGAGCTGGCCGCCGCATCGCGTGAGTACGAGCGGCCATTCAGTTATCAATGACCTTCGGACGCGCCGAACATCGTCTTTGCGTAGATGATGCCGAGGCCGTAGGCGCCGCCGAATTTCTTGGCGATGCCGGTGGTCATGTCGTAGGTCTCTGTGCGCGCCCAATCACGCTGAAGCTCGAGCAGGTACTGGAGCGACGTCATCGGCTGAGCGCCGGCCTGAACCATGCGATCCATCGCCCGGTTATGGGCTTCGTCGGAGACGTCGCCGCAGGCGTCAGCCAATACGAAGACTTCAAAACCCTGCTCAATGGCCGACAGGGCCGGGCCGACGATGCAGACGCCGGTCCACAGGCCCGAAAGCACAATGCGCTTTTTGCCGATGCGGTTGATCTCCTCGATGACGGATGCATCTTCCCAAGTGTTCATCGAGGTTCGGTCGAGCAGCTTCTGGCCAGGAAACGCGTCGGTGATTTCCGAGAACATCGGACCTGAGAAGCTCTTTTCGGCAACTGTGGTCAGAATGGTAGAAACACCGAAACCCTTGGCGCCATGGGCGACGAGAGCTGCATTGTTCCGGAGATTGACAGCATCGATGCTCTTCGTCGCAAAAGACATCTGCGACTGAAAATCGATCATGATCAGCGTGTGGTCTTTCGGAGTAAGAAGCTTCGAGCCCGGCGTCGGTGTCGCGCTTACGGTCATTGTGTTTTCCTCAAAAGCGTTGAGCTGAATTGCGTTGACGGAGCGGATGATGCCCGCTGCGGAAGCAATCTTCTTGTCGCTTAAAAGGATGGTTTGGATGTTCGGACTGTTTCGGCGGCCGGATATCAAACGGCGCCGAAAAGGAGACGAGCCCCTGCTCGAGACGGGATCTGACGGGAGGATTTAGCCAGAATGCGAGCTTCGGGCTGGCTGCGATTTTACGGGGTTTTATCGCCGAGTTTCAAACGCTTCTGCCGACGCCAGTTGCCTGGCGGGTCTCCTGCAATATCCGAAAACACCCGTGTCAGGTGGCTCTGATCGGCGAAGCCGCATGTTGTGGCGATCTGTTGAATTGAAAGGTTCGAAAGCAGCAGATCTTTAGCCTTTGAAACCCGATACTCCATGACCCAGCGGTACGGCGTCCGGCCGAACGTTTCCTTGAACGCTCTGTTGAAATAACTGCGGGACAGGCCGCATATCTCGGCAAGTTCAGTGATCGAAACCTGCGCGAAGGCGTTCGTCGTCAGGAATTCCAGCACCCTTTTTTCCTGCCATGGCGCCAGAACGCCATTCCTCTTCGTCGGAAAATATTGGCTTGCATAGGTATGGGTCAAATGCGTCAGCAAGACCAGACTGATCTGCTCAAAGAAGAGCTGGTTAGCTTCATGTCGATTGACGAGATATGGCAAGACAGCCTGAGCAAGGCCAAGAATGACGTCATCCCTGGTGCCGGACCTGCAATCGAACCCGTCGAATTGCGGGCGGCCGATATCCTCCAGAAAAGAGCGTACAAATGATAGCGGGATATTGAACCGCAAATTGTCGAATGAGGAGAGATGATGGCACTGCCATTCATTCCTCAGATCGGTGATGGCGATCGCCCCTTTTGGATGCCCACCTTCAAAAATGAGCTCGTTATTTTTCCAGAGCCGATGCATTCGAAAATCGGCCAACTGGATGATAACGGAAACCGCGTCATCGCGTTTGCTCGGCGGAGCGATCGGAAGATCGTCCTTGTCGTAGCACAGGCGCGTAATCGTAATAGCCGACGCCTTCATCGTCCACCGGCTGGGAACAGGCGTTCTGGGCAGGTTATCGCCCTCCGATTCTCTTGCCAATGTCCACTCCGGCCAACCCACCCTTATCAACTGTATCGGTAGGGCAATTCGCTGGTAAATTCCAACGATTTTTTTACAAAATATCCTTTTGCTCAACCCAAATTAGTTAAGACATCCTGCACGCCAAACTGCCGGCGTCATACCGGTTTCGCGGGAGAAAACCTTCGTAAAATGACTTTGATCCACAAATCCACACGCCTCCGCGATCACCTTCAGCGATGACTCGCTTCCGCGTAGCAGATCCTTTGCAGCCTCCACGCGCGCATGCATCAGCCATTGATGGGGCGTGACGCCCGTCACTTTCTTAAATCCCTGTGAGAAATGATTGGCGGAGAGGCCAGCCGCCGCGGCGATTTCCGAGACGGACAATTCACGGGCAAGGTTTTTCCTCATGAACTCTTTTGCCGCCGCCTCGCGATTGTAGGGAAAGATCGCATCGTCCACGCCAGCCTCCGTCTCGCCAACCGAATCCTGGATTAGATGGGAGCATATCGCGATTGCCAGGTGTTTCAGGAGTACCTCCCACGACGCATTCTGTCGGTCAAAGAGGGAAAGGATGACGTCGGTGAGGTTGCTTAGAACCTGATCCCTCTCGCCCCTTCGACACCGCAGCTCGGGTCTCGGGCTTGTACCGGATAATTCTACGACCTCTTGGATAAGCGTCCTTGGCAGTAAAAAAGTAGCGGAATGAAGGTCCGCGTATAAGACGACCGAGGCCCCTTCGGAAAGGTCGACAAGGCAGACCGATCCTCGCTCAAATCTGCGAGGCAGCGTTCTGGTTCCATCCGGCAGGATATCGCAATGATGAGCCTCTTTGGTGTACACCATCAGGAAATAGGCGTCGCAAACGGGAAGGGAGACAATGGGCCTCTCACCATCGGCGACATCCTTGGCGATTCTCGTCACGCAAATGGATGAAGATCTGACGGGCACCGCGTTCAATGAGGCGGCCTCGGGAAGTCCGAAGTACGGGCCGAGCGTTTTCAGTTCAAGATTGTCCAGGCTCATCCCTCTCCTCCAAGACGGCCTCCGCGCCTGTGGCATCCCTGAGAACATTCAGGTTGCAGCAGACCATATAATTCTGCCGAACACCCGCGCAATGCTCATTCTTCCGCAAATTCGGGTTTCAACCACAGTGAGAACAAGTGTTACTAGAACGACTACAACCATCTTGTACAATCTTACGGCTACTACCGGAAAGTCACGAATCCGCAAAATTAGATTGAGGGGTGGCTGATTTTCCATTCTCCGTACAATATTTGCTCCAGTGCGAGCCGATGACATGGACAATGGGCGCCTGTTTTATCCAGAGGCCTGGCGGATCAAAGTCTGTTCTCCGCGGCGATCTCCTGCAAATCGAGCTCGTGTTCGAGATCCCGCATAACGCGATCATGGATTTCACCCGCCCCGTGCATCCGCAGGATTTCGGTCGGACTTGAGAGCGGCGCGCTGTTATGCTCAGCAGCGGTCTTGTGGCCAGCGGTAGCTGGTAAGGATGAGGGGTAAGATTGGTTTTGTTTTCATGCTTTTAGCGTGCGGGCTTCAGTTTCTGGCCCGTCGCGTTTCCACCATCGCGAGCGGGTGTTGAGGTCTTTGCGTTGTGATATTGTTTGGGTGGGGGATATTGGTTTTTTGTGGGAGGAAGTTTGGTTGCGGGGGCATGCACCCATCTTTACTTGCGATCACAGCAACTGCCCATCAGGGCGCTAAAAACCTTTTTGACCGGCAACAATACAGGGCTATTTCATGCGGCGGCGTAGCCTTGTTTACATGAAGTAAGGTTTATCGCCGTCGCTGTTCGGCTTGTTGACACCGAGGTTCGCTCTCGCATGCAGGTCCGGCTTCACGACAATCCTGGCGATCAGGTCGCCGACGCTTCTGCGCGAGACGACGGTGCCCTGGAAGGCTTCGCCCTTGGCGGTCAGCGCGTAGTCCACCTCGTCCTCATCGGTCAACCAGGCCGGGCGCAGGATGGTGTAGTCGAGACCGGACGCCTCGATCGCATCGGCGGCACGGCGATAGGGCTTCAGGTCCTCGCCGATCATGCCCCGGTTCCATTCGCCGAACTTGCCGGGCACTTCGTCATAGATGCCAAGCGAAAGAACGAAGATCAGCCGCTTGACGCCCTGCGCCTGCATGGCGGCGATGACTGCCCTTGCCTGATCATCGAGGTCTTCGCCGATGAGATTGGCGTAGACGATATCCTTGCCGGTGACAGCCGCCTCCAGCTTGGCCGCGTCGAGCACATCACCCTGCACGATCTCGGTGCCGGCCGGCGCGCTTGCCGCAAGCTTTGTCGGATTACGGGCAAGCAGCGTCAGGTGAGTGTCGCGGTCGCCGCCCAGCGCCTCAATGACATGACGGGCGATCTGGCCGCCGGCTCCGAGAATGAGGACGTTGGTCATTTATTCGTTCCTTCCGTATCGATTTCGTCAAACACCTGGCGCGCGATCTTCAGCGCGGTCATCGCGGGCGGCCAGCCGGCATAGAAGGCGAGATGAGTGATGACCGCGATGATCTCTTCTCTCGAAAGGCCGTTCTCCAGGCCCTTGCGGAAATGGAAGGGCAATTCGTTGACCCGATACATCGTAATGAGGTTGCTGATGGTGATGAGGCTGCGCTCGCGTTGCTAGAGCGTCGGTTCGGTCCAGACCTCGCCGAAAAGGACGCTGTCGTTGAAATCGGCAAGCTGGGGCGCGATATCGCCGAACAGGCGCTTGCCGATACCGCCTTGTTGAGCTGCCATGTGCAGGCTCCTTTCATATTCGAGATGGAGGCGCGGCAGCGGGAGCCGCCGCGACCGATCAGCCCAGATACTGCTTGAAGAACGGCACGAGCTTTTCGAGCGCCAGGCCGACCGGCTCCGGCTTGTCGTAGAGGTCGTAGTGCGACCAGTCTTCCAACGAGACGAGCTGGCGATCCTTCGAGGCGACGGCGCGGCCGTAGGCTTCCATACCATCGCGGAAAGCGCCGAACGCGCCGACCTTCTGGCCGATCACGACCATCATCGGCTGGGTCAACAGTGTCTCGGTGAAGGCGAAGGCATCCCAGGCCAGCGTCTTCTGGGCATGGCTGAACAGCATCCGAGTCCAGCCGCCTTCCCGCTGACCGCGCGGCGTCTTGTAATAGTCGGTCGCTTCGAACACGTCGCGTTCGGTAAGACCGGCTTTCGTGGCCATGTCCGGGCTCGCGGGCAGTAGTTCGTTAACCTGCAATTCGCCACCACGCGCTTCCCTGGTGCGCTGCGCTGCCATGGCTTCCAGAGCACCAATCGGGTCGTAGCCGCTGAAGCCCTCACGGAAGAGACGGCCGATATTGACCGGGGTGATGCCGACGACGGCCTTGATGCGCTTTTCCGTTAGGGTGGCGTTGAGGACATAGCCGCCACCACCACAAACGCCGATCACACCGATGCGGTCGGCATCGACATAGGGCAGCGTCACGGCATAATCGATGACATGGCTGATGTCCTCGACCCGCTGCGAGGGGCTTTCGATCCAGCGCGGGCTGCCGCCGGATGCGCCCTGGAAGCTGGCGTCATAGGCGATGACGACGAAGCCCTGCTCGGCCAGCGCCTTGCCATAGACATTGCCCGAGGTCTGCTCCTTGCAGCTTCCGAACGGGTGGACGCTGACGATCGTCGGATAGGTCTTCGCTTCGTCGAACGCTGGCGGGAACAGGATGTTGGCGGCAATATGCCAAGCCATGTCGGGGTTCTGGATTTGAACGGTTTTCATGTTGTTCTCCTTGTGAGGGACGCGCAATCTGTGTGGACCGACGATGCCGGCCCGCAAGGCGTTCACCACGCCGCTATGACTCAGACCGAGAGCTTCGCCGTGAAGAACGGCGCGAGCACCGAGACGGCCTCGTCGACATATTTGTGGCCGTCATAGAGCTCCATGTGATTGGCACCCTCAACGATGTGGACGGACTTGTCGGTGCTGGCGGCGCGATCAAAGAGATCGTCGCTCATCCACTTGCTGCCCGCCACGCTGCCCGCGACGATCTGGATCGGCTGGGTCAGATAAACATCGGCCATGTGATAAGCATCGTAGGTGATGATCTGGTTCAGGCTGCGCAAGGTCGCGACACCGGGTGAGGTTGGGCACTGCGCGCGGGCGGTGTGGTAATATTCCCATGCCTGACGAAGCTCTTCGTTCGGCGCGTCCGCTTCGTTCACCGGAGCCAGCGGCATCGTGGCGGAGCCCGCCTTCGCATCCTCGGTGCGGGCGTTGGAGCCAGCCTCGATATAGGGCAGCGCATCGATGGACTTGACGGTGTTCTCCCAGCCATTGCGGAACATCGAGCCGATATTGACGGCGCTGACCGTGCCTATGGCCTTGATGCGGCGATCCTGGATCGCGGCATTGGCGGTGTAGCCTGCCCCGGCGCAGATGCCCATGGCGCCGATGCGATCTTTGTCCACGTAGGGCAACGTCGTCAGGTGGTCGATGACGGCACTGACGTCCTCGGTGCGGATGTAGGGGTTTTCGAGCTGGCGCGGCTCACCGCCGCTTTCGCCCTGATAGGAGGCATCATAGGCGATGGTCACGAAGCCGAACTTGGCGAGCTTGGCTGCATAGGTGCCGGCCGTCTGTTCCTTCACGCCGCCGCCGGGATGCGAGACGACAATCGCCGGATACGTTTTGCTCTCGTCAAAGCCTTCGGGAAAGTTGATCACCGCTGACGATGCGGGATCGCATGTCCCTTGCCGATGGAGAAAATCTAGGACAAAACAATTGTCTCGATTAGAGGGATAATTACGCTTGGCCTTATCACTGAGGTGATGAATGAGACGGGATGAGATCGCCGATCTGGCGGCGTTCGTGGTGGTCGCCGAGGAGCGCAGCTTCACCAAGGCCGCCGCCCGTCTCGGCATGGCGCAATCCGCGCTCAGCCAGATCGTGCGGCGCAGCGAGGAAAGGCTCGGCCTGCGGCTGCTGTCGCGCACGACGCGCAGCGTCGCGCCGACCGATGCCGGCGAGCGTCTGCTCGCAACCTCGGCCCGATGCTGCACGATCTCGACACGGCCATCGCTTCCCTGGGTGAGCTGCGCGACCGGCCCTCCGGCATCATCCGCATCACCACGGTCGAGCATGCGGCCAAGACGCTGCTGCTTCCCGCGATGAAGAGGCTGCTGCCCCACAATCCGGACATATCCGTCGAGCTCACCATCGACTATGGCCTGTCCGATGTCGTCGCCGATCGTTTCGACGCCGGTGTGCGGCTCGGCGGGGAGATGTCGAAGGACATGATCGCGGTGCGGATCGGCCCCGACATTCCGATGGCCATCGTCGGCTCGCCGGACTATTTCCGCACGCACCCCATTCCCACTGCGCCCGCGCAACTCATCGATCATCGCGCGATCAATCTGCGGCTCCCGACCTCCGGAACGCTGAACAAGTGGCGTCTGATGCGCGGTGGCCGCGAGACGCGGGTCAGGGTCGACGGTCCGCTCGTCCTGAACACCATCGACTTGATCCTCGACGCCGCGCTCGATGGTCATGGCGTCGCCTATCTGCCGCTCGATCAGGTCCAGCCTCACCTCGCGTCCGGACGACTGACGCGGGCGCTCGCCAAGTTCACACCAGATCTGCCGGGCTATCACCTCTACTATCCGCACCGGCGGCATGCTTCCACGGCGTTTACTGCTTTTGTTGAGACCGTGCGGTTTCGCGGCTAAGGACTTCGCCCGGCCAACAGCAGTTCGTTGAGGTGAACGCAAATGGCGTCAGGAAGCGGAATGGCTCTCAAAGTTCGTTGCCCGGATCAAGGGCAGTTTTCCCGACGTAGCCGCCCCGAACCTACCAGTCCGTTTCCCGTCCAAAGTGGGACATTCAACCCGCATAAGCCTACCGGCAACTTTTGGACAATCGCTCAAACGGTCGGAATGACTGGAATCGGAGCGCAAAAGCGCCAGGCCGCGTGACTGCCACTGCTTGTCACTCGCGCGCAAGCGCATATCACCTGCCAACTAGCGGCGTGGGAGATAGCCAGGTCGAGGTCGATTGATGACCAGAAGTCGCCAGAGCCTGATTTAAACCTATCGATTCAAGGGAATAGCACGTCGTAGATAATCGTCGATTTGCGTGGTCCGGCGTCCGGCAGCATGGTTGCGGGGGACAGGATTTCATCTTAACTTGCGATCTTCAACGTCAGCGGATCCATTGCTTGTGCTTCTGGATGCCGAGAACCGGGTGGGTATTTCGCAGTGCTGCGTAGAGTCGGCATTGTTACCACACCAGCTTCAGCTCTGCTCTGACATAATTGCTGTCGCGGCCACCCACAGCTTCGAGCGCCGACCCGACTTGGTAGTGAACAGCCTCCAGCGACCCCGTGAGATTGGGATTGAAGCGGTAGTCCGCCCTGACCTGCAAATAAGCTCCGGTCCATGCCGGCCCCTGACCCGCCGTGCCAGCTACGGGAATGCTTGGCAGGGTGTAGACGGCGTCGTCTGTCGTCTGTCGCCAGAGCAGTCCGACCCCGGCCATCAGGGTCAGGTCTTCTATCGGCTGAACGGTGACCGATGGTTTTATGTGAACGAGGTTGGTGTATCCGGTATGACCGCCGAGCGAGAAATAAAAGCCGTTCGGAAACAGCGGATTGAAAGTGCCGAGCGTACCGTCGCCCGCATCACCGTCGCCCGACGCCACGTCGAACTGCAGACCGATGCGCGGCGACCAGGTGACATTCTCGAAGGTGTAGCCGGTTCTCGCACCCATGGCCCAGGCCAGAATATCGGCTGCGCCCACCTTGCCGACCTGTCCCATCGCTTCCACATCCCAGTCGAAACCGGCATATTTGCCGGCCGTCCGAATATTGAGGATATGCCTGTCCTCCTCACCCGACGCGGTGAGAAATGTGGCGTCTTTGCGCTGATAAAGCGCGTAATAGGCGGAGGCCTCGATATCCGGCGAGAGCTGCCGCTCCACGCGGACCCCGCTGAACATTGCATCGCTGCTCGATCGATCATCGAAAGGATCGTCATCGCGATACTGAACAGGTTGGCTAACAAGACCATAGAAGCGCCATGCATCCGTCTCCCACCCGGCCCAGACCGCATCGAACGCCTGGCGGACATTCGGCCCATCGCGCACCGATACGAACCGCTCCAGGTCAAAAGCGAAGTCCTGGCGGCCGACCCTCGCCCTGAACGTTCCCGCGTCAGTCTCCTGCGTGTAGCCGATGAATGCCAGCCGAAGGTCGAATTGGTTTGCGTCGTTAGGGCCGACCACCGTCTTGTCGAACGCACGCACATCTTCGAACTGCGTGAACACTTGCCAGTTTTCGTTCAGGTGAACATCGATATGGAACTGCGCGCGCTGCAACCAGTAGGAGTCTCCGGGATTTGCACGTACGGTTCCGAAAGCCGGCGCATCACTGACTTCAAAGATTTCGCGAAGATTGAGCCCGAGCGAGATGTAGCTGTCGGGATTGGACGGAAACAACGGAATGTACTTGAGACTATCCAACGGCTCAGTCCGCAGTTTCGGATCCGCAAGAAGCGACCAGTCCTCCCGCGACCGGTCGGCTTTTATCAAAGGCCTCTTCTGCTCCAAGAGAAAATCATCCGCTGCCAAGGCTGACCGGTAGCCCCACTGAGCAAAGGCAAGGACGGCAAGTGTGAGCGGGAGTGACCGCACGCATCGAGCGGATCGAAGGCTGAACGCCAAGGATATACCGGGAATGACGTATTTCTTCTTCTGGCCGATCATCGGCTCTCTTTCCGGCTTTCGCCACATGGCAACGTCCTATGTCAGCTTTTGTGGGTGATCGCGGCCAATCACCACTCATCAGGCGAAACGCGGGCGCACGCGGCGATCCCAGCTATATCGTCCGACCGAAGATGGGATTTCGTAACCAGACGGGTTTATGGGTGAAATCGTTCTGGATTCGTCCGCGAGGCTATGCGCGGCTGGATGACTTCGGCTAATTCAATCACGTTCCCGAAAGGATCGGCGACGAAAGCGATCTTGCAGCTGATCTCATCCACCTGAAACGGTTCGACGAGGATATTGACGGCGCGGCGGCGCAGTTCGTCCGTCGTGGCTTCGATATCGGTAACGGTCAGGCAGAAATGATGGTAACCAGCGTATCTCAAGCTATCGGCCAGATCCTTGTAAGGCGGTAGCGGGTGCGGGCTAGGGTCGCCACCGGCAAGCAGTTCGACCATGAACCGATCGTCATCTGGCGGCGCGAGAAAGGCGAGCTGTTGGTCACCATAAGCCCACGTGTGGACGACGCGCCAGTCGAGCTTATCCTGATACCATTTTATGGCGACGTCCCGATCAGGAACACGGATCGCAACGTGATGTCCGCGCACATCGGCGAAGAGCGATGATGTTCTATCACGCTGCGGATTGAAGTCAGCCAATTGTTATTCTCCTAATATGACGACGGACACCTTGCCGCGTGTGGTTCCCAACCGGGGCGCGAAATCCCTGTCAATGTCGGCATGGTTCGGAATGGCGTCGAAGCCTCAGTCCAATGACATTTCAGGGAAAACGCGGAGAACTTTTCCGCCGGGTTCATTTTTCCCCGTAATAGGTGCCGAAATATTTCACAGGCGACCAATCCGGAAGGATCGCGGGCAGTTTTGGCGATAGAGCGCTATAGTCCTGCGCACCAAACACGACCCTGCCATCCATAACCGTCAGAACCGAAGAAACAGATTTGATCTGATCCTCAGGCACCGAAAAGTAATCCCTGTCGAGAACGGCGAAATCCGCGAGATTGCCGGGGGCGATCATCCCCATTTCGGTCTCCGTGTTCATGAACCACGCTGCGCCACTGGTGAACAGTTTCAGCGCCTCGGTGCGGGAAAGGCGATTGTCGCTGGCGAGAACCTCGGATCCGGACACCGACTTCCCGGACACCATCCAGCTTAAAGCAACCCACGGGTTGTACGTCGCTGCCCGGAAGGCGTCGGTGGTCATGGCCAGAGGAATACCACTATCCACGAGCATGCCCAGGCGCGGCGTCTGCAACGCCTTTTCGCGACCATATGTTTTTATGAAACCATCGCCGTGCAGCGCCATCTTGGCGTCCAGGGCAATTCCGCCGCCCAGCTTCTTCACCCGGGCGATGTTCTCCGGACTGATGGTCTCGGCGTGTTCGAGGCTCCATTTCAGGCCATCGAGCGGAATCGTCTGGTTTACCTTCTCCAGACCGTCGAGAAACGGGGAGATGTTCTCGTTATAGCTGATGTGCATGCGGAACGGGATACGCCGCTGGACCAGCTTCATCACATCCTGCTCGACGAAACGCCGCATCTTCTCAGGCTCGATAATGACCGCCGGGCGGTCGAAATTCTCATGATCATGCACTTCCCCGCTCAAGACCTCCCCGGCGCCCCGATATTCGTGGCCATGTGCCAAGTTTGGATGCAGGTTTTGCCCCGGACTTATCGGCGCCGTTTTGGTGATCGCATCGATTTCCAGGTCCACCATGTTTACCGGCCCACCGTCGCCGAGTTGCAAGTCCACAAAGGGCATGCGCACGTTGAGGCGGTTGTCTCGTGCAAGCACGTCTACTCTCGCCTGTGCTTCCGGGTAAGGAAACCTGCCGCCGTTATCGATGATCGAGGTCACGCCAAACCTGTTCAGACCGTGAATGCTGTAGATCAACGAACTCACTTGTTCGTCGAACGTGGGCTGCGGCACCATGGCCTCAAGAGCGAGAAACAACCAGGTATAGCCGTGGACCACACCGGTGGGGTTGCCTCGGCTGTCCTTTTCGAATTCGACGTCCGGTATTTTCGGGAACCGATCGGTTCCCACGCAAAGCGCCTCCATCGCCTGCTTGTTCAAAAAGGCTTGGTTATAGGCATATTGCACGATCGTGGGGCGATCGGGCACGGCGCTGTGCAATTCGTCCAGTGTGGGAAAGCGGTTCTCCTCAAACTGGTAGGGCGACCAGCCTCCGATAACCTTGACCCATTGACCCTCCGGCGTGCGGGCGGCCTGTTCGCTCAGCATCGTCAATGCCTCGCGCAGCGTCGGCACGCCATCCCATCGAACATTGTAGCTGTAAGCCAGATCGTTGAGGACATGGATATGGGCATCGATGATGCCGGGTATCAGTCTGCGGCTGCGAGCATCAATAATCTCGGTGTTAGAGGTCTTCAGACCGAGTATGTTCACATCAGAGCCGACGGAATAAATACGGCCTTTCTTGACCGCCAAAGCCGAAGCTTCGGGTTGAGCCTGGTTGCCGGTGAAGATTTTTGCGTTGAAAACGATCAGATCAGCGCCGGCCTGCTCCTGCGTCGTCTGCGCCTGCACGGCAGAGAAAGAAAGACTTGTCACAAACGTGATGAATATTTTCCTGATCATTTTTGCCCTCGATCGACTACTTTACAAATTGCGCTGATGCGGAAGCCGGCGCCCTGCGGATGGTTGCGATTGATTGAAGTGCGTTGAAGCTGCCGCAAAACGTCACCACCTCCCCAACCCATCGTTGAAGGGCGACTCGTCACACGCCTCCGGCATGTCCAAGCGAACAGTGCCATTGCAATTTCGGCTACGGTAGGCCACCAAGATGCCACACTGTGTCGCCGGAAAGGAAACACCAATGGATATTGAGGAACTGCGCACCTTCGTGGAAGTTGCTGACGCCTCCAGCGTCACACGGGCAGCCCGCCGGCTTGGCGTTTCCAAATCGCTCGTCAGCCGACGGCTTGCTCGGCTTGAGCAATTTCTGGGCGTTCAATTGCTCGCGCGCACGACGCGCAGCGCCTCTTTGACTGAAGCTGGCGCAACGTTTCGCGAGCACGCAGCAAAAATCTGTAATGAGTTTGATGTTGCAAGGGACGCCACACTTCCCTCAGGAGACCTGCGTGGCCGGTTACGTGTCGCTGCGCCGCTTTCTTTTGGCCCGACACATTTTGCTCCCATCTTCTCTCAAATGGCGCGCAGACATCCGCAACTGCAAATCCATTCTTCCTATACCGATCGTTTCGTCGATCTCGTCGGAGAGGGTTTTGACTGCGCCATTCGGCTTGGCCACCTTCAAGATTCAGTGCTGGTCGCAAAACGTGTCGGATCGATCTTTGGCATCCTGGTTGCGAGCCCCGAATACATTGACGCTCACGGCGCTCCGCTAACACCAGGCGATATCGTAAATCATCAAGTCGTCATGCGAGACGATGAGAGATGGCAATTCATGGATGGCGACGGGATCGTTACCGTGCGGCCCCAGGGGCGCTTCGTAGCTGATAGCGGAATATCTCTCGTGTCTGCCGCTCTGGATGGCATTGGGATCGGCTACCTGCCTGAACCGCTTGTCGCAGATCATATTAGCTCAGGCGCTTTGGTGCCAATCATGACGCGTTATCCGATTCCGCCTGCCGGTATCTTCGTCGTAAGGCCACCCGGCCAGCATCCCTCGCGAAAGGTGAGGATACTCACTGAGATGCTCATCGAACGCTTCGGAACCGCGTCCGTCTTGGACGGCCCAGCGCCCCATGGCAAGTAAGACGAACGATCAGCTTGTATATCGCGGCAAGCTTGCAGGTCGACCGGCTCTCTCAAACTCTGTGGCTTCGCAAAATAGATCGGTGCCGGACGGAACAAACTGCGCGATACTCGATGCCGGTGAACAATAAAGCGCTATTTCGTCGGATACGGCTCGATGTCAGCGGACCAATAGTGCCTGGCGATATTCTGGGAGTTCCGGATGACGTGATAGGCGGTTTCAGGATTTCCCCCTGCGAAAGTATCCGGGTCCGCACCACACATGATACAATACATTCTCTGATGAACGACTGCCGCAAAATATTGCAATGCGGGGGCGGCATCTTCCTGGCCGATTGCTCGCATGTCCTCGAGCGCCCTTTTGGTCGCCTCTTCCAGAGCACAGGAGACCGCGGCAGCAAGGGTCTTGTCAGTCCGACTGATGACCTCGGCGATCTGGCGGTCTGCCAGAGTCAGATCAGGAGTGTTTTCAGCCATTGTTCATCTCTCTGCAAGCAGCTTGAAAGGCTCGCCACCGGCTCTGGCTCTTTGTTCGGTTGAATTTCTCACTTTCTTAAAACATCCTGCCATTCCGCGTGTCGTTCGATCTGCGCTTTGGCGAATGGGCAAAGCGGGATGATCGTGATGCCGTCCCGCCTGGCATCCTCAACGGCCTGGCGGACCAATTGCTCGCCAATTTTCCGGCCACGCAACGCGGCAGGAACATCCGTGTGATCGATAATGATCAGCTTTTTTCCCGCACGACTGTATGTCATCTCGGCTTCGTGCCCATCGACGACGATCCGGTAGCGTCCCTTGGATGCGCCATCTTCCCGCTCAACCTCTTCGCTCATCACATTTCCCCCGTCAGCATGATTGTTCATTGTTGCGATCCGCCGCGATGGTCTTCTCGTTGAAGTCGGTCGGCAGAAATCAATCGGGCAAGGGAATGTGCTCATCCCTGTCGTCGGCTGGAAGATCGAAACGCCCCTCTCCCCAGTTTCCTGCACGCCATTCGGCCTTAGCCTCTTCGATGCGCTCCTTCGAGGAGGCGACGAAATTCCACCAGATGTAGCGTGGTCCTGAAAATGTGGCGCCGCCAAGCGCCATCAGCCTTGCGCCCCGACCGCCTGCGGTGACAGTGATCCTGTCACCGGGACGGAACACCATCATCTGCGGCGCTTCAAAGTCCTGGCCGGCGATCGAAATCGAACCTTCCACGATATAGATCCCGCGGTCCTCGTGATCGTCCGGCAGGGGCAGTCGTGCACCCGCTTCCAGCATGACATCGGCATAAAAGGTCTCGGAAAACATCCTCGCAGGAGCTGTCTCGCCGTAGGCATTTCCCAGGATAAGCCGGACCTTCGCGCCGCGATCTTCAATGATGGGAAGCGCCTGTGCTCCATGATGTTCGAACATCGGCGCCATGTCTTCGTGGCTGTCAGGAAGCGCAACCCAGGTCTGGATTCCTAGCAAGCTTTGCGGCCCGCTGCGGCCTTCAGGCGTAGTGCGCTCGGAATGCGTGACACCCCGGCCCGCAACCATCCAGTTCAGGGCTCCAGGGCGAATGATCTGATCGGCTCCCGTGCTGTCGCGGTGATGGAATTCGCCGCGATAGAGATAGGTGACGGTGCCGAGGCCAATATGCGGATGCGGCCGCACATCAATGCCCTGTCCAGTCAGGAGTTCCGCGGGTCCGACCTGATCGAAGAAGATGAATGGCCCCACCATTTGACGATTCGGCGCAGGCAGGGCGCGTCGAACTTCAAAACCACCGAGGTCGCGCGAACGTGGAATGATGAGGGTGTCAATCGCATCCAGACCGATCTCTTCAGGACAGGCTGGTGCCAGGGCAGGATTCCAACTCATGCTTGTTCTCCTCTTCGCTCTGCAGAATGGGGCCGCTCGCCTACCCGTTTACGAACCGACTGGGCAAACCCGACACTAAAAATAGAAAGCAACGGCGACTAGCTGCGGATAGCGCTACGCTGTGTCGCCGAAGACGCAACACGCTGTCGCGGCATCACATCTCGACGTCCCAACAATGCGTGTCATTCTCGAAGGATTCGATCAGGAACTCCGAGAGAACCCGCACCTTCCGGGATGGATGTGGACTGGGAGGCCGCACGACATAGACCCCGCCAACCGGTAGCGGAAAACGGGTCATGATCGGAACGAGAACCCCTGACGCGAGATAGTCACGGGTGACACAATCAGGGAGCCAGGCGATGCCGAGTCCCTCGGCGGCTGCGCTCGCAAGCGCCATGCCGTTGTCGGTCCTGAAGCGGCCTTGCGGCTGCACGGTGACGATCTTGTCGCCGTCCATGAATCGCCAGGTCTCCGCACCAACCAGAGCCTGGTGAGACGTGATGTCTTCCGGTGTCTCGGGTGCGCCATGCAATCTGATATAGTCCGGGCTCGCCACCAGCTTGCCATAGATCTGGCCGACCCGTTTTGCGATCAGGTTGGAGTCACGCAAGGCGCCAACACGGATCGCGCAATCGAACCCGTCGACGATCAGGTCGGCAAACCGATCGCTGTAGTCGGCTTGTATCTGAAGCTGCGGGTTTTGACGTGCTATTTTGGCCAGAACCGGTGCGAAATGGACCGGACCCGATGTCAGCGGAACGGCCACCCGGAACCGCCCACGGAGGTCACCTTCGGGTAGGACCGCCTCGCGCGCCATGTCGATCTCCGCACAGACCCTTGCCGCATGGTCCCGAAACAGGACCCCGGCTTCCGTCAAACCGGCTCCCCGTGTCGTTCGCGCAAGAAGCTGCGTACCAAGTGCACCTTCGATCCTGGTCAGGCCGCGACTGACCATCGACTTCGAAACCCCCAGTCGTCGCGCAGCCGAAGTGATCCCTCCAGAATCGGCCACCTCGACGAATATCCGCAGATCTTCGATGTCCATGCAGCACTCCTCTGTTGCGACACGATCGCTACCCGTCCTGTCGCGCAGTCCTGACGATCGGCGCGACCTCCGCGCCCAGAAGCTCGATCGACTGTTTCATCGCTTCTGTTTCGAGAGAGGCGGTGCTCATCTGGAAGGTGATGCGCGAAAGGCCGCCAAGCGTTTCACTGGCCTGCAGCATTTTTGCAGCCACGGTTTTCGGATCGCCGACAAGGAATGCACCGCCAGGACCCGCCATGATCTCGAACTGCTGGCGCGTGGGCGGCGACCAACCGCGCTCACGACCGACCTTCGTCGTCAGATGCGCCCATCCGGGAAAGAAGGCATCCTTCGCCGCCATATCGGTTTCAGCGACAAAACCCATTGCGTGGACGCCTATCTTGAGCTTCTCGGGATCATGTCCGGCGCGTTGACCGCTTTCGCGATAGAGATCGACAAGCGGCCGGAAGCGGTCGAAGCTGCCGCCGATGATCGCCACCATCAAGGGAAGACCGAGTGTGCCGGCGCGCGCGAAGGATTCCGGCGAACCGCCGGCGCCGATCCAGACTGGAAGCCGCTCTTGGTGTGGACGCGGAAAGACCCCCTGCCCTTTGAGAGCTGGACGGAAGCGGCCTTCCCAAGTGATCTCTGTCGTTTCGCCGAGCTTGAGAAAGAGGTCAAGCTTTTCGGCAAAAAGTTCGTCATAATGCCGGGTATCAAGGCCAAACAGTGGATAGGCCTCGATGAAGGACCCCCTGCCGACCACAAGTTCGGCACGGCCTTTGGAAATCAGATCGAGGGTTGCGAATTCCTGGAAGACACGCACCGGATCGGCGGCACTCAGGACCGTGACTGCGCTCGTTAGCCGGATCCGAGTGGTGCGGGCGGCGGCAGCAGCCAGAATAATAGCAGGGGCGGAATCGAGAAACTCGCTACGATGATGTTCTCCGATACCGAAGACGTCGATCCCGACGCGATCCGCGACAACGACCTCCTCAATAAGCTCAGCCATGCGATCCGTCGGCGATGGGAGCTTACCCGTTTTAGGATCCGGCAGAATGGCTGCAAAACTATCGATACCTATTTCCATGCTTGGTCCTTCCAAATTTCGCCGGTTTATCGCCGTACTTACCAGGCCAGTTTCATCGACGCTCTCGGATCGCCGCCGTCGCGATGGGCGCAGGCACTTTTGGCGTCCGATTAAACATGCTTGAGTGGGGATGGCGAGGTCCGACTTGAGGGCCTTCGCGGCAACATCAATTCGAAATTCCGCCATCCCGGTCGGCTTTTACAGACCGGCCTTGCTGGCCGCCTGTACGGGCGTGTTGAGAAGCTGCTGCTCCCACAGATAGGCGATGCCGCTGCCGCCAGCATGATCGACGAT
Organism: Rhizobium sp. P28RR-XV; assembly: GCF_012641385.1. Classification (NCBI taxonomy): domain Bacteria; kingdom Pseudomonadati; phylum Pseudomonadota; class Alphaproteobacteria; order Hyphomicrobiales; family Rhizobiaceae; genus Rhizobium; species Rhizobium sp. P28RR-XV. Next base: position 303,318 of record NZ_JABAIG010000006.1, read on the forward strand.
AACGTCCGTCAGCGCCGCTGCGGTCTCCTCACGCGCCCAATCGCGCTGCCATTCGGCAGCGATCGCAAGCCACGTCATCATGTTGATGCCGGCCCCCATCATCCGCTGGATCGCGACCTGATGCGCTTCGACCGAGGTTCCGCCTGATGCATCGGTAATCACGGTCACGTCCCAGCCCTCGCCGGCAGCCTGGATTGCCGGCATGGCAACGCAGACTTCGGTCCACAGACCGGCAATGATGAGCTGCTTGCGGCCGGTGGCTTTCACCACATCCACCACTTTCGAGTCCTGCCAGGTGTTGATGAACGTGCGGTCGATCACCTCCTGTCCCGGAAACACATCGGTGAGGTGCTTAAACAGCAATCCGCCGCGACCGGCAATCACGCTTGTCAGGATCGTCGGGACGTTGAAAACCTTTGCCGCTTTCGCAAGCGCTGTGGTGTTGTTGACGACCGCCTGTGGATCGTGGCTGTTCACGTTTGCGAGCTGATAAGGCTGATGGTCGATCATGACGAGCACGGAGTCTTCGGGGCGAAGAAGTGAGCCAAGGCCGTTACGAAAGGTCATACTTGTATCCTATGTTGGCGGTTGATTGAGATACTGCTGGAGGGGCGAGCGCCCTCCGAAGCGCCGTCTGCGGAATAACCTTGTCATTCCCGATTTCGATGCGGTAGTCATCGTTTGTGCTGAACAGTGTCGCGGAATGGGGAACACAAGATGGACATCGAGGACCTGCGGACGTTTGTGGAGGTAGCGGATGCGGGCGGGGTCACGCCCGCTGCGCTGAGGCTGGGCGTTTCCAAGTCGATGGTGAGCCGGCGGCTTGCGCGGCTTGAGGCAGAACTCGGCGTGCAACTGCTCGCAAGATCCACGCGCGGGGCCTCCTTGACGGAAGCGGGCGCCACTTTCCGTGATTATGCTGCCAGGGTCAGCGCCGAGATCGATGTCGCCAGAGATACGATCCTGCCGGCTGGCGAACTGAGCGGCCGCCTGAGAATTGCGGCACCCCTGTCGTTCGGGGCCACCCACTTTGCATCTGTCCTTGCCGACATGGCATTGCGCCATCCGCAACTGCAGATCCAGACAAGCTACAGCGACCGTTTCGTTGATCTGATTGCGGAAGGGTTTGATTGCGCGATCAGGGTCGGTACACTTCAGGATTCCAATCTCATTGCGAGACGCGTTGGCCCCCTTTACGGAAAATACGTCGCCAGTCCCGGCTATATCAAAGCCCACGGGTCCCCGGAAACACCGGAGGAACTCGTGACACATCAGGCGCTGATGCAGGGGATGGAAACGTGGCAGGTGATGGACGGCGACAAGATCCTGACCATTCGCCCGCAGGGCCGTTTCAAGGCTGATAACGGGGCGGCTCTTGTCGTCGCTGCAGCAGCCGGTTTGGGTATCGCCGCACTCCCCGATGGCCTCACCCAGGATTATCGGGATTCCGGGGCGCTGGTGACAGTCATGAAAAATCATCCGCCGCCACCGGCCGGAATCTATGTCGTTCGCCCGCCGGGACAGCACCCCTCAAGAAAGGTCCGCGTTCTGACCGAAATGCTGATCGAGTGTTTCGGCAGCGGCGGGCATCAAACCGATTAACGCTAGCCGGCTTGCAATACATGCAGCAATGGCCGGCGCCTTCGGCTACAAAAGTCCTTTTCGCTGAACGGAGAGAGATCGAACAGACGGTGGCCGGCCTCGTATCGACCGGCGGCACCGTGGCGACCTCCGATGATGACCTGCAGAAACTGTATCAGAAACTCAGGAAAAAGGTTGAAAGCCGCGAAGCCAAGAAGGTTTGCTCGTTCGCACTGCTGCTTGGATCGACAAAACAAGTGCCGGATATGAGAAGGTCTCATCAAAACCCGTCGGTAGATCGACATTCGCGGCAACTGTTCCTCAACGAGGTCCGTTCCATGCCAACGGCTTTCCTGCCGCCAGATCAGTTTTTCGATGCCTCCGCGTCAGGGTGTCATCACGACGCGGCCCAACGGCTTTGCCGTTTCGGCATATTCATGAGCTCTTGCTGCCTCTCGAAGCGGAAAGACCTGATCGATGACCACGTCCAACCGCCTTTCGCCAGTGGCCTCCAGAAGTTCGTCAACCGTCCGATGCACAGCAGGCCGTTCGAACAGTGACCCCATGAAAACGCCGTGAAGCGTCTGATTGTTCTGCATGGGCGACCAGAGATCGACGTCGAGACCGCCACCGCCAGCGTTTCCGACGAAGACAAGACGTCCCTCGACGGCAAGCGCGGAAAGGGAGGCTTGCAAGGTCGATCCAACGGGGTCAATCACGAGATCAACTCCCCTGCCATCGGTCAGCCGACGGGCTTCCCCAACGACATCCTGCTCAAATCGATCAATGACATGCGCGGCGCCAAGTGCGGTCAAACGCGCTTGTCGTTCGCGACCACCGGCGACCGCAACGACCGTCGCCCCCGCTTGACGCGCGAGCTGAATGGCCGCCAGACCAACACCGCCCGCGGCCGCCTGGATCAGAACCGTCTCGCCTTCATTTAGCCGGCCCTTGGTGATGACACAGTGGCGGGCCGTCCCGAAGGAGATCGGCAGTGCCGCGGCTTGCACCGTGCCGACGTCATTCGGGATCAACCATGTGCGAGAGGCGGGCACAGACCATAGTTCGGCATGCGATCCCTGCATGTCGAAGGCCGTCACCCTTTGACCAACGCTTCGGTCCCTCACGTTTTCGCCAACTGCAACAATGGTCCCGGCAGCCGCATAACCAACGATCCAAGAGGATCGCTGTGGTGTCGAGCGCCGGTTGATCAAGTCGCCGCCCTCAATCGAAATCGCCTCGACGGCAATCAGGACGTCCTGCGGCCCACAGACGGGATCGGGCACATCGGCATACCTCAAGACTGTCGGCGGACCGGGGTTGTCATAGACTGCAGCTTTCATGCGCTGTTCCTTTCCCGTTGGGGACCTCTTGCCTTGAGTGGTCGCGGTGGCTGTATCGCCCGGTTTCAGGCCATCCTTACCGCCAGGATATGTTCCAGATCTTTCAGGGCCGCCGCGGCCGTCGCAAGCGGCTCGTTTCCAGCCCCGATTGCGAGCGTCTCGCCCATCGCATCGGTGACGATGCGGATCGCCTTGTCCTTGCCGCGGATATTCGCGAGAGGATCGGCAAGCGGATAGGTCCGGATGCCGACCTCGGCGCGGATCGCACCGTTTTCGCGCCAAAGGCGGCCAACGAGTTTCGGGACAAGCCCCTGCCCGCGCCAGGCCTCGATCCGTTCCGCGGTGACCGACTGGATGCCTGCCACGGTCAGATCGCCCATCGTAAGATTAGCACCCAGTCCGAAATTGGCGAGAATCAGCAGCTTGCAAGCGGTGTCCCAACCCTCGGTGTCATTGCGTGGATCAGCTTCGGCGAAACCGCCGAGCTGAGCTTCGCGCAGGGCATCGTCAAAGCCGATCCTACGTGTCGTCATTGCATCGAGCAGATAATTGGTCGTGGCATTCAGAATGCCCTCGACTTCGAGCACCTCGCAGCCTTTGAGACTATGCTCAACCAGATCGATCGTCGGCAGCGCGGCCGCGGCGGCACCGCTAAGCTTCAACATCGCGCCGGAGCCTTTGGCGAGCGCCCACAGTTCCCGCCCGCTATGAACCAGCGCGCCCTTCGATATGACGATCGTGTCACGCCCGGCCGAAAGCGATGAACGAAGATAGGCAAGCCCCGGCCCCCCGGTGCGGAAATCGCTCGGCCCCGCCTCGATCAGAATATCAGCGTCGCTCTCCTCGATGAAGGCCGGGCCCGAGAGCCCGTCTTCGAGCGTGGAAAGTTGCTCTTCTTCCAGTCCATCCGCGCTTTTTACACCGGACCGGGATCCGCAGACGGCCACGAGCCGCATATCCGCGCCGTAGACGTCGCGATAACGCTCCCGCCGGGACAGAAGCAAGCTTGCCGTTGCCCGTCCCACTCCGCCGAAGCCTGCTATCGCAATCCTCACCGTGTTCATCGTCCCGCTCTTCCGTTATTTCGCTGCCACACCGCTCAGCGGCTCGGGAACGGGTCCGAGATGCAGGTGATCCATGCCGGACATGGCGTCTCCCTGCACCTGTTCGGACAGCCGCTCATTGTCCCGCCGACGAACGTCCTCTGCCGCTTCCTCCACGTCAAGCTCGGCATAACCCAGGGCGCGCAAGCCTTCCGCCCCCATCCTGTAGGCGGATTCGACCGTTTCGCGGATCTGGTAGTCGACGCCGGCGCGGATCAGGTCCACGGCATGGCCGCGATCATAGCTGCGCACCAGAATCTTGGCCTGCGGGAACTCATGTTGTGCCAGTTCCACGATCTGCAGGGCGGCCTTTGGATCGTCGATGCAGATCAGCAAGGCCTCGGCCGAACCGGCGCCGGAATGGTGCAGCGTGTCGAGACGCGTGCCGTCGCCGAAAAACACCTTGAAACCAAAACGCCCCGCTTCACGGATACGATCGGGGTTCATGTCGATGACGGAAAGGTTGACCCCCTTCGACAGAAGCAGTTGCGAGGCAATCTGGCCGAAACGGCCGAAGCCGATGATGAGCACCCTTCCGCTGAGATCACGCGCCGCCTCAACACCCTCCATCGAAGCTTCGCCGCGCAGCAACCGATCCGCGGCGATCATCAGCAGCGGCGTCAGCGCCATGGAGAATATGATAACGGTCGTGAACAGCGCATTTTCGCGCGGATCGATCACCCCGCCGGTTGTTGCGGCAGCATAGAGGACGAAGGCGAACTCGCCACCCTGCAGGAACATCGAGGTACGGTGCAGCGCCTGGTAGCTGGAGCCGCCGAACAGGCGGGCAACCGCATAGACCACCACGCCCTTGGCGATGGTGAAGGCGGTCAGCATAGCTAGCAGAAGTCCCCATTCGGCCGCCACCACGGCAAGGTCCAGCGACATGCCGACAGCCATGAAGAACAGGCCCATGAGCAGGCCGCGAAACGGCTCGATATCGCTTTCGATCTGGTGCCGATAGCTCGAACTCGAAAGCATCACGCCGGCAAGGAAGGCGCCCATCGCCATGGAAAGCCCGGCACCCGCCATCAGCAAAGCGGCCCCCAGCACTACCAGCAGCGCGCCGGCCGTCATCACCTCGCGGGTCCTTGCCCGCGCCAGAAGGGCGAAGAACGGGTTCAAACCCCATTTCGATACGCCGAGAAGAACGAGCAGTGCGCCGAGCGCCAGGAGAACATCCACCCATCCCGACTGTCCCTGCGAGAGTGGCGACAGAAAGGCGACAACCGCCAGAAGCGGCACGATCATCAGGTCTTCGAAGAGAAGGATGGATACGGATTTCTGGCCCTCCGGGTTTGAAATCTCACCACGATCCTGCAGTACCGACATGATGACGGCTGTCGACGACAGCACGAAACCCGCGCCGGCGACGAAGGCCACCGTGGCAGGCAGGCCGAAGACCAGCACACCCGCCAAGGACAGGGCGGCTGTCGCCGCCGCCACCTGCACGAGGCCGAGCCCGAAAATCTGGCCGCGCATGGCCCAAAGCTTGTGGGGTCTGAGTTCCAATCCGATGACGAACAGGAACATCACCACGCCGAGTTCGGAAAAATGCAATATAGACGCAGCATCAGCAAACAGGCCGATGACCGACGGACCGACGAGTACTCCCGCAGCGAAATAGCCCAGAACCGAGCCGAGACCAAGCCGCCGAAACAGGGGCACCGCGACCACAGCCGCTCCCATCAGGACGACCGCCGGCCCAATCGTCTGCCCCAAGCTCACCTCAGCCATGCCAACACGTTCCCGATTTCTCGTTTGAAGCAATCAAAAAGGCTCACCTTGGTTGAGCCGCCTCTGCCTGAATGAGGTATCGTCGCGAAGTTGTCGCGAATAGTCATAGCATCGGCAAAACTCTGTCGCTGAAAGTGGAACACGACTTATGCGGCGGGTGGCCTATTGGCGAAACGAAGGTTGCCTGATTGCAGTCAAGCAACCATGCGCCTTCACCATGGACTAAGCGAGAGCACCACCGTCCACCGTCAGGATGGTGCCGGTAATCTGTCGGGCAGCCGGCGTTGCAAGGAATGCGACTGCAGCAGCAACATCCTCTGGCTGGTTGAAGCGACCGAGTGCGCTGAGACCGCGCTGGTAGTCGGCGAATTCGCCCGTCTCCGGATTCGAGTCCGTGTTCGTCGATCCGGGCTGGACGAGATTAACCGTTATGTCCCGGGAGCCTAATTCGCGCGCAAGGCCGCGGTTAAATGCCTGGAGCGCGCCTTTGGTCATGTAGTAGATCGTGCCAGGGACTCCTGCGATGCGATCCGCGCCCGCCGATCCGATGGTGATAATGCGCCCACCGTTCTTGAGGTGGGGAATTGCGGCCTTTGCAGCGAGAACCGGCCCGCGCACGTTAACGGCAAGCAGTGCGTCGATATCCTCGACTGTGAAATCTGCGATCGTGTTGTATCGCGCGATCGCCGCATTGTTGACGAGAATGTCGAGACCGGCCAGCGCACGCACAGTTTCGTCCACAGACCGCTGGATGGCCGAAGGATCCGCGCTGTCGGCTTGTATCGCGATTGCCTTGCCGCCATTGCCTTCGATAGTCCGGACAAGTCGCTCCGCGCTGTCTACCGATCGCTCGTACGTTATCGCGACGTTTGCACCCTTCTCGGACAGTGCAATCGCAATCGCCTCGCCGATGCCGCGCGACCCACCGGTCACGAGCGCATTCTTTCCAGCCAGTTCCTGCATAATCATACCCTTTGCTTTCTCTATCGCCGTATTACCGATGTCGAGGTCCATTCCTCGGCACTGGTCGCTCCGGCAGGCTTTCCGTTAAGCTTCAAGATAGGCAGTCACGATGCAGACAACATTCCCGATTTTCCCAGACACTTGCCTGATCCTACCAAATTGCTGCATGCTTACACGATGCAAGACCTTGAGATGCCGACCACACGCCTGTTGAACGATGTCGCTCCGCTTATCCCGGAACAGGGAGGAACCGTCGGCCTTCCCACGCCTGTTCCGCGGCTGACGCTTTGGACCAGTACAAGGGTGACGCCGCCCACTCCGGCCGTGTTCGAACCCATGTTCTATGCGGTCCTGCGGGGAACCAAAGTCTTGATCATGGGCGCAAATAGATTCGAGCTCACAGCGGGAGCCTGTGCAGTCTCGTCCTTCGGTCTTCCCTATAGCCACCAGTTGACCGGCGCTAAGGCCAACCTCCCCTATGTCGGCATAAGCCTTCATCTTGATGCCGGCATCTTGACGCGCGTCATGCTCGATATGCCCAAACGCGAGGATCGCTGGACGTGCGCAGTCGCCGCAGGCGATCTCGACGGAGCGGTCGGCGATGCATTCACTCGCCTCATTGGGCTGCTGAACGAGCCGGACGATATCGGCGCGTTGGCACCGCATTACGAATTCGAGCTCTATTATCGCCTGCTTCAGAGTTCGATGGGCGATACGCTTCGACAGGTCAACCAGAGGAACGACCGTTTCCAGCAACTCAAGGCGGCAGCCGATTGGCTCGCCATCAATCACAGCGAAGTTGTCAACATTCCTGAACTGGCAGCGTCATCTCATATGAGCGTCACGAGCTTTCACAGGCATTTCAAGGAAGTCACCGGGTTCAGCCCGCTTGCGTTTCAACGCCATATCCGCTTGCTTGAGGCGCAGAAGCTCCTTGCCGGCGGGAGCACCAATGTGTCGCGCGTGGCGTATGAGGTGGGTTATAAAAGCCCATCGCAGTTCAGCCGCGAGTACAAGAGCATGTTCGGCAGCGCGCCGGTGGCTGATCTGGAGCGATGAACCCAGTCGTTATCCGCTGGCGGAAAAAATCTATTGCTTCATCGCGCGCTCTGCAAGACAGATTGCCGTTCTGCATGCCGCCTTGGCCGGCTCGTTGCGCAACCAGCCGCGGAAAAGTTGATCAGGGGTGGTATTGAGGTCGGCGCGCTATCCAGGGGCGGCGAACGGCATCTGGGATCTCTTCTCATGTGTTCAACTTATCAGAATATAAACAGATATTTGGCACCGCGCCCGTATCTGACCTGCGACGATGAATCCTGCTCGGCAAACCCACTGGATTGACGGTAGAGCCAGATCCCGTTTGGCGTTCCGCTTTCAGCGACACAGCTTTGCACGCAAGTGGCCTATCAAACCGCCTCTCGAGCTGCCATCAAGTGTACTGACCGCGCTTGGAAGCAGGTCTTCCAGCAGGCCTGCAAACCCTAATTTTCGTAGGAAAGAGCACCGGATTCTTTCGCCGTACGTCCCCAGTCGTTCTTACCAACACCGCAATAGGAACACGACAAGGGTTGTTCGGCCAAACCCGCCCGTATTTGATTAAGCCAGGGGGACACATCAATGCCTCGTATCTTAAGTCCGAACTTGCCGCTCAGTCGCCGCGACGCCCTGACCTCGGCAGCGGCCGTTGCTGCAAGTTTCACATTTTGGCCGCGCCACGTGCGAGGCAAGGAACCTGCCACATTCAAATCATCAGAAGGAGAGCGCAATATGGGCTTCGTGACCACAGACGACGGTGTACAGATTTTCTACAAGGACTGGGGTCCCAAGGATGCCCAGCCAATTGTGTTTCACCATGGCTGGCCTCTGTCATCCGACGACTGGGACGCGCAGATGCTCTTTTTCCTATCGAAGGGATTTCGGGTCGTGGCGCATGACCGGCGCGGGCACGGCCGTTCGGAGCAGGTTGCCGAAGGTCATGACATCGACCATTACGCCGCCGATGCTTTTGCCGTAGCTAGGGCGCTGGACCTGAGAAACGCGGTCCACGTTGGCCACTCCACCGGCGGCGGCGAAGTGGCGCGATATGTGGCGCGGCAGGGCGAACCAACTGGTCGTGTTGCCAAGGCCGTTCTGGTCGCTGCCATTCCGCCGCTGATGCTGAAGACCGGTAGCAATCCCGAAGGCACACCGATCGAGGTCTTTGACAGCTTTCGTTCGGCGCTGGCCAGCAACCGTGCCCAATTCTTCCGAGACGTTCCCGCCGGTCCGTTCTACGGGTTCAATCGCGATGGTTCGACAGTCCATGAAGGCGTGATCCAGAACTGGTGGCGACAGGGTATGATGGGTAGCGCCAAGGCACATTACGACGGCATCAAGGCGTTTTCGGAAACCGACCAGACGGAGGACCTGAAAGCCATCACCGTTCCGACCTTGGTGATGCACGGCGAGGACGACCAGGTCGTTCCGATTGCGGCATCGGCTTCAAAGGCGGTCAAACTGCTCAGGAATGGCACATTGAAGACCTATCCTGGATACTCACATGGAATGCTGACGGTCAACGCTGATGTTCTGAACGAGAATCTCCTGGCTTTCATCGCCAAATAGCAGGCTCCATCAATTCGGACCACCGTGTCATCCCACAGTCGCGCGGTGGTCACGCTGTCGACCCATCTCTCGCGGTTCCAATCTTCAGGAGATAATCCATGACTGTTTACAAATTCGCCATTGCCGACGCAGTGTTTGAACGTTCGCCGGGGCAGGAAGGTGAGATCTTCACCGGCAACCTGCTCGACCAGCGCCACGGCGGGCCAGTCACCATCGGGTTCGGGCGCTACGGCCCGAACCAGGTTCTGCAAGAGACCATGGCCGTACACGACACGATGATCGTCCTGGAAGGAAACATAACTGTCTCAGACGCGCATGGATCGCAGACAGCGGGGCCTGGCGAGATCATTGCAATGCAGAAAGGCGACAAGGTGACCATCCGTTCTCATGAGACGGGCGCCGTGACCGCCTATGTGACATTTCCTCATTGGCAGCAGCCAGAACCCACATCATCGAGCTCAACGTGATGTGGACGATCGATTCTGCCGACCTACCGTTGCGTCTGTCGGCGTGGGTCATTTGCGTTGGTTCGGGTAGTTGCACGCCAAACCACGTGTGAACAGGAGTGCCCGCTTGAAGAACGAACAGAATCTCTCCCCCGTGGAAGGTGTACACGTCGGCGAACGGATCATTCCTGTTCCAACGTCGATCAGTCAGGAAGCGCAGACCATGCTGCGCGCAGCCGTACAATATGACGGCACACCACTCAATGCGCTTTATCCAATACCGGCACCAAACGATCGGGCAGCTTGGCGTCAGTTGCAGTCCGCAGCCGAGGCCCATTACGCCGCGGCTCTCAATGCAGCGACGAATGAAACAAGCACCGAGATCGAAACGCGGCGCCTGGGCACAGCAACTGTCCATGTTGTGTTACCAGAAAGCCCGCGGCTCAAAGACTGCGTTTTCATCGACCTGCACGGCGGCGCGCTCGTATTCGGTGGTGGCGATGCCTGTCGTGAGAGCGCACGGCTGCAAGCAAACCGGCTCGGGATGACCTGCTACGGTATCGACTACCGGATGCCACCGGACCATCCCTATCCGGCAGCACTCGACGACTGCATGGCGGTGTATCGGCACGTGATCGATCACTATGGGGCCGATCGCGTCGTACTTGGCGGTCGCTCGGCCGGTGGCAATCTAGCCCTCGCCACCATCCTGCGGGCACGCGATGAAGGCCTGCGGTTCCCGGCAGGCGTCGTCTTGTTGTCCCCGGAGTTGGATCTGACGGAATCGGGGGACAGCTTTCAAACCAACCGCACCATCGATGTCGTGCTTCCCAATCCCCTCATGTCGAACAATCTGCTTTATGCAGGCGGCGCCGACTTGACGCATCCGTATTTGTCGCCGCTGTTCGGAGAGATGTCGGCCGCGTTTCCGCCGATATTCCTGCAGAGCGGAACGCGCGACCTGTTCCTCTCCAACGCGGTGAGATTGCATCGCAAGCTGCGACGCGTGGGAGCCCCGGTCGAACTTCATGTGTTCGAGGCGATGCCGCATGGTGGATTTTCAGGATCTCCGGAAGATATGGAGCTCGCCGCGGAAGTAACCCGTTTTGTTACCGAATGTCTCCCGGAATTGGCTCGCTGACGATCCAAACATTACTTCGACGGATCGAAAGGGCGATCTGTTACGAACGAACGAGCGACATGAGTTCGGAAGCGCTCCTCAAATGCGGCGTTGCTCTGGTCGTAACCTGATGATAGCACTGACAGCATGAACACAAGCCTCGCCAACGCCACTATGATGATGCCGCGCTCCTAGCGTGGCGGATTTTGTGCGCTTGTAATGCACCTTAGACCGCCCTTGAGGCGGTTTTTTTCATTGGTCGATCCGCCTTGAGGGACATTGAGCCTCAACAAGGATATCCCGATGAACAGCACGAAAACTTACATCACCACCTCGATTCCATACGTCAATGCCGCGCCGCATGTTGGTTTTGCGCTCGAACTTGTGCAGGCCGATGCCTACGCCCGCCATTCTCGACTTCTGGGCAAAGACGTCAGGTTTCAGTGTGGCACGGATGACAACAGTCTGAAAAACGTTCGCGCCGCGGAAGCAGCAGGACGTCCGGTGGCCGACTTCGTGGGAGAGAACGCAGACCGCTTCGAACAGCTCGGCAGGCAGCTCCAAATTTCGAACGATGCATTCGTTCGCACATCCACGGATACGAGACATATTGCCTGCGTTCATTCGCTGTGGAACGCGTGCGCCAGGAATGGCGACCTCTATCGAAAAAGCTATGAGGGCTTTTATTGCGTTGGCTGTGAGCAGTTCTACGAACTCACGGATCTGGACGACGGAAGATGCCCGGAGCACGGTATCCCGCTTGAGATCGTGAGGGAGGAAAACTGGTTCTTTCGGCTGTCTCGATATGGCGAACGCATTCGATATCTGATCGAGACAAACGAGATCGAGGTCGTCCCGGTTCACCGGCGAAACGAAATACTCGCCCTGCTTCGGCGAGGACTCGAGGACATCAGTGTGTCGCGCAGTGCTGAAAGAGCACGCGGCTGGGGCGTGCCCGTGCCGCGGAGCGACGAAGTCATCTATGTCTGGTTCGATGCTCTCGCGAACTATCTCACAGGCCTCGGCTACGGTTCCGACCAAAGCCTGTTCCAGCGATATTGGTCGCAACAAGGCGAACGCATCCATTTTGTCGGCAAGGGAATTTCCAAGTTTCACGCGATTTACTGGCCTGCAATACTCCTGTCTGCCGGAGTGCCGCTCCCGTCTTCGATCTTCGTTCATGGCTATCTAACACTGGACGGTCGAAAAATCGGAAAGTCGGCCGGCAACGGCGTCGATCCCGAGGTCTTCGTGCAGGACTACAAGACCCCTGACGCATTGCGCTATTACCTGCTACGCCACATCCGTTCCGCCGATGATGGGGATTTCTCTGAAGAACGGCTTGAGGCCGCATGGTCTGGAGAACTCGGCGGGCAGCTGGGAAACCTTGTCAATCGGGTTCTCACCTTGCTTGTATCCTCCTTTTCCGGAATTACACCGTCGGTTCCGGACAGCGCTCTTGTCCGCGAAGCAGCCAGCCTTCCGGAAAAAGTCCTGAACTCCTTTGACAACTACGAGCTTCATCTCGCCCTGAATGAGATTTTCTCCTACCTCGGGTCCGCGAACCGGGAGTTTACACGCAAAGCCCCTTGGTCCGATGCCAAGGCTTTAGCCGTTGAACTCGGTAGTGCGGAACGACAAGCGATATCCGATCGCCTTGGGGCTACTCTGGCAGAACAGGTCTACGGCCTCGCCATCGTTGCTCGATGTTTGCTCCCGTTCTTACCTGAAACAGCTTCCAGGCTGCACGCGACGCTCGGAATACCCTGCCCGGCGCAGTATGATTTTCGAATATCCATTACCGGAGTGAAGACATCATCTGGAGAAATCCTCTTCCCGCGGCAGACGGCGGTGCGAATGAAGTGAGGATTTTTGGCGCCAGCGCTTGCAATAGCGCAGGCGTGCCCATCAACGGCTGAAACCGCTCCACGACAGCTCGTTGGAGCGGTTCCGCTATAGTCTGATCATTCACGCCTCACATCTTCAATGCACGCAGCAAGCTTTCCAAATTTCTCTCACCCTCCTTAGTCTGTGCTCCTGCTTTCAATCCGCCCCGGATGAGCCTTTCGGCAGCGGGGCGCTCGAACAATCCTGCCCAGGCCTCATGCTCGCGCTTAAAGCCATCCCGCAGATCTTCAGGAAGCAACGCCCGCTTGGCCGCGGCGACGACGCCTTCGGGCAAGGCGGCGATATTGCACGCCAACCGGTCGACGAAGCCATCAAGCTCCGAGGCAGGCAGCGCCCGGTTGATCCAGCCATAGCGTTCCGCCGTCGCCGCATCAATGAGATCGGCGCCAAGGATCACTTCGAGGGCGCGGCCGCGCGTCATCCGGCTGGACAGATATTGCGTGGCGCCGCCGCCGGGCGTGATGCCCATCAGCGCTTCGCATTGGGCGAGTCCCGCCCGCTCTTCGGCGGCAAACGCCATGTCGGCCGCCGCGACGAATTCCGCACCGCCGCCGCGCGCCAAGCCGGCCAGCTTGACGATCGTAACCTGCGGCTGTTCTCGCAAAAGTTCCCCGAGCGCCTGGAACGGATTGAGGCCCTCCGGAGCCTCACGAGCAATTTCGTCGAAGGCGTGCGGCTCATCGATCAATGTCATGTCGACATGAGCAATGAAGAACTCCGGGTCTGCGCTCTGGAAAACGAGGACGCGCGTGTCCGGGTCATCGCGAACGGAAAGGAGAAAGCGGCGCATCTCGCTCATCAAAGGAACATCGAGAACGTTGACTGGAGGATTGTCGATCGTGATCGTCGCGACGCCGTCCGCCTGGGAAACTAGAATCTTGCGGAAATCTGTGTCTGTCATCTGTAAGATCTCTGTTCTTCGGGAAATTCTGGCGCTGGTTTGGCGCCATTGACCCTAAAGTATTCATCGGATACCTAGCGTCAATTACGCACCTAAAGCATCCCAGGGATGCCGGAGGATACCGATGGATGAACCAACAAGTGTAAATGACCCGGTTTACCATGCCGACTGCCCGAGCCGGGTGATCCTCGACCAGATCGCGGACAAGTGGTCGATGATGGTACTAGCCGTATTGAGCGAGCCCCGTCGCTTCAACGCGATCAAGCGTCGCCTGGATGGCGTAACCCAACGAGTGCTCACACAGACGCTTCGAAAGCTTGAGCGCAATGGCATGCTGACGCGCAGGATCTTGGATGGGCGTGTGCTCGGGGTTGAATATGCCTTAACGCCCCTCGGCAGGTCGCTGCAAGGTCCGTTCGCGATCCTATTCAACTGGACCGTCGAGAACATTGAAGTGATTCAGGACTGCCAGCGCCGCTATGACGACACGTCACTTGACACTATATAATGCTTGAGGTTGCGGCGGCTCTGCCGTCTCAAGCACCGGACGGCTACGGCCTCCGTACCGACTGAAGGATAGCAGTTGCTCGCCCGAGACCGGGGCAGAGCGGGCTTGGACCCCACCACCGACAGGTTTCGCGACTTGGCGATCCCGACAAAGCTAGCAAATAAGGCTACTTCGGCTTCACCGCACCATAACGCAGGCCATCCAGTAGCAGCATGAGCATTCGTTTGGTGTGCGAAGGCCCGTCCTCCCCCGAAGCTACAGCGAGGTTCCCGATCGCGCGCAGCAGATCGTAGGGAGCGACATCGGCACGGACTTCCCCTGCATCCGAAGCGGCTTTCAGTAGCATCGACAGAGCCGGTTCAAATCGGCTTCGGAAATAGTCCGGCAAGGTGGCGAATGCCGGATCGCCGGAATGGAGCGCGGCGGCCAACCCCCGTTTGGTGGCGAGGAAGCGCGTGTAGTGCTTCAGCCAAGCTGCCAGCGCATCGGCTGGCCCGTGCTCAGCGGCAAGCAGCACTGCCGCATCGGCGCAGGCATCAACCTCCCGGCGGAACACCGCGGCAACCAAGTCGGCACGCGTCGGGAACCGGCGGTAAAGCGTACCCAGCCCAACGCCCGCTTGTGTCGCAATCTCCCGGATGGGCGCATCGACCCCCGAACGGGCGAACACGATCTTGGCGGCTTCCAAAACTGCTTCCTCATTCCTGCGGGCATCGGCACGCATTCGCGGTGCGGGTGCTTCGGCATCGCCAGGAGCCGGTGACGCGGCCTCGACTGCATTCCGGAATTTGGTCGGCAACATTTTCCGTGATCCTTCTTACTAAGCGGATCATTGATCCGTATTTATAGTACAACGGATCAATGATCCGTTTGCCAGTTCGGAGGTTCGCAGTCCTATGTCCAGCTCGTTCGCAAAAACCCGCGCGCATGCCCCCGGCTCACCCGCTATTTTGTCCATCTCTCCCATTACCCTGCCGTCCCCCGGACGAGGCGTTGACCTGCACGTTCGGATCTCCTTACCGATCTCAGGCGACACGCTGCCCGTCATCATCTTCTCGCACGGGAATGGCCAGTCATCTCACGCCTATGGCCCACTCGTCGATTATTGGGCAGCACATGGCTTCGCCGTAATCCAGCCAACACATCTGGATTCGCGGATGCTCGGTCTTGCACAAGACGATCCTCGCCGCCCCCAACTCTGGCGCTTCCGCGAGAATGACCTTGCCGCCATTCTCGATGGGCTTGATCACATCGAGAGCGAGGCACCGATGATCCGGGGGCGGCTCGATCACTCGCGTATCGCGGTTGCCGGCCATTCGTGGGGCGGGCAGACCGCCAGTACCTTGCTTGGCGCCACCCATCCCGATCCCGACGACGGGTCGGTGGTCAATAGGAAGGACAACCGCGTGAAGGCGGGCGTGCTGCTGGCGGCGCCAGGTCGAGGCAATGACCTGACCGAATACGCAGCCCGTACCTACCCATTCATGTATCCAGATTTCTCGGCCATGACGGCGCCGACCCTGATCATCATCGGCGACCGTGATGTGGGCAGGCTTTCGACACGTGGCGCCGAATGGTGGCGTGATGCCTACGATTTGAGCCCCTCACCCAAGGCATTGTTTGCGGCCTTTGGCGGCGAGCATGCTCTTGGCGGTATCCCTGGTTACGAGGCGCGCGAGACGACAGACGAACGGCCCCAGCGGGTCGCCGCGATCCAGCGCTTTTCAACCGACTTCCTCCGCAGCGCGCTCTACCCCGGCGATCCCGCATTTTCCGATACGGTCGCGACGCTGGCAGCCGATGCTGCGCCGGAAGGCAGCGTCGAGACGAAGCAGGCCGCCGGACACCTTTTCCGTCCGCGCCTTCCAACGTTGCGCAAAATCATCATCACACACAGGAGTTTCACATGAACACCATCCTCATCACCGGCTGCTCATCCGGTTTCGGGCTTGAAACTGCCCGCTATTTCCTTGATCGCGACTGGACTGTCATTGCCACGATGCGCATGCCTCGTCGGGATCTCTTGCCCGCATCCGACCGGCTGCGCGTCGTTGCACTCGATGTGACCGACGCTGCCAACATTGCTCGTGCTCTGGAGGAAGCAGGACCGATCGACGCCCTGGTCAACAATGCCGGTGCCGGTCTGATGGGGACGCTGGAAGGTGTGTCGATCGACGCAACACGCCAACTATTCGAACTGAACACGTTCGGCACCATGGCAATGTCACAAGCCGTACTGCCCGGCTTCCGCGCGCAAGGGACGGGCGTGATCGTCAACGTGTCGTCCGCCGTGACACTCAAGCCATTGCCGATGTTGTCCGCTTATACGGCCAGCAAGGCGGCCGTAGAAGCATTCAGCGAAAACATGGCGTTGGAGGTGGCACCGTTTGGAGTGCGCGTTCGGCTGATCGTCCCCGGTCGAGCGCCGGAAACCTCCTTTAGCGCGACCGCCCGCGACCGCTCGCAAAACGGCATACCCGAAGCCTATGCCGGCTGGGCGAAACAGGTGTTCTCCGCAACGCCACCGCAGCCGGCCGAAATCACCACTGCGAGCGACGTGGCAAAAGCGGTCTGGCAGGCAGTGACCGATGCCTCTTCGCCGTTTCGCATCCCGGCCGGCGCGGATGCCGTAACGCTTGCCGCACAGGTCGCATAACGGCTTGCTTCTGCCCTTCACCGGCCGGATCGTTCGATGAGATCCGGCGGTCCCGATCGGAATAGCCGAATGAGCCGATATGCTCCGTCATCCCAATTTCACTCGCTCCCAAGAGACCCTGAGCGATGGCGAGTGGCCAGATTCGGCCATCCATGACGCAGGCGACTGATCGCCGTGCTGTGCGCACTAGATCGTATTTTTGGATAGCGTGGCGTGCTGTAGAGTGGTTGCGGGGGCCTGCTTTCATCTTTACTTGCGATCATCGCAACGACGCCATTCTTTGCTAAAATCTCTTACGAACGGCGGTAAAAGCGGCCTATTTCGTACAGTCGCGTAGTAGCCTAGCGATAATTACACACGGATAGAAACCAGTCTAAGCGTTCACTCATAGCCACCGCCTGGCACTTACAACGGCGACCGGGGGTAACATCAGGGGCAGATTATTTATCGGCAGCGCGTCCTCGCTCCCAATGTGCTGACCGATTTATCAGTTCGACCATTTCCGGAACCGGTGCAACCGACTTGGATAAAGCTCGACAAAAATCCGAAAACCGTTCAGGGGCCATGACAATCAAACGCCCATTTATCACGTTGCCTGCTAATCTTAGAATGGAGGTATGAGCAAACTCCACCGGCGACTGACCGCATTGGTCGGCTGCACGCTTAACCACTGCGGCGTCCGCTTCCGAGAGCCGTATCGTTATACTGTCTTTTGACTCGCCCACACGATGTACCCGATTGCGATTGTGACGTTCGCCCTTCTACAGCACGACAGAAAGGCCTGACTACCATTCTGATTTCGAGAAAGCACAATCGCCTGAATACCTGAAGTGCAGTCTGCCGCGCTCCCCATTGAGCGCGGCAGATGACTATCAAACGGTCATGCATCTGCCCTGTTCAACGCTTTGATGACGGCTTTTGACAGTGCGAACGCGCGGGCATCACCTCCCTTTTGATCCCGAACCATCTCGCTCAATTCCGCCATGGGGAATCGCCTTAGTGTTGGTACGAGTTCGTCGGGATCAAATCCCTCGGGGGGATTGGCATAGATACGCACGAGCGCACCGAAGATCGAAGCACCGTGTATAAGTGGTTCACCCTTATATGCTTCAGCCATGCAGGTCAGTGCAGCCGAAACGACTGCATCACCATGTCTGCGAAGCGCGGTGGCAATCGAAGACGTAAAAGTGACATCTCCTGGCTTCCATGCAGTTGACGAAGTGCTTCGGGCGATAGCCAATCCTGCCTCAGACACCAGCCGTCGAATATCCAGAGCATCCTCATCGCCGGCAGCAAGGGCCGCGTGGAAGTCATCCATACGGTTCATCGCCTTGCGCGCCCTGTTCGCAACAATGAACATGCGTGCCTCATCTTCTGGACTGTCATAGGTGAAAAGGCAGCAAGGCAAGTGCAGCAAATCTCCCCGGCGCACGGCTGCAGCCCAACGATGCTGTCCGTCGATGATTACCCTTGAACCGTCATGCCGCCGCGATACCACCAGAGGCGCACAAAGCCGCCAATCGAAGTTTGCGGCAATGCTAGCGATAAGGCGGCGCGATCCGTCGTTGTCGATAGATCGCTGATAAGAGCTGTCGACCGTCAGTTCGGTAACATGCACCCACTCGATACTTGGCATGGTGCCACGCGGCGCGCCAAAGGCGATCTTCCGTTGGCCTCCGCGCTTTCCCCCATAACCGGTTTTACTTTTCGTGCCAAACTGAGCGGATTTCCCTGGGCCGATAGCCGTGATTTCCGGAACGATTTCGGCAGTGAAACCCGCCAGAAGTTCAGGAACTTCCTCCGGTTCGCGGCACCACAACTTGCCACCATGTTCGATGACAACATGGCCAGCGTGAACGCGAGTTGTGCCGAGAGGTGTCGGGATCAGGAAAGATCCGTTGGGCGACTTGTCTTCCGTTATTCGATCGCAAACCCAGGGCGGCATCGCAGAACCGTCGTTAAGCCATGTACGAATGCCCCCGGCCAGCGGTATTGATTGATGTTGCGTCATGATCGTTCTCCTGAAATGTCGCGGCCCTATGCGCACGACGCCGCAGGCTATGGGCGGTATGTTTCAGTAACGAGAACGAACGAGCAGCTGGGAAAATTGGCGGGCAGCTATTATTATTTCATGGTTTTATTCAATGGCTGCCACGCTGGCGAGAACCTGGAAGTGCTGCGAGCCGTTCCGGGAATGACCTTGATCGTTCCGACCATTCGCTTGAACTGCAGGACATCATACTCCGTGTCGCTCGCCTGCAATCTGGCAATCAAAGTTTGCAGCTCGTTCCACTTCCGCTCAGGTTCCCGTTTCGCAGGCGCCAACATCCTTGCGCTGAGTTGTAATCTCGTTCGCAGGCTTTCGGCTTGGTCTTCGAGCTGCTGGAAACGCGCCTTCAAGGCTGGCGTAAATAGCCCGTCCTCGATGGCGGACATCAAGCCTTGAAGCCGTCGACCTATCTTCTCAAGCTGCAACCGATCCTTTTGTATCTGGCGGCTCTGCTCATCGCTATTCATCTGCTCGTCAGCAGCCAACGCGTCCGCGTGATGGGTGATCAACATGGAAGTCTCAGCAAGAATATCCCTGACCGCTGCTTCCATTACCCTTCGTTGGACCGTCTTGCCATTGCAACAGGTCTTTCGCCGGTAATGCTCCGCACAGCCGTAACGATCCCTCCCGACGTTACAGAACTCGCCACCGCATTGCCCACAGGTCAGGAGACGATATAGGTTCGAGGAAGCTGGTCTGAGGCCAAGCGCCCGAGCCTCTCTGGATTTCCAGACGCCGTCACGAACACCTCCATGACGCCGTTCCGCCTCCCGCTGTCGGTCTTTCACCGCCTGCCACAAAGGTTCGTCGATAATCCGCAGATGGGGAACATCCTGTCTGACCCATTCCGTCTCTGGGTTAAGGCGTACCTGACGCTTTCCGGTGACTGGATCTTTGATGAAGCGCTGGCGGTTCCAGACAAGCTCTCCGCGATAAAGGGCGTTGTTGAGAATACCGGTCCCCCTCGCCCGATGTCCGCGAATGGTGGTGGCACCCCAGGAATGTCCGCCCGGCCCCTGAACGGTTTCCCGGTTCAGCGCAGCCGCAATAGCATTGGGAGTCTCTCCCTTGGCAAAGGCTACAAAGATTCGGCGAATGACAATCGCCTGCTGCTCGTTAATGCAGCGGCCTCCGGCACCGCCTTCACCATTATTGGATACGTCATAGCCGTAGGCGAGACCTCCGCCCGAACGTCCTTTCTCGATCCGTCCGCGTTGGCCGCGCTTCGTCTTCTCAGCCAGATCCTTTAGGAACAGCGCATTCATCGTGCCCTCGAGGCCAATGTGCATCTCGTCGGTCAATCCTTCGGCCACCGTATGCAGGGCAATTCCACGAAATCGAAGGGCCTTGTAAATATGAGCCATGTCCTCCTGGTCGCGGGAAATTCGGTCGAGCGCCTCGGCGCACAAAATGTCGAACCGCCCTGCCTGCGCATCATCCAGCAACCGGGCGATTCCCTCCCTGCCGCGGATGCTGGCACCGGAGATGGCTTCATCGCGGTAGTACCCGACGACCTTCCACCCTTGACGCTCCGCGAACTGACGGCAAAGGTTGAATTGATCGTCAATCGAATGTGGGTTCTGGAGGTCGGAGGAGTATCGGGCATAGAGGGCAACGTTCGGCATTGGCATTCCTGGCATTTCAAAGGGGGAACGCCCTTTGCCAGCAACCAGGGCAAGAGAGAAGTTGTAGGTCACATTATCCAGAGGAAAGCAGGAGGACTATACACCCCGGCATCACGCAAAAGGCACCGAAGTATTACCCCCTGTCTGATACCGCCAATCGACCATCAGTGTTGTGAGAAGGAAATATCGAGGCTATTGAACGGAATCGAATTGGCGACCGGTTGATCCCAGACATGAAGTTCGGAGCCTAGCTGGTAGGAATAGTGTCTGGCCATTCCTGTGCGCCATGAAGTACGCGGAGAATGCGAACCGCCGATTGCGTTACAGCATAAGCCGCGACATATGGGGTACCGTTGATCACCAGTTCGCGCGTCCCGGCAATTCTGCCAACACGACCACTCGCCGGAAAATCAATTAAGCGACGAGCAGCCGCGACGATCCGTTCGTCGACCAAGATGGCAGCTGAGGGACTATCCGCCTCGATAAAGGTGAAGATGGCGTCTCGATCTGACAACGCAAACGCTGACCAGGTTAGCTTCACGACTTGCGCGCCGCTGCTTTAACGCGCGCTGCCGCTCGCCGTTTTTCGAAATGAGCCTCGACTTCATCATCCGAAACGTCAGGTCGCGTGTCGTTCAGCGCTTCAAGGACCTTGCTGCGAAACCAAGCATCATGAGCTTCGCTGCCTGATATAAGTTCGAGCGGTAATGCTCCCTCGTTCGCCGTCCGTGTGAGTAAGATACGAACCGCGTCCGACACCGTAAGACCCATGCTCTCAAGCACCGCAGAGGCACGATCTCGAACTTC
Organism: Rhizobium sp. P28RR-XV; assembly: GCF_012641385.1. Classification (NCBI taxonomy): domain Bacteria; kingdom Pseudomonadati; phylum Pseudomonadota; class Alphaproteobacteria; order Hyphomicrobiales; family Rhizobiaceae; genus Rhizobium; species Rhizobium sp. P28RR-XV. The sequence goes on from NZ_JABAIG010000006.1 coordinate 324,670, forward strand.
AGCATCAATGCGAGTTTGAACGAGTGCGTTCGAAGCCATAGTTATCTCCAACTGAAAGACCAATCGTAATGCATATGAATTACAGCGTCTATAGAAGATTTCCGTGTGCGCCACCCCGCTGCATTCTTCGCCTTGAAGGGATGCGAACCTACGGCCCGTTTACCAAATCATGTCTAAGGTGTCAGTCTAACTGACGATTCAGCACGTTAGCCTGACAAGGATAGCCAGTTTGTGGCCGAAAACAGTCGTTTCCCCCTGATCTACTAAGTTTCACTTTTGCGACAACCGCATATGCATCGGTGTCCCGCCAGCATCCTTCTCACATCTGCTGGCAAGACCGTCAGTCGTATTCTGCTCGAAGCGCTTCCCATTCTTCAAGGAGGGCAGCGTATCGGTCTCGGAAGCTATCTTCCTCGTTTCCTGCAAGCGGATAGCGATCAATTGAGAAGGGTTCGCCACGGATAACGTCCAAAACCCGGATCTCCTCGTGAGGTACACCGAGGAGTGCTTGGCCCAATAGCCAAAGCCCGAGCCGCGCAGCCTTATGCTGCTCTTTCCGGACCCGTAAGGTCCAGTAAGAGCAATATTCATCACACGAGGATTTTCGATCGCCTCGGTCAAGGCGCTCGAATATACACCAGCGGGATCCGCTTTGTCGGTCGGAGCAAGGTCAATGAACCGAGATACGGCGCCTTTGTCGTTACGGCGCCGAGTAAATCTCGATGTGATCGCAGCAAGTGGACTTGCCAGTTTCATAAAATAGCCAACCAAGCTCGTAAGCTCCGAATTCTCAAAGACTGCATTTGCACGATGCTGCGCGTATTAATATCGATAACTTATTTTAAGTTGCGGGCAAGACAGCTTTTTCCAGTGATGCTGTTCCTGCTGGTGGCCCTGTAAGTTTCCAACGGCGTCCGAGCAACGGACACGACAAATCCTCAAGAATGCAGCTAGCGAATCCAACGCAACATGGGGCACCTCTCAAGGAATCTCCCACGCGCAGAACCTCCCCCTCCCCGTTATCTCGTCGCGCAAGCCGAGTTCCAAAACGATGCCCCGCGCCGCCTGCGGCGTGACCTCGAGCGTTTTGGCCACCATCCCCGCCGACACCAGCGGTTTCGCCATCACCAGCTCGACCTGCTCCGGCAGTTTTGAAGAGGCCGTCGCCCTTCGAGCTTTCGATCCGTCATCGTTTTCGCCAGTGCCAACCGATCTTGTTCTTTCATGCAAATCTCGGCGGCCGCCAGAAACCCTTCGGCGATGGCGAGCAGTCGCGTTTCCCGATCGCGATCCCGGCGCCGATCAGCCGGTATGGATTTGAGGCCGAAATTGACGGCCGCGAGATGGGCGCCGGTGATGCCGGCCTCGCGCAGGATCGACGCTGCAAATAGCCTGTCGAGCCAAGGCGCATGCTGCAGGAGAGAAAGCTCCTTAGGCATCGAGGGCGACGATCGCCTGCAGCACCGCCGGCACGTGTTCGACCTGACGCAACACGCCACGCCACTCGTCGAGCCGGGCATCCTCATCCCAATCGAGATCATAGACCATCGGATCCTTTTCGGCACGGCTAGCCGCCGCACGAGCGCCGGCGCGGCCAGGTCGTTTGGCATCCTCGATGGCCGCCTCTGATCGGACCAGCGTCGCATTGATGGCTGCAAGATCGACGCCCGGGAGATTTTCGATGTCATCGGGTTCATCTCCCTCTCCTTCCCGATCGACCGCGTTCACCGCCATCGCATCGCCGGTATTAGCCGACATGATCTCCGCAATTTGTCTGAGCGAGCGAACGCCCTCGGGTGACAGCGCCCAATCCGGCGACTGGCCAGAAATGCGCCGGCGGGTTTTTAGAACGTCGCGTGCGATGGTGAGTTCGTGGGTGGGAGTGCGGACATCGCGCAGACCGTCATGGAGAAACAGGTCCTCGATATGGGCGAGTTCGCCGTCGCTCCAGACCGAGGCGCAGGCGTCTGCGAATTGGGTGCGCTCGAGGAAGCCAGCACCGACGGGTGAGCGAGAACGCCTCCTGCCTATCGAGAAGCGGCGTTGGCATACTGCGACGTTGTATATCCCTCGAACACATGGCATGGCCGCGCCGGCGCCCTGCCCGCTTTGCACCTGCTGAATTGGGAATTCGTGTTTCGTGCCGGGGATTTAGCACTGACGATCGTAGCTGTTTAGCGCAGTGGATCGTAACTTTGGGCTATCGTAGGATACTATGGAGTATGAATTGGTTGCGGGAGCAGGATTTGAACCTGCGGCCTTCAGGTTATGAGCCTAAACGCCTTAACCTGTCAGTCAATCTGGCCCTTCTCCATCAGCCAGGTGACCGATTCCTGAACGGCCTGCAGCGACGTATAGCGAGGCCTGTAACCAAGCAGTCGCTCGGCCTTGGCAATCGAGCAATTCGGACTTCGGGCGATATGCTCCCATGTCGCCTGCGCATCTTCCGGCGCCTGGCCTTCCGCCCATCTCTCATAGGGCAGGAACTCCAGCTTCGGCTCATGTCCGAACCAGCGCGACATGGCCTCGGCGTAGCCTCTCAGCGTCAGCGCCCCGCCTGAAACCGCATGAAAAGCCTCGCCGGTCGAAACGCGCCAATTGGCGATCGCGCCCATGAACATTTGCGCGACGTCATCCGCATGGACATGATGAACCGTCTCCAGGCCGAAATTCGGAAGTACCAGCGTTTCGCCGCGCGCCAATGTCGAGAATGCCGACGGATTGAAATGCCCGGCCGGATTGAGGGGTGCCCAGCCCGGACCGACGATGTGGCCGGGATGGATCAGGGTTGCGGGAAATCCTCTGCGGCGCGCCTCCTCGAGCAAATATGCCTCGATGGCTGCTTTCTGGGTGCCATAGTCTCCGAACGGCTGCTTCGGCGCCTCCTCCGGTGTCGGAACGACGGTTGCAAAGCCATGCGTCCAGATCGTGCCCGTATGCAGGAAATGGCCGACATGACCGACAAGCGTCTCCGTCAGGTGCCTTGCGCTGTCGAGCGTGAAGCAGATCATGTCGATGACGATATCCGGCTTCAATGCGCCGATGGCCGGACCGAAGCTGCCATCCTTCTCCATGGCGGCGCGATCCATCACCAGCATCTCGGCCTCGTTCCAGGCCTTGTTCGGCGAATACGGCTTGGCCTGGCCGCGGCTGATCGCCACCACGTCATGTCCTGCCTCGACCAGTCGCGGCACGAGATAGGTGCCGACATGGCCGGTGGCGCCGATAATCACCGTGCGCGTCATGATATCCTCCCAATAGTCGTGATCAAAATCGGCTGCCGCCGAAATTCGAGACGTAATCCGCATGTGAGAATAGGAGCGTGCGCGGTTTTGTCACCCACCGCCGCGAGGAAATCGCAACTTTCTCAGGATTGCGTCGCGATGGGCGGCCATGAGAATAGGCCGGAGAGGCCACTGGTGGTCGCAGCATCGCAACAATCGGCACCCGCCCAAGAAGCGGGTGCCGAAAGATCATGCCTAGCGAAGCTCTATAATGGCGCAGCCATAGGCGTCGAGCGACAGAGCGCCGGATACCGTTTTGCCATTATCGAGAAGATTGATCCCGGCCGGGACTTCTCTCAACTCGGCGCGCTGGTCGAGATAGTTCTGCAGGAACAGCAGGCGCCGCTCGTCGTTCTGGCGCATCGTCACTTCGACGCCCTCGGGCAGATCGCCGACAAGAGGCGCAATTCCCGCTTCCGCAAAGGTACGATCGGCCAGGGCATCCGTCAGTTCCGGCGTCAGATAGGTGCCGAGATAAAGGACCCTGCCCTTGCCGACCCGGCGCAGGCCTGCCATCGGCATACCTTCGGCATAGCGGTTCGACCATGCCGCAATCACCTCGACATCATCCGTCACCGCCAGGTTCTCGTAGAAATGCGCTGCCTCGATCTCGCGATTGCCGAAAGTGAAGCGGCGAACGCGACGATGGGATTCTGCCGGACGGCCAGGTGGAACGACAAGCCCGCCCGACCGCGACATGACGTCGAAAAGACCCTTGGCGTCGGGGGCTGCCAGGCGACCGAAATCCTCCACCTTGACACCCGTCAATCGCGTCAGTGACGAGCCCGGCGCGGCCTCGCGGATGACATGGTTGTTTTCATCACGCGTGCCGGTGCGCGCACCGATGATAACGGTGCCGCCGTCCCGGGCAAAAGCCTCAAGCCGCTCGGTCCAATCGTCCTTCCACATCACCCAATGCGGCACATAGAGCAACTTCAGCCGCGACAGATCGTCTTCGGGATGGATGAAGCCGCAGGCAATGCCGCGATCGTAGCAATATTGATGCAGCTGAACGGCGTCGTCCTGTGGGCTCGGCAATCCGATCGAATAGGTCTTGTGCGCCTCCTGATTGTCGAAATCCGAGCCGGCGATGCCGACATCCATGCGCACATAAGTGCCGAGGATCTTGTCCTTGAGCGCCGTCATCTCGGTCGCGAAACGCTTGGCCTCGTCGTAGCGATGACGGGGCACATCGTCATGATCGATGATACCCATCCAGTAGATTTCCGCGCCGAAATGCGCCGGCCGCCAGCGGAAGAACATCAGGCCATCGGCGCCGCGCGCAACGGACGACATGGCCATGCGCCGCATTTCGCCGGGCTCCGGCGTCAGCGTGCAGAAGCCCGGCTGGCTGCCGAAGCCGGACTGCTGCTCGGGCACGATGTAGTTTCCCGAGAACCCGCGGCAGATGTCGAGGTGGAGTGCCTGTACCTTGGCATGGTTGCCGATGCGCTGGAATTCGTCATAGAGCATCGGATAGATGTCGTAGCCGACGAAATCGAGATCGGTGGAAAACTGCCCGCGAAAATCGATATCGCGAAGACCGCCGAGATTGTGGAAGATGAACCACTCGGGCTTGGTCGCCCGCAGGATTTCCACCTGGTCGTGCTGGAAGCGGGCCGTCGCGAAGGCGAGGAAGCGATGGTAGTCCTGGACATGGCCGGGACTGGGGAAGGTAGGACCGAATTCGATCGGAAGCACGATCTGGCTGAAATCGTCATAGGCCGTCGCCCAGAAATCGCCGCCCCAGGCGAAATTGAGCCTGTCGATCGTCCCGTATTTCTCGCCAAGAAAGGCCTGAAACTCCGAAAGCGTCGCCTTTGAGAAGGATTCCGGCATGCTGGTGTTGAGCTCGTTGTCCGTCTGCCAGCCGATAACACGGGGATGATCCCGGTAGTGCTCGGCCATCGCTTTCGTAATTCGCTTGCTGTGCTCGCGGAAAACCGGGCTTGCGGTGTCGGCATGCTGACGCGAACCGTGGCTCATTGTCCGGCCGTTGCCGTCGACGCGAAGGATTTCGGGATGAGCGGCCGTCAGCCAGCGCGGCGGCGTCGCCGTCGGCGTGCACATGATGGTATCGATGCCGTGGCGCGCCAGCACCTCGATGGCACGGTCGAAGAGATCGAACTCGAACGTGCCGAGCTTCGACTCGAAAAGATGCCACGCAAATTCGCCGAGGCGTACGACATTGAAGCCGGCCTCGGCCATGCGCTTGGCGTCACGCGCCCAATAGCTCTCGTCGACATGTTCCGGATAGTGCGGTGCTCCCACAAGAAACCTGTCGGTCTTGATGGTCCGCCATACGGAAAGGTCGTTCTTACTGCTGCTCACTGACACGATATCAGGCTCCTGAACTGTTATTTATCTAGAATTGGCTTGCGGACGGTAATGGTCCGCTCGTCCTGGCCGGAGAAAAGGTAGATTTCCTTAGGATCGATGCTGAGGCCGATCGGCGCATCGTTGGCAATGCCGGCGACATGGCCGATCTGTACGGTGATGTTGCCGGTGCCGCTTTCGGAGCCGATGCATTGCAGCGCGCCGGCATCGACGTAGAGGATCGTCTCGCGCCCGAGATGCTCGACGAGGCGGACTTGGCCCGAAATCGGCGCGCTCGCGGATCGCCCCTCAGCGACGGAGATGTTCTCTGGCCGGATGCCGAGGGTGAGCTTTTCTCCTTGCCGAACCTCGCAACCGGGCGCGAGCTCGACGGCAACCGGCGCAAGACCGGGCGCGGAGACAGTCACGCTATGTGCCAAGGTCCGATCGACGGTCACCGTGAAGAAATTCATTCGCGGCGCGCCAAGGAAGCCCGCCACGAATAAATTTTCCGGATTGCGGTAAAGCTCCAACGGCGAGCCCACCTGCTCGATGATGCCGCGGTTGAGAACTACGATCCGGCTCGCCATAGTCATGGCCTCGACCTGGTCATGGGTGACATAGACCATGGTCGCGCCAAGCTCGGCATGCAGGCTGCTCAACTCGACGCGCATCTGCGTGCGAAGTGCCGCGTCGAGATTGGAAAGCGGCTCGTCGAACAGGAAGACATCCGGGGAGCGGGTGATGGCGCGGCCGATCGCGACGCGCTGGCGCTGGCCGCCGGAAAGCTGCTTCGGCCGCTTGTCGAGCTGATCGGTAATCCTGAGGATCTTGGCGGCGCGCGCCACTGCCGCATCGATCTCCGCCTTCGGCCGCTTGGCCATGCGCAGGCCGAAGCCCATATTCTCGGCGACCGTCATATGCGGATAGAGCGCATAGGACTGGAACACCATGGCGATACCGCGCTCGCCCGGCTCGGCGACGGTGACATCGCGGCCATTGATCAGGATCTGGCCGGAAGAGATCGTCTCCAGCCCAGCGATCGACTTCAGCAGCGTGGACTTGCCGCAGCCGGAGGGGCCGACCATGACGATGAATTCGCCCTGCTCGACCGAGAGATCGATACCGCGCAGCGCGTGATAGGCGCCGTAATTCTTGTTGATGTGACGGAGTTCGAGACTGGTCATGCTTCTAGGCTCGCAAGGAAAGGATTGGCACGGAGGGCGGATACGGCGAATGGAATCTTCATCCCTTCACCGCGCCCATGGTGAGCCCGGCAATGAAATGCCGCTGCATCAGGAAGAACATGATGACCGGCGGCACGGCGACGACGATGGTGCCGGCGGAGATCAGGTTCCAGGCGGACACCCACTCGCCGCGCAGATTAGCAAGTCCAGCCGTGACCGGCTTCACCGTATCGCTGATGGTCAGCACCACGGCCCAGAAGTAATCGTTCCAGACGAAGGTGAAGATCAGGATCGCAAGCGCTGCCAGCGCCGGGCGCACCAGGGGCACGACGACGTGAACCAGCGTCTGGAAGGGTGTCGCGCCCTCCGCTCTCGCTGCCTGAAACAGCTCATCCGGCAAGGCGGCGATGAAGTTGCGCATGAACAGCGTCGCAAAGCCCGTCTGGAAGGCAATGTGAAAGATGATCAGCGCCACGGGCGTGTCGTAGAGGCCGATACGCACCATCAGGTCGCGCACCGGGATCATCATGATCTGATAGGGCAGGAAATTGCCGCCGACGAACAGGGCAAACACCAGCATGTTGCCGCGAAAGCGATAACGCGCCAGCACGAAGCCGGCAAGCGTGCTCAGGATCAGCACACCGACGACGGCCGGCAGGGTGATCATCAGGCTGTTGAGGAAATAGCGCGCCATCGGCGTCTGGGTGAAGACGGACGTGTAGTTCTCCACCAGCCCGAACTGTGTCGGCCAGCCCCAGAGATTGCCGCCCATGACATCCTGCGTCGAGCGGAACGACGTCAGGATGATGGCAAACAGCGGGCAGAGCCAGAGGATCAGGATGGCGAGTACGGCAATGAAATAGAAGCGACGCCGCCAGATGGCATCTTCGGCAATTGGGCGCGGATACATCAGGCCCCTCTTTCTTCGATACGAATGATGCGCGTGAGGTACCAGACGATGAATACCGCCATGATCACGAACAGAACCGAGGCGATCGCGGCACCGTAGCCGAAGCGATAGGAAAAGATCGATTGCTCAAACATCTGGTAGGCAAGCACTTCGGATGAGCCGAAAGGACCGCCTTGCGTCATCACTGAGACCATGTCGAACGAGCGCAGCGCACCGACGACGGTGACCGCGATCGCGATGAAGGTCACCTGCGTCAGCTGCGGCAGGACGATATGGCGCAGCATGTTCAAGCCCCTCGCCCCGTCGACACGGCCGGCGCCGATCAATTCCTCGCTGAGATTGTTCAATCCAGCGAGGTAGAGCACCATGCAGAAGGCGATCTGCGGCCAGAGCGCTGCGATCACGATCGCAAAGGTGACGAAATGCTCGTCCGACAGGACCGCGGGGGCGGTCGCGCCGAAAAAGCCGAAGACCAGAGCCAGCAAACCGAGTTGCGGCGTATAGACCCAGGTGAAGACGACACCGACGGCGACCGAGGCCAGCACCAGCGGAATGAAGAAGAGCGACTTCATGAGCCGCATGCCGCGAATCTTCTGGTTGACCAGCAGGGCAATCGCCAATCCGAGCGGCGGCGCTGCCATGAACATGACGAGCCAGATGATGTTGTTCTTCAACGAGACATAGAATTGCGGGTCGTTGAACAGCTCGACATAATTGCCGAAGCCGATCCAGGTCATCGGGCTAAAGCCATCCCATTCGTGCAGGCTGATCCAGAGGCTTTCTATCGCCGACCACAGGATCACGACCGAAAAGAGAATGGCCGCAGGCAATATCAACAAAGTCGGGGTGAGCCACCAGCGATGGCGGCGCCAAATTCTCATCATCTTATCCTCGTTCGGTATGGGCAGGCGGAGCAGTGGCTCCGCCTGCCGGTCGCTGGGAGGAAGGTCAGATCTTGTAGATACGCTTGCGCGTACCTTCGAGCCGCTTCAGGATCGCATCGCGCCGCTCGGGCTTCGCCATGAACTCCTGGAAGCCGACGAGGCCGGCCTGGGCCATGTCGGGATCGCTGTCGCGGTCGTAATATTGCGAGGTGCCCTGCACTGTCTTCAGCGCTTCGACGGCAGCGTTGACGAGCGGATCCTTGCCGGGCGGCAGATCGTTGCGGGGCGGCACGTTGCCGCCAGGTTCCAGATACGGGCCGAGGTTTTCCGGCCGATAGAAATAGGCGAGGAATTCGCGCGCACCCTGCTTGTTCTTGGCATTGGCCGGGATATGCACCGAGTTCAGCGAAAACTCCTCGAAACGGCCGATCTTCGCATCGATCATCGGGAAAGGAGCAAATGCGAGTTGATCGAGCTCCTCCTTCGGGAAAGTGGAGCGGACGAAGGCGCCGAGATTCATCATGCCAGCCTTCTTTTGCGACAGAAGCGCACCCGCCTCCTGCCAACCGAAGGATGTGTTGTTCGGCGTGAAGAAATCCTGCTTGATCAGGGTTTCCCACATGTCGAACACCGGCTTCAGCGCCGGATCGAGATAGCTCATCTCGCCGTTCATCAGCGCCATATGCTTGTCGAGGCCGTTTATGCGCAGGTTCATCTGATCGAACCACCCGGCTGCCGGCCACAATTCCTTGGTGCCCATCGCGATCGGCGTGAGGTTGGCGCTCTTGCATTTGGCGCCGTAGGCGAGGAAATCGTCCCACTTTGCCGGCACGGCGGTGCCGAGCTGGGCGAAGACGTCCTTGCGATAGAACATGCCCCAGAGCGTGCCGCCCGTCGGCAGACCGTATTGCTTGCCGTCGACCGTGACCGAACCGGCCGCCGCGCCAAGGACATCCTTGTATTTCTCTTTTTCGAAGAGATCGGAGATGTCGTCGAACAGGCCGCGCTTGACGAAGGCGCGCATGCGGTTTCCCGAGAACCAGAAGCAGATATCGGGCGCACCGGCGACCAGATAGTTGCGGATCGCGGTCTTGTGCGCCTCATGATCCATATTGTTGATCACGACCTTGACGCCGGCCTGCTTGCCGAAATCGTCGGCCATCTTGCGCAGGATCGCCAGTGCATCGGCGTTGTTCTCGTCGGAAATAATGTTGATGTCCTGCGCCTGCGCAATGGCGGGCATGGGAAAACCGGTGAGCGCTGCGGCGGAAACCGCCCCTGCCCCCTTCAAAAAATTGCGCCGGCTTGCCGGCCTTCCAAGCAAATTGAAAGTCATTTGGACTCCTCCCGTTGTGGTATCTATCTCGTCCTTAGCCAGCGAACCGGACGGAATGCGCGGCGGACGCCCCTCTTGCCCCCTACGCAACGGTCGCAACAAACCTGCCGCCGCAATGCATTTGCACCGCCCGGAACCCTCGGTTCGAGAAACCTTGTCCTATTGCTGACTTCTTCGTGCTTGCGCACCTGCCGGATGTTGATCGACGAGTGAAGTTATGCATAAGTCTGAAACGGACGCAATAATTAATTTACAAAATTAAGAAAGAGACATCGTGAAGCTGAAAGGCGATCAGAGCACTTCGCGAGCCCTCAACCGGCGGCTCATCCTGAACCTTCTGCGACAAGAAGGGCCGAAAAGCCGCGCCGAAATCGCAACGATCACCGGCCTCAGTCCAGCGGCCGTCACCTTCGTCATTGCCGACCTGATCGAGGAAGGGCATGTCGCCGAAGGCAAGGCCGTGGCCGGGCTTTCGGGCCGGCGCCCCATACCCGTCGAGATCAACTACACCAACGGGTTGGCGATCGGCTTCAAGCTGATGGTCGGTTCCGTCGAATGCGTCGTCACCGACCTTGCAACCAACCCGCTTGCCTCCTGCCGCCTGTCCCTTGACGACAACGAGCCGGAAAACGTTGCAACGACGCTGGCTGAAGCCGTGCCCCAGCTCGTCAAGGCCGCGGGGCGTCCTCACGCACGACTGGCAGGCATTGGTGTTTCCATGCCTGGCGTCATCGACAACGGCCAGGCCGTCTGCGTGCGCAGTTTTCGCTTCAAGTGGAACAATGTGCCTTTTGCATCGATGGTCGCGCAAAAGGTCAAGGTACCGGTCTGGCTCGAGGATGATACCAATGCCTATGCCATCGCCCAACAGCTCTTTGGCCCGGGAAGGCATCATCGCAATATGGCCGTGCTTGCGATCGGCGTCGGCATCAGCTGCGCGGTCATCGTCGATGGAAAACTCTACCGCGGCGCCCATGGCGCGGCCGGCAAATTCGGTCATACCTTGCATGAGGAGAATGGCCGGCTTTGCGAATGCGGCAAGCGTGGCTGCCTGATGGCCTATTATTCCGAACCGGCCATGCTCCGCACATGGCGCGAGGCGACCGGTCGAGATAGTAGCCACAACCTCTCCGACATGCTGGAATCAGCAAAAGCAGGAGATGCCAAGGTCCTTGATATCCTGCGTGACGCCGGCGCCGGGATCGGCAAGGCTCTCGCCAACCTCGTCAACATCACCGACCCTGAGGTCATCGTCATCGGAGGCGAGGCCGTTTCGTTCGGCGATGCTCTTTTCGGCCCGCTGGAAGCCAGCATGGCGGCTCGCACCTTTTTCGCCTCGCCGTCTCTCCTGCCCGATTGGGAAGACAATTCCTGGGCACGCGGCGCGGCCGCCCTCGTCACCCAGAAATTTTTCGACTTCGAGACAGCGGACGGAACAACCGGAATGAGCGAACCGGCCACGTCGACCTACCTCGCCTGATCGGTCCCCCTCAAGGGTGTTCGAACCTGACTTCGGTAGATCGAGATCGTCGTTGAGACCAAAATCATCGCGGCTGTGGCTGCGGAATATCCATTTGCGCCGAGACGGGTACAATCAGACGACACGACTGGCAGAAATGCCATTCTGTCCGAGTGTTTCGGACATTCGATATCTTGTCACATCCATGTCATGAAATACGTCGACACCTCGTGCCAGATCAAAAGCGGGTACCCAGATGGATTATTTCAGACGTTTCAACTTCCTGTTCGCAACGCCAACCTTTGACAACGAGGATCTGGAGGGTGCCCGCTACAACCAGATCGTCGAGGAGATCGAACGCTCCGGCTTTGAAGTGGTGCGCGCGCGCAATCTCGAAGATGCGGAGATCGCCGTGCAGACGGACGCCGCCATCGGCTGCATGCTGGTCGACTGGGGCAAGAAGGGGCTCGAGGGCAAGACGGCTTCCCTCATCAACCTGATGCGCCGGCGCGGCCTCGAATTTCCGATCATCCTGCTCATCCGCCGCAAGCGCTTCGAGGATGTGCCGGTAGAGGTCCTCGATTTTATCGACGGCTATGTCTTCCTGTCCGAAGAAACACCTGCCTTCATCGCCAAGAGCCTCATCAGCCGGCTCAAGCAATATGCCGAGACGTTGAAGACGCCGTTTTTTGGTGCGCTGGTCGATTATGCCGAGGAAGGCAACCACCTCTGGACCTGTCCCGGACACAATGGCGGCATCTTCTACAGCCGCAGCCCCATCGGCCGTGTCTTCATGGAGCATCTCGGCGAAGCGGTGTTTCGCGACGACCTCGACAATTCCGTGCTCGACCTCGGCGACCTTCTGACCCATGAGGGGCCTGCGCTTGCCGCTCAAAAGGAAGCAGCCAAGATCTTCGGCGCCGAGAAGACCTATTTCGTGCTGAACGGCACCTCCACCTCCAACAAGGTCGCTCTGTCGGCCCTCGTCACCGACGGCGATCTCGTGCTGTTCGACCGCAACAACCATAAGGCTGCCCATCATGGCGCTCTGATGATCTCGGGCGGCATTCCGGTCTATCTGCCGACCAGACGCAACCTCTATGGGCTGATCGGCCCCATGGATTTTGCAGAAATGGACGAGGAGGCCCTGCGCGAGCGCATCCGCACCCATCCATTGGTGAAAGACCCCGAGGCCTATAAGAAGCCGCGGCCGTTCCGCGTCGCGGTCGTGGAGCAGTGCACCTATGACGGCACGATCCACAATGCCGAGATGATCCTCAAGCGCATTGGCCATTTGTGCGATTACATCCTCTTCGACGAGGCCTGGGCGGGCTTCATGAAGTTTCATCCGCTCTATGCCGGGCGTTTTGCCATGGGCCTTTCCGACCTTGGCCCGGACGCGCCTGGTATCATCGCCACGCAATCGACCCATAAGCAGCTTGCCAGCTTCTCGCAGGCCTCGCAGATCCACATGAAGGACCGGCATATCACCGGCCAGAAGCGCCGCGTGGAGCACCGTCGCTTCAACGAAAGCTTCATGCAGCACGCCTCGACCTCACCCTTCTATCCGCTGTTTGCCTCGCTCGACGTCGGCGCGCAGATGATGAAGGGCCGCTCTGGTGAAGTGCTTTGGGATGATACGATCCGTCTCGGCATCGAACTGCGCAAGAAAATCCGCGCCGTGCGCCGCGAATTCGAGGAGAAGGAGCATCGTCCCGAGCGCCGCTGGTTCTTCGAGCCCTTCGTGCCGGACCGGGTGGCGATCCCGGATGTGTCCAGCCCCGGCGCCGTCCACAATGTGCCTTGGGAGAGTGTCGCCACCGACCAGCTCGCCACCAATCCCGCCTTCTGGCACCTGACGCCCGACGCGACATGGCACGGCTTTTCCGCAATGGAGCCGGGCTTTGCCATGACCGATCCGAACAAGCTGACCCTTCTGACCCCCGGCTTCGACCGGGCGAGCGGACAATACACCGAGCACGGCATACCGGCGCCCGTGGTTGCGCAATATCTGCGCGAAAACCGCATCGTGGCGGAAAAGAACGACCTCAATTCGCTGCTGTTCCTCCTCACCCCCGGTGTGGAGGCCAGCAAGGCCGGCACCTTGATCAGCGGTCTTGTCGCCTTCAAGAAACTCCATGACGAAAATGCTTTGCTGGAGGAGGCAATTCCGGAATTCTATCGACGCCGCCCGAGCCGCTATGCCGGCGTGCGGCTGCGCGATCTCTGCGCGGAAATGCACAATTTCTTCCGCCAGGCCGATGTCAGCGCGCTGCAGACGAAGCAGTTTTCCGCCGACCACCTGCCGCCGATTGCCATGTCGCCGCATGATGCCGCGCGCTGCCTGGTGCGCAACGATGTGGACTATCTGCCGATCGACGCCATTGCCGGCCGTATCGCAACGACGCCGTTCGTCGTCTATCCTCCCGGGATCGCGACCATCGTGCCCGGCGAGCGCCTGACGGAGCAGGCAAAGCCGATGATCGACTATCTCAAGATGTTCGAGACCTGCTTCAACACCTTCCCTGGCTTCGAGGTGGAGATCCAGGGTCTCTACCGCGAGATCGACGCATCCGGCAAAATCCGGCTCTATACCTACGTCGTCGCGGAATAGGCTGGAAAATTCGGATTGGTCATGAAACAGGATAAAGCAATCGTCGTTCGCCCGTCTCGGGAGAGCGACGTCGATGCCATGTTGGCAATCTATCGCCGCCATATTCACCGTGGCGTCGAGGCTGGGGTGGACGATAGCGACACGCCGCAACCGGACGATCTGCGCGAACGGCGCAAGAATTTGAAGGATCGCCGCTTCCCGCATGTCGTTGCGATCGACGGCGAGAAGGTCGTGGGCTATGCCTATGTGGTGCTGTTCCGCAAGCGCCCGGCCTATCGCTACACCGTCAAGCACTCGATCTATGTGCATCACGACCATATCGGCCAGGGCGTCGGGAGCCTGCTCATGCGCGGGCTGATCGACGCCTGTGCCGCGGCCGGCTTCCGGCAGATGATCGGCTATATCGACGCAGACAACGTCGCTTCGCTCGCACTGCACGAACGCTTCGGCTTCGCCCGTGTCGGCCTATTGCCGGCGGTTGCCTATCGCTACGGCCGTTGGGCTGACACGGTCATGGTCCAGCGCTCACTCGCCTCGGGCTCGACCACCCCACCGCCACCGCCGGCCCTCTCCACCCGCTGAAACCAATGGGATGATGCCCGTAAGCGTTGGCACAAGCCATTCTTGTGAGAGTATCGTACCCTCGCGATGACATCGGCCTCAGCGACGAGAGCGCTGTGACGATGATTTGCGGCACTTCCTACCTGCTTTTGTTCCTAAGAGCGGTAGAGGATGATACGTCCGGTTGGAACAAGCTGCGAAAGGAAATCGAAATCACGAATGTTTCCGGTTAGCACACTTGCCCCTAATTGCCGGGCTTGCAGGAAAACCAAAGCGTCGTTGATGAACTTACGCTCGAGGCCCTCACCTTTTGGCAAATTACTCATCCGAAAAAGCAAACCAGCCAGGACCCCTGCCTGCCCCCATATAGCTGCGTTCGGCGCATGAAGCCGATGCTCCGGTATATCGTCAATGGTTGCCTGGACCGTTTCCAACACCGTCCTCGTTGACGGATGCTTCGGATCCAGGCGGCCAAAGACGTGGGTCAACTCAGAAAGGCAAACAGCAGAGTGATGACATAGCCGATATGTCAGGAGTGTATCCACGGTAACCGGCGACCGCCCCTTCAGCACATCGAGATAGACGGTGGTATCCAGAAACAATGGCCCACCTATAATTGGCTCGTCATCGACCCAAATCAGTTCGCCGTCGAACCGCCGTTCAAGTGTCCCTTTGTATTTTTGCGGTTTAAGTGATCGAAGGGTTTCTCTAAGATCAAATCTCAAGGTCGATATCCGATGGAATGCTGCCTTTGCGCCTAACAAGCTGGGCACCAAAATCATCCTCCAACGCCAACCGCGACAGCGCTAACTCCAACAACTCGGTGTCCGAAGTCACGTGGGCTCGCTTCTTCGCCGCTTCGACCAGCTCGGATGGAACGCGCCCGGACAAACGGGTATCTTTTGCGCCGAGAAGGCCTATTGCCCTCGCTTGCTCAAGCACGAGCTTGTTGCGGGTCAAGGCGACCTCTGTTTCGCTTCCCGCGGCAGGATTGGTTTGGGCACTCATGATAGCCTCCTATGTTGAACATAACATATAAAGCGTTCAACATGAAAACAAGCTATATGTTCGGCTTAAACTCACCCAGCGTCGATTTATCGAGAGGAACGCCGTCACAATTATCCGAAAGATTGCGAAGCAAGTGCAAAAACGATCGGAGATCCTGTGTTCGGGCATCCATAGGCGGCGGCCTCGGAAGAAACCATTGTTGTCACGGTGTCGAAGACGGACATGCCGCTTTGCTGGACAAAACCGGCGAATGGGCCGGTACCGAAATGGGTGTCGAGCCGGAGAAAACTGCCAAGATGCGCGACGACATGTGGATGAACGACGGAAATTGCATCTTCCTCGCAACGGGCAACGACAGGACCGACGACATGACCGCGGCCGAACCGGCGCCGCATGGAATAAGCCGTCAGCTTTTCGCCCTCATAAAGACCGTAGCAGATAGAGCTCTCGAACAATCGCAGTAGATGCGGGTGGCGCAGCGTGCCGAAAGCAGGCTCATCCAGGGTCGCGACGACATCCAGATCGCTGCGCTCGAGCCGCCTCAGCTGAACCCCCGGTTTGATATTGCCGACCTCGGGCGCGGATACGATCTCGCCCTGACACTGAAAGACCGTCTGTTGCGGCTTGAATCCAAGTGTCGCGCACATCCGGCGCGCCGCTCTTGTTGCATTCAGCCTTATTCGTTGCTGATGGCATTCGGCCAGCATCCGCTTGACGAGCCACTCGGCCGTACCATTCGTCTGCAGGCGCGGCGCGGTGATCAGCATGCCGAATGTGGCGAAATTCTCGCCGTGCGGAAACCACATGGTCGAGCCGGAAACCCTGCCGATTTCATCGAGCGCCACGAAGCCGCGGCCGACATCCCGCAGGTGCTGCCAGTCCTGCGATCGATGCGGCCACCCGACCGACATCGAGAGAGCCTGAAGCTGTGACAGAGCAACATCTGCAATGTCGGCAAAACGCATTTCGAATGCATCGACATGCAGTTTCTCGGGTACCTTTGTCTTCATTCGTGGTCCAGCCGCCATCCGATCTTCCGGCTGCTTATTGGCGCAAGCCGACATCATGCTTGGCGACCTTAGCCGAGACCGCGCAAAACATTTCACTGCGTATGCAAACACCGGCGCAAGAATTGACCGTATGAGCCGCGCTTTCGGCAGGTATTCTTCTGACGGAGGCTTAACCTTCCTTTGATCGAAACCTCGCTTGCACAGCCGAGGACGGCAATCGGAGATTGGCAACAGCAATGCAGGCACCGGACATCCTGGCAAAACTGGTCGGTTTCGATTCCGTCGTCGGAACGACGAACGCTGAAATCGTGGAGTGGATCTGTGCCTACCTCAAGTCCTTCGGCGCCACGGTTGATATCCTTGCAGGCCCAGAGGGCGACCGGTCGAACCTTTTCGCGACGATCGGTCCCCGCGACAAGCCGGGTTATGTCCTCTCCGGCCACATGGATGTCGTGCCGGCCAACGAGGCCGGATGGACGAGCGACCCCTTCGTGCTGCGGGTCGATGGCGAGAGACTATATGGCCGCGGCACCAGCGACATGAAGGGTTTTCTGGCCGCGTCTCTGGCTGCTCTGCCGATGCTTGCGGCGAGCGCTCTCGTGCGGCCGATCCATCTAGCCTTTTCCTATGACGAGGAAGCGGGTTGCCGCGGCGTGCCGCATCTCATTGCGTGCCTGCCGGAGCTTTGCGAAACCCCGCTCGGCGTCATCGTCGGGGAACCCAGCAACATGCGCGCCATCCTCGCCCACAAGGGGAAATCAGCCGCCCGCATCACCCTGAAGGGACGCTCTGGTCATTCGTCGCGGCCGGATCTGGGCCTCAATGCCATCCATGCCGCCACCGAGGTTCTGCAGGCAGCCGTTTCGACCGCGCATTCTCTTGCCCAGGGGCCATTCGAAGCGGCGTTCGAGCCGCCCTATTCATCGGTTTCGGTCGGCATCATTCATGGCGGGCAGGCCCTCAATATCATTCCCGATCTCTGTGCGATCGAGGTCGAAGCGCGGGCGATTTCCGGCGCGGATCCGGCAGCGCTGCTCTTACCGGTGCGCGAGGCTGCTGCCGCGCTTGAGCATCGAGGCTTCCAGGTCCAATGGGAGGAGCTGAGCTCCTATCCCGCCCTCTCTCTTCCACGGGCAGCCCCGCTTGCCGGTCTGCTGACCGAGCTGACGGGCATAGAGCCGCTGGCAGCCGTCAGCTACGGGACCGAAGCCGGGCTCTACCAGCGCGCCGGCCTTGAGGCGATCATTTGCGGCCCGGGCGATATCGGGCGTGCGCACAAGCCGAACGAATTCATCCTCGCGGACGAACTCGCCGCCTGCCAGGCCATGATCGAGGCTCTCGGCCGTCGCTGCCTGGTGTGATGGCACAAGACCGAAGGATGAACAGCCCATGACGTTCCTTTTCAATTCGGATGCCCGCCGCGGCCATATCTTTCAGCAAGCCTTCGCCCGCGAGCTGCCGGATATCTCCTTTTCCATGGATCCGCTGTCGGTCGACCCGGATGCCGTGCGCTATCTGATCACCTGGACGATTCCGGACGATTTGCCGCGCTACCGTAATCTCGAAGTACTGTTTTCCATTGGCGCCGGCATCGACCAATTCGACACGGCGCATGTTCCGGCTCACGTAAAAGTCGTCCGGATGGTCGAAGACGGCATCACCCGCATGATGCAGGAATATGTGACGCTTGGCGCCCTCTCTCTCCACCGCAATCTGCCGGCCTATCTCAGCCAGCAACGGCGTCAGGTCTGGAACGCCTTGCCACAAGTTCAGGCAACGGAGCGCCGCATCGGCGTGCTGGGGCTCGGGAACCTTGGACAGGCCGTCCTCGAAAGGCTGAAGCCGTTCGGCTTTTTGCTTTCCGGCTGGAGCCGCAGTCAACACGAGCTGGAAGGCGTTGCCTGTTTTGCCGGCGAAGCAGGACTTCATGCCATGCTTTCCGCGACCGACATCCTGATCTGCCTGCTGCCGCTGACCGACGAGACGCGCGGTTTTCTCAACGCCGACCTCTTTGAGAAACTGCCACAGGGTGCGGGTCTCGTGCATGTCGGCCGTGGACCGCAGCTCGTTTCCGAAGATCTCCTGGCAGCGCTCGACAGTGGCCGGCTTGCCGGCTCCGTGATCGATGTTGCCGATCCCGAACCGCTGCCCGCCGCTCATCCATTCTGGAACCACGAACGCATCCTGCTGACACCGCATATCGCCAGCGTCACCCAGCCCCATAGCGCTGCGCGCGCCGTCATCGACAATATCAAGAGGATAAGGGCGGGCGTGGACCCGCTCGGCCTCGTCGACCGCCGCCGCGGCTATTGACCTCAAGCCCAAAAGGATTCGCATGTCCCTCCTCAAGACGATTGACCCTAATCCCTCTTTCGCACCGCGTGAAAACGTTGTCGCTCCCGAGCGGCTGATCTCGGGCGATCCGAAGCTCAAGACCTGGGCACAGGACGTTGCCCGCAACGAGACGGTGCACACCGGCGTATGGGAGGCCACGCCCGGCGTGAGCCGTTCGATCAAGGGCGAAACCTTCGAATTCTGCCATATTCTTTCCGGCGTCGTCGAACTGACGCCGGAAGGCGGCGAGCCGGTCGTCTACAAGGCGGGTGACAGCTTCGTCATGAAGCCGGGCTTCGTCGGGATCTGGAAGACGATCGAAACCGTCCGGAAGATCTACGTGACCGTCACCCCTTGAGTTTCGCTCTGCGGCGCGGCTTCCAGGCACGCGCCGCATCCGATCTAGCCAAAGAATACACTGCCGCCCAGCCCCAAAACGGGTTTTTCCGCCGCGGCGGCCGACGCGATCGGATCAAGCTGCTTCGCCGATCCTATAGCATCTCGATAAATTGACCCGGAGGTATCATTATGGACCTGAGCTTCGATCCCGACAGCCTTTCGCTCCCCGTCGGACATTTCATCGGCGAGCATCTCAGTGCCGCAAGCGGTGTCATTCCGATGCATCGCCCCTCCGATGGCAGGGCCTATGCCGAATGCCCGGTCGCCGATGCCTCCGTCGTCGACCAGGCTGTCCAGACGGCCAAGGCCGCGCTGAAGGACAGCAATTGGGGCGGCGTCCGGCCGCGCGAGCGCCTGAATGTGCTGCACCGCTGGGCCGATCTCATCGAACAGGAAGCCGAAACGCTGGCCAGGCTCGAGGCTGTCGCTTCGACGCGGCCCGTTGGCCAGCTTGTCGATGGCGATATCGCGATTTCGGCAGAGCAGATCCGCTTCTTTGCCGAATTCGCCGACAAGGAAGGCAGCGACCTCGTGCCGACCGACGACGGCAATATCGGCATGATCATGACGGAGCCCTATGGCGTGGTCGGCGCCATCACGCCTTGGAATTTTCCGATCAACATGGCCGCCTGGAAACTTGGCCCGGCGCTGGCCGCGGGAAACGCTGTTGTCCTGAAGCCGTCAGAAATGACGCCGTTTTCATCCATCTATCTGGCAGAACTCGCCGTGCGTGCCGGCCTTCCCGCCGGCCTGATCAATGTCGTGCTGGGTGACGGCATGACGACCGGCCAGGCGATCACCGGCCATCCCGACATCGCCAAGATCAGCTTTACCGGCTCGACCCGGGCTGGATCGGCGATCATGGAGAACATCGCCCGCACGGGTGTAAAGCCGATGACGCTTGAGCTTGGCGGGAAGAGCCCCCAGATCGTCTTTGCCGATGCGGACCTCGACAAGGCCGCGGCGGCCATTACCGCCAGTATCATCGGCAATGCCGGCCAGGCCTGCGTCGCCGGATCGCGGCTCATCCTGGAGAAGAAGATCGCGGCCGAACTGACCGAGGCCATCCGGAACCGGATGAAGGGCGTTGTCCCAGGTCCCACCTGGGATGCCGCAAGCCGGTACTCCCCCATCATTTCGGAAAAACAGAGACAGCGCATCGATGCGATCGTCTCCGCCACTATCGAAGCCGGCGGAGAATGCCTTGCCGGCGGCACGCGCATGGACGCACCGGGCTATTTCTACGCCCCGACACTGATGGCCGGCATCGATCAAAATTCTCCTGCCATCATCGAGGAGATCTTCGGTCCCGTGCTGACGCTCCAGACATTCGAGGACGAAGAGGAAGCCCTGCAACTCGCCGACCATCCATGCTACGGGCTCGCGGCGGGCCTCTTCACCCGCGACCTCTCGCGCGCCATCCGGCTGACCCGTCGTCTGCAAGCCGGCACCGTCTGGGTCAATCGCTATAACCGTTCGCGTGACCACATCCTGCCGACCGGCGGCTACAAGCAATCCGGTATCGGCAAGGATCTCGGCCGTGAGGCATTTCAGGCCAATCGCAAAAGCAAGAGCGTTTTGATCAGTCTTTGAGGACAGCGAACATGAAAGCCTACAAGATCGCATTGATACCGGGTGACGGCATCGGCCGCGACATGACCGCCGCGGCCTGGTCGGTTCTGCAAAAGGCGGCGAGCACCCGCGGCTTTACGCTCGACGGCACGGAATTTCCCTGGTCCTGCGCCTTCTACAAGGAAACCGGCGCCATGATGCCCGCCGATGGTATCGCAACGCTGCGCGGCTTCGATGCCATTCTGCTTGGAGCCGTCGGCTGGCCGGCCGAAGTGCCGGATGCGGTATCCCTGCACGGGCTGCTGCTGCCGATCCGCAAGAACTTCGTGCAATATGCGAATATTCGCCCTCACCGCCTGCTGCCGGGCGTCCAGGGGCCGCTCAAGGCGTCGGCCTTCGATATTCTCTGCATCCGCGAAAACACCGAGGGCGAATATTCCGGCGCCGGCGGCCGCATTCATCAAGGCACGCTCGACGAAGTCGCGGTCGAGACGTCGATCTTCACCCGCAAAGGCGTCGAGCGCATCCTGCGTTTCGCCTTCGAGCAGGCAAGAACTCGCCGCGGCAAGCTCGCCTCGGTGACGAAATCCAACGCCCAGAAGCATTCGATGGTCTTCTGGGACGAAATCACCCGGCAGCTCGCGCCGGACTATCCGGATGTCGAGGTCACGAGCTATCACATCGATGCCATGGCTGCCCGCATGGTCATGGCACCGGAAACCCTCGACGTGGTTGTCGCATCCAACCTCTTCGGCGACATCCTCACGGATCTCGGCGCAGCAATCCAGGGCGGCCTCGGTTTCGCGGCATCAGCCAATATCAACCCCGAGCGGAGTGCTCCGTCGATGTTCGAACCCGTGCACGGGTCCGCGCCCGATATTGCGCATCTCGGCATCGCCAACCCGATCGCAACGGTATGGTCCGGCGCTATGATGCTTGAACATCTGGGCGAGCAGGATGCGGCAAATGCCATCATGGCGGCGATCGAAGCGACGACCGCAAGCGGCATCGGCACGGTTCCGGGCAAAGACCGGACCGATGCGATCACAACCGCACTGCTTGCCGCAATCTGAAGTCTCATCGAGGATCCGAACATGCAAAATCTGAAAGTGCCATCCCTGTTCCGCCAGCAGGCGCTGATCGGGGGCGACTGGCTTCCCGCTCGCTCGGGCAAGACCGTCGCCGTCATCGATCCGGCAACGCAGGCCATCATCGGAACGGTGCCGGATATGGGCGGCGACGAGACCCGGGCCGCAATCGAGGCCGCCGAGGCGGCCTATGGCCCCTGGAGGAAGCGCACGCATGCCGAGCGCGCGGCGCGGCTCGAAGCCTGGCATGATCTGATGCTCGAGCATATCGACGATCTCGCGCTGATCCTGACGATCGAACAGGGCAAGCCGCTTGACGAAGCCCGTGGTGAAATCCGCTATGGCGCCTCCTTCGTCAAATGGTTCGCGGAAGAAGCGCGCCGCGTCGGCGGCCAGACCATTCCCTCGCCGACGCCCGACCGGCGCATTCTCGTGCTGAAGGAACCGGTCGGCGTTTGCGGCATCATCACGCCCTGGAATTTCCCGAATGCGATGATCACGCGCAAGCTCGCGCCGGCGCTCGCGGCCGGCTGCACGGTCGTGGTGAAGCCTTCCGAATTCACCCCCTACTCGGCTCTGGCGCTCGGCGTGCTTGCAGAGATGGCTGGCATCCCGGCCGGCGTCATCAATATCGTCACCGGCATGCCGTCCGAGATCGGCGCCGAGATCCTCGCCAACGCGACCGTGCGCAAGATTTCCTTCACCGGCTCTACGCCCGTCGGCTCGCTGCTGATGCGCGGTGCGGCGGCCAGCATCAAGCGCCTTTCCCTCGAGCTCGGCGGCAATGCTCCGTTCATCGTCTTCGATGACGCGGATCTCGACCTTGCCGTGGAGGGAGCGATCGTCTCCAAATTCCGCAACGGCGGCCAGACCTGCGTCTGCGCCAACCGTATCCTGGTCCAGGCTGGCGTCTACGAGGCTTTTGCCAAGAGGCTCGCCGACCGCGTCGATGCCATGAAGGTCGGTCCGGGCACCGAAGCCGGCGTTGCGATCGGTCCGATGATCAACGAAGCGGCGATCGCCAAGATCAACCGCCATGTCGAAGACGCGCTTTCGAAGGGCGCGACGATCATCACAGCCAAGCGGGACCTACCGGCCGGCCCGCAATATACCGCGCCGATCGTCCTGACGGGGGCCACCGCCGCCATGCAGCTCGCCGCCGAGGAGACCTTCGGACCGGTCGCGCCGCTCTTCCGCTTCGAGACGGAAGACGAGGCAATCACTATTGCCAATGGTACGCCCTACGGACTTGCGGCCTATTTCTATACCGAAAGCCTGAAGCGCGCATGGCGGGTGGGCGAAGCCCTTGAATTCGGCATGGTCGGGCTCAATACCGGCTTGATCTCCACGGAGGTCGCGCCGTTTGGCGGCGTCAAGCAATCGGGCCTCGGACGCGAAGGCTCGCAGCTCGGCATCGAGGAATATCTGGAAACAAAGGCCTTCCACATTGGTGGCCTCAGCTGAGCTCCGGCATGTGGGATTGAAAAGGGGGCGCAAGTGCGGCCCCTCTCTTTTGCGCTGATGATTTCGTCAAAACCCGCCACCGGCTGATATCACTGAAATTTGTCGAGCGTTTTGTAATACAAGCCGACCAGGGGCAGGAACCACGGCTTACCGAAATGGCCGGGAACAGCCGGCCAATCGAGCCCCTTGAGCGGATTGCGGTCCGGCCTTCCCAGCATCGCATCGGCAATCGTCATGCCGAGATGCGTGGAAAGCTGCGCGCCATGACCTGAATAGCCCATGGCGTACCAGATGCCGTCATGATAGCCGGCGCGCGGATAGCGGTCCTTGGTGATGTCGACGAGACCGCCCCAGCAATAGTCGATCTCAACCCCGGTGAGCTGAGGAAATATGCAGGCGAGGCTCTCGCGCAATATCGCACCGCTCCTGGCATCGGAACGCTGGTCCGACGTTGCGGAGAACCGGGCGCGCCCACCGAAAATCAGCCGGTTGTCGGGTGACAGGCGCCAGTAGTTGCCGATGTTCATCGTGTTCACGCAGGTGCGGTTGCCGGGCATTGCCGAGGCCACTTCCGCGTCCGTCAAGGGCCGGGTCGCGACGATGAAACTGCCGACCGCCATGATACGACGGCGGAAGTAACTGAAATTGGCCATCGTATAGGCCCCGGTCGCGATCAAGACCTGGTCCGCCGTGACGGTGCCCTTGGTGGTCTTGAGGACGTGCCTGCCGCCTGATTGGCTGCGTTCCGTCAGGACAGCGCCTTCCATGATGACCGCACCGCGGCGCCTGGCGGCCTCGGCCAGTCCGGCGACATAGCGCCCCATATGCATCATGGCGCTTTTCTTCGAAAGCATCGCGCCATGGAACGGCGAACCGATCTCGTCCTTGAGATCGGTCGCTGAAAGCAGCGCGGTGTCGGGATCGACCTCGGCATGCACTGCTTCGAAATTCCTGGCCAGGCCTTCGAAATGCTGCGGCTTGGAGGCAAGCTTCAGCTTGCCCGCACGACGGAAATTGCAGTCGATCCCTTCTTCCGCGATAATCGCTTCGAGCGTGTCGATCGACGCATCGAATGCGCGATAGAGCGCGATCGCCCGCTCCTTGCCCAATTGCGCCTTTGCCGCAATGTAACTATGCGCCAGACCATTGTTCAGATGGCCGCCATTGCGCCCGGACGCGCCGAAGCCGACGGTCTCGGCCTCCAGAACAAGAACCTTCGCACCCGCGATGGCGAGCTGGCGAGCAGCACCGAGCCCGGTGAAGCCGCCACCCACGACGACGACATCATAGTGTCCCTCGACGGGACCGATAGCCGCCCCGGTAAAGCGGGGCGCCGTATCGTGCCAATAAGAGGAATATTTCATCTGGTCGCCCTTTCTCAGAGCCCCACCACGCCCGGCAGGCCGGAAATGTCGGCGATTTCGACATAGCCATAATAGGGATTGGCCGGCTCGTGACCACGGTTGACCCAGACCTTGTTCTTGATGCCGAGATCGTGAGCCGACATGAGGTCATAGCGGAAGGAGGACGAGCAATGCAGAATATCTTCCGGGCCGCAGCCCAGCATGTCGAACATGTATTCGAAGGCCTGGAAGCGCGGTTTATAGGCATTGGCCTGCTCCGCCGTATAGACGGCGTGGAAGGGCGCCCCGAGCTTTGCGACATTTGACATGATCTGGCTATTCATCGCGTTCGAGAGGATGACGAGCGGAATATCCTTCGCGACCTTGGCGAGACCAGCCGGAACCTCGGCATGCGGACCCCAGGTGGGTACGCGCTCATAAACCATCCTGGCGTCTTCCTCCTTGAAGGCGACGCCGCTGCGCTTGCAGGTCCGCTCGAGCGAATTGTGCACCACGTCCGCATAAGGCTTCCAGTCGCCCATGATCTCGTCGAGCCGGTAAGCGGCAAAGTTGTTGATGAACTGCAGCATGGCCTGTTCATTCAGACGATCGCCATAGAGATCGCGGGCAGCTTCCGCCATCTGGAAATTGATCAGCGTTCCGTGGCAATCGAAGGTGATATATTTCGGGCGGAAGGTGGTCATGCGCTTCGTCCTTGCGTGCTGCCCCTCGAGGCGATTGGTGGATACCAAGATAATAGGATTGCTTTCGGCATTGGAGCCCACTGATTTTGCAAGGTTCGGAGCAGAAAGTTTCGTATAGCGGCGCTTGTTTGGCATTTGCTTGCAGGGACGACCGACAAAGGCGCCTTTCGCGGTCACTCTCGGGACCGCCATTAGCGAGGGTAACGGCATAAGATGCGGCAAGGGTGAGCAGCTACGGCGAAAGATACCGTCAAGGACATCGCCTTCAGATAATCTTCCGGCACCGACGCTCCGACACTTGGACAAAAGAAATACGAGGAGCGTCATGCAGGAGCGACAGATAGAAATCAGGCCTTTCGGTTCGGAACATTTGGATGCCGCGGTCCGCTTGTCGCAGGAGGCCGGCTGGCCTCATCGCCCGGATGACTGGAAAGTCGCCCTGGACCTCAGCAAAGGTGTCGTTGCCATTGGGGCTGACGATGACGTCGTCGGGACCACGCTCCTGACACCCTACGGAACCGACTGCGCTACGATCAATATGGTGATCGTCGCTGCGAGCATGCGCGGACGCGGGCTGGGGCGACGCCTCATGGAGGCCGCCTTGGCTCTCGCGGACGACCGCCCCTTGCGCCTCATCGCGACCGCCGATGGTCTGCCCCTCTATGAAAAGCTGGGGTTCCGCCAGACTGGTGCCGTCGTTCAACACCAAGGTCCTGTTACGGCAATTGCGAAACCGCGAAACACCGAAGCGGCGACCAAGGCCGATATCCTGGCAATTACAGCGCTCGACCGCGAGGCTTTCGGCGCCGATCGTTCCGCTCTCATTGCGCGGTTTGCCGATCTGGGTGAATTCGCGATCATCCGCCGCAACGGCAAAGTCGCCGCCTTCGCCTGCCTTCGTCCCTTCGGCAGAGGCGAGGTCGTGGGGCCGGTCGTCGCACCAAATGTCGAAGACGCGAAATCGCTCCTGTCCCACTTCATGAGCCGGAAAACCGGCGCGTTCCTGCGCGTCGACACCGGCGCGGAAACTGGTCTTGGACCATGGCTGGCCAGCCATTCGCTTGTCCATGTCGGTGGCGGCATCACCATGGCGAACCCCGTTATCAAGCGCAGCAATTCCTCGACCGTCACCACTTTCGCCCTCGCCAATCAGGCGCTCGGCTGATCCGGAGAAGACCATGTACAGCAATTCCCTCATCGAGCTCGATCGCGCCCATCTGGTCCATCCGGTAGCCTCCTATCGCGGCCATGAGCAGCAAGGCGTGCGGGTGCTTTCATCCGCCAAGGGAGCGACGATCACCGATGCTCAAGGCCGCCAGCTGGTGGATGGTTTCGCGGGTCTTTGGTGCGTCAACGCCGGCTACGGTCACGAAACGATCGTGGAGGCGGCGGCTCGCCAGATGCGCGAGCTTCCCTATGCGACAGCCTATTTCGGTCTTGGCTGCGAATCGGCCATCCGCCTTGCCGCCGAGCTCGCCGAACGCGCGCCCGGCGACCTCAACCACATCTATTTCACACTGGGCGGCTCGGATGCTATCGACAGTACCGTCCGCTTCATCCGGTACTACTGGTATGCGCGCGGCCAACCGCAACGCGATCAGTTCATCTCGATCCAGCAGGGCTATCACGGCTCTTCGACGGTCGGTGCCGGGCTGACCGCCCTCCCCAACTTCCATGCCGGCTTCGGCGTTCCCCTCGACTGGCAGCACAAGATTCCGTCACCCTATCCCTATCGCAATCCCGTCGGGCAGGATGCGAACGCCATCATCCAGGCGTCTCTCGCCGCACTCAGGACGAAGGTCGACGCGATTGGAGCAAACCGCGTCGCCGCGTTCTACGCCGAACCGATCCAGGGCTCGGGCGGGGTGATCGTCCCGCCGAAGGGATGGATGAAGGCCATGCGGGGCCTCTGCAAGGAGCTCGACATTCTCTTCGTCGCCGACGAAGTGATCACAGGCTTCGGCCGGACAGGCCCGCTTTTCGCCTGCTCCGAAGACGAGATCGTTCCCGACTTCATCACCACGGCGAAAGGGCTCACCTCCGGCTACGTTCCAATGGGCGCCGTCTTCATGGCGGATCACGTCTATCAGGTCATTGCCGACGGAGCGGGAGCTTCCGCCGTGGGGCATGGCTACACCTATTCCGCCCATCCGGTCAGTGCCGCCGTCGGCCTGGAGGTATTGAAACTTTACGAAGGCGGACTGCTCGAAAACGGCAGAAAAGCCGGCGCGAGGCTGATGGCCGGCCTTGAAAGCCTGAGAGATCATCCCCTGGTGGGCGACGTCCGCGGCCGAGGCATGCTGGCTGCGATCGAGCTGGTCGTGGACAAGGCCGCAAAGACGCCGCTGCCCGTTGAGACCCAGCCGTCACGACGGATTTTCGACCGAGCCTGGGAAAACGGCCTGGTGGTCCGCGCCTTCAACAACGGCGTGCTGGGGTATGCTCCGCCGCTTTGCTGCACGGATGCCGATATCGACGCGATCATCGAACGAACGGAAAGAACGCTTGATCAGACACTCGAAGATCCCGACGTCCGTCGGGCGCTCAGGGACTGAACCCGCCAAGACCCGGGACCGATATACCGCGAGCAGGCGTTTTTCAGAATTTTGTGCCGCATCACTAGTCCGATTCGGCGCAAACGGCGCGGTCGAAGTGCCAAACTTGTCCTTAATGAAGGTCCATCCCGGCAAATTCGGGAACGTCAGAAAACAAGTGGGCCTGGGAACAGCATAACCTTCCGCAAGGCGGCCGCCCGGTGCCGCCAGCAAGCAGACTGGGGTAAGACATGACTAAGTCATTGGCAGAATTCAAATATATGAGCTTCGACGTTGTCGGAACGCTGATCGACTTCGAAGGCGGCCTGAAAGCCTGCTTCAACGAAATTGCAGCTGAGGCGAAGGTGACGATCGACGGTGAGGAGGCGCTCGCTCTCTATCGCGCCGCCCGCTACGCCGAGGATGCGGATCTGTTTCCCGATGATCTCGTGCGTGTCTATCTCGCCATCGCCCCGAAACTCGGTTTGCCGGCCGACGAGACCTATGGTGAGCGCCTGCGCGATTCCGCCAGACTATGGAAAGCCTTTCCCGACAGTGCCGAAGCTTTGGCGCAGCTTGCCCACAAATATCGGCTTATCGCCATGACGAACGCCCGCCGTTGGGCCTTCGAACATTTCTCGGCGGAACTTGGACATCCCTTTCACGCTGCCTTTACCGCCGACGACACCGGCACCGAAAAACCCGACCCGGCCTTCTTTCACAAGGTTTTCGACTTCGTGGCCGGCGAGAATGCCGGCAAGGACGACATTCTCCACGTAGCGCAGAGCCAGTACCACGATATCGGCGTATCCCGGCAATTGGGGATGACGAATTGCTGGATCCAGCGCCGGCACGCGCAGCGCGGATATGGCGGCACCATCGAACCGGCCGAATTCACCACGCCGGATTTCCACTTCAAATCCATGGCCGAACTCGCCGAAGCCGTGAGGGCGCTGCAGGCAGCCTGACCGGCCGTCACCATCGTCGCATCCAATAAAAAGCAGACTGCCAACCAGAAAAAGGGGAATGACATGAACGACAAGATCATGAACTGGACTGCCTCGGATGACGCAATGGTCGAGAATGCCATTCGTCGGGGCGCCACCCGCCGCGAACTTCTCACCATGCTTCTGGCGGGCGGCGTCGCCATGTCGGCGGGTGGCCTGGTGCTCGGCCGCGCGTCGAATGCCGTCGCGGCCACGCCCAAATCCGGCGGCCATCTGAAAGCGGCCGGCTGGTCGTCCTCGACCGCCGATACGCTCGATCCTGCCAAGGCCTCGCTGTCCACGGATTATGTGCGCTGCTGTTCCCTCTACAATCGCCTGACCCTCATCGATAAAGCCGGCGTGACGCAGATGGAGCTTGCCGAAAGCATCGAAAGCAAGGACGCCAAGACCTGGACGGTCAAGCTGCGCAAGGGCGTGACGTTCCATGACGGCAAGGAGCTGACGGCCGACGACGTCGTCTTCTCGCTCAAACGCCATCTCGACCCCGGCGTCGGCTCGAAAGTCGCCAAGATTGCCGCGCAGATGAGCGGCTTCAAGGCTGTCGACAAGTCGACGGTCGAGATCACCCTGGCCGACCCGAACGCCGACCTGCCGACCATTCTCGCCCTGCATCACTTCATGATCGTCGCCGACGGCACGACCGACTTCTCGAAAGGCAATGGCACCGGGGCGTTCGTTCTCAAAACCTTCGATCCGGGCAATCGCTCGGTCGTGGAGAAGAACAAGAACTACTGGAAATCCGGCCAGCCCTATCTCGATTCCTTTGAATTCTTTGCGATCAGCGACGACAATGCCCGCGTCAATGCACTGCTTTCGGGCGACATTCACTACGCCGCTTCGATCAATCCACGCGCCATGAAGCTGATCGACGGCCAGTCGGGCTTTACGCTGTCGAAAACGACCAGCGGCAATTATACCAATCTCAACATGCGCCTCGACATGACGCCGGGCAACAAGAAGGACTTCATCGATGGCATGAAGTCCCTGGTCAATCGCGAGCAGATCGTCAAGTCGGCCTTGCGCGGCCTTGGCGAAGTTGCCAATGATCAGCCCGTTTCCCCCGCCAACATCTATCATAACAACGATCTGAAGCCGAAGGCCTTCGATCCGGACAAGGCCAAGTTCCATTTCCAGAAGGCAGGCGTGCTCGGGCAATCCATTCCAGTGATAGCCTCGGACGCGGCAACCTCGTCGATCGACATGGCGATGATCATCCAGGCGGCCGGCGCCAACATCGGCATGAAGCTCGACGTCCAGCGCGTTCCCTCCGATGGCTATTGGGATAATTATTGGCTGAAGGCGCCGATCCATTTCGGCAATATCAATCCGCGCCCGACGCCCGACATCCTGTTTTCGCTTCTCTATGCTTCGAACGCACCGTGGAACGAGAGCCAGTACAAGTCGGAAAAATTCGACAAGATGCTTATCGAAGCCCGCGGCTTGCTGGATCAGGCCAAGCGCAAGCAGATCTACGCCGAAATGCAGGTGATGGTCGCTGAAGAAGCAGGGACCATCATCCCGGCCTATATTTCGAATGTGGACGCACTTTCGAGCAAGGTGAACGGATTGGAAGCCAACCCGCTCGGTGGCATGATGGGTTACGCAATGGCGGAGTATCTATGGCTCGATGCCTAGCGGCCGTTGAACCTCCCCGGACGGCGCAAAGCCGCCCGGGGACCTCCGCTCACGAACGCCGTTCGTTTCGTAGATCGCCGCAGGAGCATTGCCTTTGAGATCCGAGGTCTCCATTCTTGTCCTAAACCGGCTCTTCATCGCGGTCATCACCTTGCTGATCGTGTCGTTCGCCGTCTTTTTCGCAACCAGCATGCTGCCGGGAGACACGGCCTCCATCCTGCTCGGCCAGGCGGCGACGCCCGAAGCGGTTGCCGGCCTGCGCAAGGCAATGCATCTCGACGATCCTGCGATCCTGCGATTCCTGGAATGGCTGATGGGCCTGATGAAGGGCGACCTCGGCACCTCTTATGCAAACAATATGCCCGTTGCGGAGCTGATCGGACGCCGCCTGACGGCGACGCTGGAGCTTGCCGCCATCACGACGCTCGTCTCGGTCCCGCTTGCACTCCTGCTTGGCATTACTTCGGCCATGCTTCGCGGCTCCTATTACGATCGGGCCGTCACGATCATTTCCATCGGCGTCATATCAGTACCCGAATTCATGGTCGCGACGCTTGCCGTGCTGTTGTTCGCCGTTTATCTGCGCTGGCTACCGGCACTGTCTTCGATCAGCGAAGCACATAGCGTCTTCGACCTTCTGAAGATCTATGCCATGCCGGTCATTTCGCTGACCTTCGTCATATCGGCCCAGATGATCCGCATGACCCGGGCGGCGCTGATCGAGACGCTAAAGACACCCTACGTGGAAATGGCCCTGCTCAAGGGCGCCTCGCGCGGTCGCATGGTGTTCAAACACGCATTGCCCAATGCGCTCGGGCCGATCGTCAACGCGATCGCGCTTTCGCTCTCTTATCTCGTTGGCGGCGTAATCATCGTCGAGACCATCTTCAACTATCCGGGTATCGCCAAATTGATGGTGGACGCAGTCGCGACCCGCGATCTCCCGCTCATCCAGAGCTGCGCGATGATCTTTTGCCTTGGTTATCTCCTGCTGATCACCGCCGCCGATATCGTCGCAATCCTGTCAAACCCGAGGCTGCGATGACCACGAATAGCTTGCTTCGCCGCACCCCCTCCCTTCTTGGCTATAATGTCAGCCTCGTTGGCATCGTGGCCTTCGCCGTCATCCTTGGCTGGACGATCGTTGCATTGTTCGCACCCTATATGCTTCCGTATTCCGTCGGCGACATCGTCGATACGGACTATTTCGGCCCGATAAGCCGACAATTGTGGCTTGGTTCGGACTATCTCGGCCGTGACATGTTCTCGCGCGTGCTGATGGGCGCACGCTATACGGTCGGCATTTCATTGGCTGCGGTCGCGCTATGCTGCTTTTGCGGCGTGACGCTCGGCATGATTGCCGCGGTTATCGGTGGATGGTTCGACACGATCCTCAGCCGGTTTCTCGATGCCCTGAATTCCATTCCAAGCAAGCTTTTCGGCCTGGTCGTCGTTGCCGCCGTCGGCTCGTCCATTCCGGTGCTGATCATCACACTCGCGGTCATCTACACGCCCGGTGCCTATCGCTTTGCCCGTGCGCTTGCCGTCAACATCAACACGATGGACTTCATCACGGTTGCACGCACCCGCGGTGAGAGGGTCGGCTACATCATCGGCTCGGAAATTCTGCCGAACATTATTCGCCCTGTTCTGGCGGATTTCGGCCTGCGCTTCGTCTTTGTCGTGCTCCTGTTGTCCGGTCTTTCCTTTCTCGGCCTCGGCCTGCAGCCGCCCTATGCCGACTGGGGTGCGCTGGTTCGCGAAAATATCGGCGGACTGCCCTTCGCCGCCCCGGCCGTGCTCGTGCCCTCTTTTGCCATTGCCAGCCTCACCATCAGCGTCAACCTGCTGATCGACAACCTGCCGCGCAGGATCAGAGACAGGAACGCATGACGATGGCCAATCTCGTAGAAATCAACAATCTGAAGGTCGAGGCTACGACCGATTCCGGTCGCATTATCGAGATCATCAAGGGCGTCAGCTTCGATATTGCCAAAGGCGAGATCGTCGCGCTCATCGGCGAAAGCGGCTCGGGCAAGACGACGATCGCGCTGACGCTCATGGGGCATGCGCGGGAGGGCTGTCGCATCTCCGGCGGCGAGGTCCATGTCGATGGACAGGACATGGCTGCCCTTTCCGAAAGCGAACGCTCGAAGGTCCGCGGTACCACGGTCGCCTATATTCCGCAGAGCGCGGCGGCGGCCTTCAATCCGGCCACGAAGATCATCGAGCAGGTGATCGAGGTCACCCGCATTCACCGGCTGATGCCTCCCGACCAAGCGCGCCAGCGCGCCATCGAGCTCTTCCGGGCGCTGTCGCTGCCGGATCCGGAGACGATCGGCGAACGATATCCGCATCAGGTCTCCGGCGGCCAGTTGCAGCGCCTGGCGGCGGCCATGGCCCTGATCGGCGAGCCCAAGCTTGTCATTTTCGATGAGCCGACCACCGCACTCGACGTCACGACGCAGATCGATGTGCTGAAGGCGTTCAAATCCGTCATCCGTGCCGGCGACATTGCCGGCGTCTATGTTTCACACGATCTGGCGGTCGTGGCGCAGATCGCCGATCGTATCGCCGTACTCAAGGGCGGCGAAATCCAGGAACTGGCAGCGACGGACGCACTCCTTGCCCGGCCGAGCCACCCCTATACGCGCGAGCTGCTGGCCGCCGTCGAGCCGAAACAGGCCTTCCGTAGCAGCAGCGTGAACGGCTCGATAACGCCTGTGCTGAGAATCGACGGCCTGGTAGCGGGCTATGGCGATATCCAGGCCAACGGCCTGCCGGCGGTCTGCGCGGTTCAATCCGTGAGCCTGGAGGTGGAGAAGGGCAGAAATCTCGGCATTATCGGCGAATCCGGATGCGGAAAGTCGACGCTGGCGCGTGCAATCGCCGGCATATTGCCCGCCATATCAGGCAGCATCGGCTTCAATGGTAGCGAGATGAACCGCGCCGCGAAATTGCGCTCGCGCGATCAGCTGCGGGAGATGCAGATCGTCTTTCAATATGCCGACACGGCGCTCAATCCGGCAAAATCGATCGCCGATATTCTCGAGCGGCCTCTGGCCTTCTATCACGGGATGGACCGCAAGGCTCGGGAGGCAAGAGTCGACGAATTGCTCGACATGGTGCGACTGCCCCGCGCGCTTCGCTATCGCTATCCGTCGGAATTGTCAGGCGGACAGAAGCAGCGCGTGAATTTCGCCCGCGCGCTTGCCGCCGAGCCGCGCCTGATCATCTGCGATGAAATCACATCCGCTCTCGACACCGTCGTTGCGGCGGCGATCATCGACCTGCTCAAGGAACTGCAGCGTGAACTGCATTTGTCCTACATCTTCATCAGCCACGATCTGTCGGTGGTCGAGGCGATCTGCGACGAGATCGTCGTGATGTATGGCGGCAGAAAAGTCGAACAAATCACACGCGAAACCGCGAACGCGCCTCGCCACCCCTACTCCCAGCTGCTGTTCGGGTCTGTTCCGAAGCTCGATCCGACCTGGCTGGACAATCTTGTCCAGGATCCGGAACTCAAGCGTGAATATGGCCATGGCTAGCCGGACCCATCACCGGCGTGCCTCTACATGGGAAACAGGCTGGTCAACGGCATATGCGCCTTGACGATCGGCGACTTGAGCACCACGAAGCTGAAATACTTGTCGATGCCGATATCCATGTCGGTCAGGCGCTCCATGATCGTCTGATATTCTCCGATGCCGGCCGTTACGAACTTCAGCATATAATCGTAGCCACCTGAGACGAGATGGCATTCGACGACTTGATCGACCTTCTCCACCGCCGAGAGGAAACGCGCGAAGTCGATCTGCCGATGGTTCTTGAGTGTGACTTCCGTAAACACAGTGAGTGTCTGGCCTAGTTTTCCGATATTGATCTGGGCCGAATATCCCTCGATGTAGCCTTCCTGCTGCAGCTTCTTCACTCGCATCAGACAGGGGCTCGGCGACAGGTTGACCAGTTCCGCCAGTTCGACATTGGTGATGCGGCCGTTCTTCTGAAGTTCGTACAGGATCTTGATGTCGATGCGGTCGAGCTTCATCGCCAAATCTTTCCCACATGAGGCAGCATTTTATGCTGCGAATTTTCCAAGATCGAGCATAACACCATGGCCTATCTTGTCTATTTCATTCTGCATGAATCGGCCCGGCACAATAAGCCGCTTGGTTCGCCATGAGCAGAATCTTATGCCGCATGGCGCGGTTGTGCGGCAGCTTCATGTCCGATCATTTCGTTATGCTGTCGGCTCGATAGGAGACCCGCATCCATGCCCGCACCGCTTACACTTGTCGAAAACTCTGCCGAATTGCCGACCTCTGCCGACGTCGTCGTCATCGGGGCAGGTATCGTCGGCGTTTTTACGGCCTATTATCTGGCCAAGCGGGGCCTCTCGGTCGTTCTCCTTGAGAAAGGACGCGTCGGCGCCGAACAATCCAGCCGCAACTGGGGCTGGTGCAGACAGCAGAACCGCGATGCCCGCGAGCTGCCGATGGCAACAAAGAGCCTCGAGCTCTGGGACCAATTCGCCGCGGAAACAGGAGAGAATACGGGATTTCGCCGCTGCGGCCTCTTCTATCTAAGCAACAGCGAGGAGGAGCTTGCCGGATGGGCCCGCTGGCGCGACTTTGCGCGCGGTGTCGGCGTGACCACGCATATGCTCGACAGCGCTGAAGCCAGCACGCGCGGTAAGGCGACCGGCCGCAGCTGGAAGGGCGGCGTCTTTTCCCCGACCGATGGCATTGCCGATCCGTCCAATGCCGCGCCGGCGGTCGCTCGCGCCCTGATGAAACTGGGGGGGTGCCTCCGCCAGAACTGCGCAGCGCGCGGCATAGAAACCGAAGGCGGAAAACTCTCCGCGGTCGTTACCGAGCAAGGCACGATCAAGACCCGGATTGCCGTCCTGTCCGGTGGTGCCTGGGCGTCGTCCTTCTGCCGCCAGCTCGGCGTCCGTTTCCCGCAGGCATCGATCCGCTCATCGATCCTTTCCGTCAGCGCCGGCGACGGCGAACTTCCAGATGCTCTTCATACCGCATATGTTTCGGTCACACGCAGAGGCGATGGCGGCCATACGCTCGCGATCAGCGGGCGGGGCCGCGTCGATCCCACGCCGCAGAACATTCGGTTTGGGGCACAGTTTCTGCCGATGTTCGTTCGCCGCTGGCGCGCGCTTTCGCTCGGCGGCGTCGAGGGCTTTCGCAGCGGCCACGAAAACTTGTCGCGCTGGCGCCTGGATCGGCCGTCGCCAATGGAGCGGATGCGCATCCTCGATCCGGCCGTCGACAAGGGCACGATCCAGCTGACCTATGACCGCGCGGTCGAATTGCTGCCTGCGATCGCAAGCCGCCGCATCACCGCAAGCTGGGCCGGCTACATCGATTCGACGCCGGACGGCGTGCCCGGCATAGGCGAAGTCACAACCATACCAGGCTTGGTGCTGGCTGCCGGTTTCAGTGGCCACGGCTTCGGGATCGGACCGGGAGCCGGCCACCTGATCGCCGACATCGTCACTGGTGCCACGCCGATCGTCGATCTGAAACCCTATCACCCCGACCGCTTCCTGCAATCCGCATGGGGCAAGGTGGCGGACTTCTGAAATGGTTCGTCCGTGCTAGACTTCGCCGGCAACCAAACCAGACAACACGGAATTTCCTCATGCAGGCCCGTCAGCTCGAAGTCTTCTGCATGCTCATGCGATCCGGGACGGTGACCGGCGCTGCCGCCATGCTCAACATCACGCAGCCGGCGCTGAGCCAGATCCTGCTGCATGCCGAAGACCAGCTGGGGTTCAAACTCTTCAACCGCGTGCGCGGCAAGCTGGTCCCCACACGGGAAGCCGAAGAACTATATCCGGAGGCCGAACGCATCTTTTCCGAGCTCGGAGCGCTTCGGCGCCGAACGACCGACATGCGCTTTGGCCGGACCGGGCTGATTAGGATCGCCGCAACGACGCCACCGGCCATGTCGATCGTTCCCAAGGCGCTTCTTGCCTTCAGGACCACCTATCCGGATATCGTCGTCCGTTCGCTGATCGCACCGCTGGTCAACGTCGTCGATATGATCCGCAATGGCGACGCCCCGCTCGGCATCGTCATGAACAACATCGCGCGGCCCGGCATCGATGTCGAAACGCTCGGATATGCCGAGCTCATCTGCATTGTGCCGGAAGGGCACCATCTCGCCGCGCGCGACAGCATCACCTTTGCCGATCTTCAGAACGAAACCCTGATTTCCTACCGCGCCGACACTTTTCCCGGCCAGCTGCTCGCCAATGCCGCAGCGATGGAAAATCAGTCGTTCAATCCCGCGATCGAGATCGATATTTCCATTACCGCCTTGCCCTTTGTCCGCAACGGCTTTGGTGTCGCGATCGTGGATGGTCTCCTGCCATGGGAACAGTTTCCGGGCCTCGTGCGCCGGCCGCTCATCCCACGAAAGACAGTCCCGATCGCCGTGCTGACCAGCCGGGACCGTCCCTTGACGGGCAGCCACCTTACGATGCGCGACTATCTGCGCCGGGCCTGTGCCGGCGTATTGAAGGATGGCGACGCTGTGTCGGAGTAAAATCGCGCTCATACAGTCACAGCGAGCCTGCTCAGCTCTCGTTGATCCAGGATCCGATCGGCAGCGGGCGAACCGGCGCCTGCTCGCGCAGACGACCGACATCACAGACCGGGATTCCCGCACGCTCCGCAATCAGCTCGGCGCCGGCGAGCTGACAAAACCGTCCCTGACACCGTCCCATGCCCACCCGCACGATTGATTTTACCCGATTTGCTTCACCTCCGGCATAGTCGACACTCTGACGCAGATCGCCGGCGCGGATGCCTTCGCAGCGACAGACCATCGTTTCATCGGGAACGGATCGGACCATGCAGGCGGGCCAGGGAAAGGCGCGGGCGATGCTGCGAGCAAAGCGTTCGTAGCGGGCAAGCCGGCGGAGATCCCGTGCCGGATTAGGATAAGGCAGCCCCATGTCGGCAAGGCAGGCACTCGCGGCAAGCCGTCCGGCAACTTCCGCGCCATCGGCGCCAAGTATCCGCAGGCCATCGCCGGCAAGATAGACACCATCGGCAGACCGGCCCATTCGATCCGCCTGCGGCAGCCATTGGCCCCAGCCCTGATCGTATTCGAACCTGCATTGAGCCAGGCCGGCAAGTTGCGTTTCGGCTCTCAGGTGCCAGCCGATGCCGACCATATCGCATTCGGTGCGATGGTCGTGCCCGCCAGCATCCCGCCACCGAACGGCCACCGGTCCCTTCTCGCCGCTGATGATGTCCGTCAGCGTCACGCCCGCGCGATATAACCGGCTAAGTTTCATCCGCATTGCCAGGCCCCGCAGGACCAGGGCCGGCCTTGCCATCATGCCCGGAATGGCAAGGATCTGGTTTCGAACCGAGGAGGTATCGAGGACGGCCGCAACATTCGCTCCAGCCTTTAGAAGCTGGACGGCAACGAGGGTCAGCAGTGGCCCGGAGCCCGCCAGAACGATCCTTCGCCCCAAGGCGATGCCTTGCGCCTTCAGCGCGATCTGCGTAGCACCGAGACTGTAGACGCCAGGCGCTTGCCAGCCGGGTACCGGCACCAGCCGGTCGGTCGCGCCGGTCGCCAGTATCAGCCGGTCATAGGCGAACTCCCGGCGGCCGGCGGGCGTCAGCACCTGCAGCACATTGGCGGCGAGCGCCATTGCCGAGCTTCGAGGATGGTATTCGACCTCGCCGCGAGCGACCATGCGATCGAAGAGGGAATGAAGGGAAAGGGCTTTGCCAGCCTCTGATCCATAGAGCTGCTCGGCCGACCGCGTAAAACCCTCCGGTGGACGGCGATATATCTGGCCACCCGCCCTCATCCCCTCATCGATGACGACGGGCCGGACACCGGCGGCCACCAGCAGCTCGGCTGCGCGTATGCCCGCCGGACCAGCCCCGACGATCACCGTTGCCTTCCGGTCATTCACCACCGTCATGGCCAATCTCCCGGCGCCTGGGTTGACAGGGACATGCCGTTGC
This sequence comes from Rhizobium sp. P28RR-XV, assembly GCF_012641385.1. Lineage (NCBI taxonomy): Bacteria > Pseudomonadati > Pseudomonadota > Alphaproteobacteria > Hyphomicrobiales > Rhizobiaceae > Rhizobium > Rhizobium sp. P28RR-XV. The sequence goes on from NZ_JABAIG010000006.1 coordinate 363,334, forward strand.
CGACAAGGGTCGAACAGGCACGCATGCGGGTTCCGTCCTGTTGCCAGACCCAGCAGTCCTGGCAGGCGCCCATCAGGCAGAAGCCCGCCCGCCCTTCCGGCCCGAATTCGGATTGCCGAAGAACCGGTGAGAATGTCAGCATGGCCGTCAGCACCGTGTCGCCGGCCAAGGCTTGGCGTTCGATGCCGTCAAGCAGGAATCGGACGGGTGGCCGGCCCTGTTCGGCGAGACGGACGATGCGCCCCGTTTCTCCGACAGGATGCGGACCCTTGCTCATTCGGCCGCCTCTTTGATTTGAAGCCGTACCTCGGGCATTTCCGGGAACCGGGCGCGGACATCGGCAAAAGCGGCGGCAACGCCCTCATGCCCGGCGCGTCCCTTCATTCGGCGAAAAATCTCCGTCTTGGTGAAAAACCGCCAGTGGATCGGGAGGCAGGCAAGGATATCCGTGAGCAGGTTGTAAGCAGCTGATGTCCACTGCGCCTCGTAACCGTCTCGCTCCTCGCCGTAGTGGAAGTGGGCAGTTGGAACCGTGCGCGATGCCCTGAGACGGGAGGTTTCGGCCTCCTGCACCTTGCCATCGCGGATAACCACGCCGTAATCGCGCTCGGCCGCTTCAAGCGAAACATAGCCGCGCTCAACATCCTGCAGCACACGCCAGACCTCGCGCTCCAAGGGGTTTCCGCGGCCGCCGCCACCGGCCGAGCGGATCTCCAGCACATCTCCGGGCTGCAGGACGGCCGTATCGATATTGCCGAGCCGGCGATAATCCTCGCGCCCGGGGTTCAATACCATGTCGGAGAGCCCCGCCGCCTTGCCGCCAAGCACACCCCAGGGCCGGAAGAAGCTGCGGTCGCGGTTGCGGGCCGTAATACGGCTTTCGGGCGAGAACACGCGGAACGCCATTTCGGTCGCCAGCCCCCCACGCCAACGGCCGGCACCGCCGCTGTCCCTGGCAAGCCCGTATTTGACGAACTCGATCGGCACTTCGGTTTCCGTGATTTCGATCGGCGTATTCTTCAGATAGGCAGCATCGGCACCCGAACCGTTGGTCCCGTCACGATGCGGCATCCCGCCGCCGCCGCCGACCACCGGATTGACGGCGGCGATCACGCTGCGGCCGGTCCGTTCGTCCGTGGTCATGACGTTGACGATGCAATTATTGCCGGCCGGCGCGGCAGGCAATAACTCGGGAACCGCCTGGCAGAAGGCTCCGAAGATCACGGACCGCAAGCGTGCACAGGTGAGCGAACGCATGCCGACCGCCGCCGGTGACACTGGATTGAGAACGCTGCCCTGTGGTGTAATGCAGGTGAAGGGGCGGGTTAGCCCGGTGTTGAGCAGGATCTTGGGGTTCAGCGTATAGAGAATGTAATAGACGCCGACCAGCAGCAAGGTGTGGCGCGGATCGCCGCCCGAGGGAACGTTGAGCGACGAGCCGAGCTGCGGATCGGATCCGGTAAAATCGAGGATCGCCTCGTCGCCCTTGATCGTCAGCGTCAGCTTCAGGCGGCACGGATTGGCCTCGACGGAATCCTCGTCGGCATAATCGACGAATTCCCAAGTGCCATCCGGCATCGACCGCAGGAGATCGCGCGCCTGCGCTTCGGCGTGATCCAGAAGCACGTCGGTGCCTTCGAGAAAGGCCCGCTTGCCGAATTTCTCGACCATGGCCAGGATCTTGCGCTCACCGGTGTTGAGCGCCCCGACCAGCGCCTTGATGTCGCCGATGTTGAGATCGGGTTTGCGGACATTCGTGGCCATGATTTTCAGGATGTCTTCGTCGAAGACACCTTCGTTGACCAGCTTCATCGGCGGAAAGCGAATGCCTTCCTGATGGATCTCCGTCAACGCGCGCGACAGAGAGGCCGGCACGGCGCCGCCCATGTCGGTATTGTGGATATGCCCGCCGGTCCAGGCGATGATCTCGCCGTCATGGAACACCGGCTTCCACAGATGCGTGTCCGGTGCGTGCGTGGCCACGAAGCAGGAATAGGGATCGTTGGTAAAGGCAACGTCGCCCGGCTTGTAATCCTCGATCATTTCAATGGCCCGGGTGTAGGTAAGCCCGGGATACCATGTTGCACCGAGGCCCATCGGGACGCCGAAGGTTTCCCCCTTGCGATTGATCAGCATGACGGTGAAATCCTCCGTCTCCTTGACGAAGGCCGAATGGGCCGTCCGCTGCAGCGTATAGGCCATGTTTTCGGCGGCAGCCCGGGTATGGTTGGCAAACACTTGAAGGTTCGAACGGTCGAACATGGGCCGCTACTCCGAAAAGGTGAGATGAAGGTTCAGGTGGCGATCGATCGTCACCTGCGTGCCCGCCGGAATGGCGAAGGTCGTATCGTCCTGGGCTACGACGGCAGGGCCGCTGAAGCGGCCGCCTGGACGCAATTGGTCCCGCCGGTATAGTCCGATCCATTCGAATGCCTTGCCGGTATAGACCGGTATTTCGCGTTCCGGTTCGGCCATGCCGTCAATCTCTTCGAGGTCGACGGTCGTTTGCAGCCTCGGTCCGGCGCCGATGGCAGACAGACGAAGATTGACGATTTCGATCCTGCCGTCCGGGTCGGCAAAATCATAAAGACGGGCGTGCGTGGCATGGAACGCCTCTTCCATTGCGGCGAGATCGCCTTCCGCCACCCAGGCCGCCCGCAGCGGAACCTCGATTTCAAAGCTTTGGCCGACATAGCGCATGTCGGCGGAAATCCGCAGTTCAGCAGACCCTTCATGGCCCTGCTTGATGAGCCAGGTTCGCCCTTCGGCCGACAGCGCCTCCGAAGAGCCGCGCAGCAACGGCACGGCCTCCGGCGACAGATGCGTGAAAACCGTCTTGATGAAGTCGCCGCGCAGATCCGCGACCAGACCGCCGAGAGCCGACACCACGCCCGGACGCGGCGGCCCGATGACCTTGGCCATACGGAATTCGCGGGCCAGGAACGCGCCCAGCATGGGTCCGCCACCGCCGAACGGCATGAGGGTAAACTCCCGCAGGTCGACCCCCGCCCGCGATGCCAGCTTCTCCACCTCGACGAACATCTCCGAGATAGCGATATCGAGAATAGCCTGGGACACCTCTTCAACCGAGCGACCGATACGCTCGGCAAGCGTCGAGACGGCTGCGCGCGCCAGCCCGACATCGACCTGCAACTGACCGTAGGCCATTTCGCTGTGCCCCAGCCAACCGCAGACGGCCATGGCATCGGTCACGGTCGCTTGCGTGCCGCCGCGGCCATAACAGGCGGGACCGGGTGTGGAGCCGGCCGATTCCGGCCCCACCCGCAAGACACCATGGGCGTCGATGCTGGCAATGGAGCCTCCGCCGACGCCAATGGAGCTGACGGAGACCGAGGGAATGTGAAGCGGAAACTCGCCGATCAATTCGCCTGTCCCGAATTGCGGCTCGCCGTCGATGATCAACGCGAAGTCTGCCGAGGTGCCGCCGATGTCAAGGGTGAGGACATGTTTCTCACCGGCGAGACGCGCCAGCCAGGCGGCGCCGATCACGCCCGAGGCCGTGCCGGAAAGCAGCATCTGGACGCAGGAACGCTTTCCTTCCGCCGCGTTCATCACGCCGCCGTTCGATTTCGTCAGCAGGGCCGGCGCCTTCACTCCGCGCGATGCAAGCTTGTCTTCAAGAGCCGTCAGGTAACCCGAAACCCGCGGATGGACGTAGCCATTGAGGATCGCCGTCGTCGTCCGCTCGTATTCACGAATGACCGGCCACACTTCCGAGGATGTGAAGACGAAGAGATCGGGTGCGAGCTTTTCGATTTCGTTTTTGACCGCCGTTTCCTGGGCATCGTCCCGCCAGGAATGCAGAAAGGATATGATGATGCCCGCCGCATCTTTGGCCCTTGCGGCTGCCACGGCGGCGGTAACCGCCTTCATGTCCGGCGCCTGCGCTTCGCTGCCATCCGCCCGCAACCGCGCAGGAATGCCGAAGATCATGTCGCGTGCAATGAGCTGTTCCGGCCGCGAGCAGAAGAGAGAATAGACATCAGGCATTCTGAGCCGCGCCAGCTCGATGACATCCTCGAAACCGGCATTCGTCATAAGCGCGAGCGACACACCGCGCCTCTGGATGACGGTGTTGATGCCGACCGTGGTGCCATGAACGAAGCGACTGATTGCCTCCGGCTCCAATCCCTCCCGCTCGGCAAGCAAGGAAAGCCCGGTCATCAATTCCGCACCCGGATCATCGGGCGTCGTCAGCACCTTTAGCGAAGCGACGCGACCGGAGCGGCTTTCCAGCGCGCAGAAATCGATGAAGGTGCCGCCGATATCGACGCCGATCTTCCAATCCTGCTGCGAAGCCTCTCGAGCTTGCCCTGTCGCATCCGCCATATCAGTTCCTTTCCTTTGCCTGCCATGAAACTGGCATGGACGGATCAGCAACGTCCAAGAGCGAAAATGCCAAAGGTCATAAGCCGGACTTATGCTCTGACGATGGGCAAAAACCATAGGCCGGACTTATGGGCGCAGCGTGATCCCGACTTTGACAGTGCCAAGCCGGGTCGGACAAGGTGGGGGTTGTTTTCAGCCTCTGGAGAACCTCGATGGATGCTATCGTGTTGGGCGGCGGGCTCATGGGAGCCGCCTCCGCCTTCTTTCTCGCCCGGCGCGGCATCCGTGTGACGCTTATCGAACGCAATCGGGTCGGGAGCGGCGCGACGGTGGCGTCATTCGGCAACATCAGGCGAAGCGGCCGATATATTCCGCAATTGCCGCTTGCTCACCGCTCGCTTGCCCTGTGGGGGCAGGCGGAGGCCATGCTCGGACGCGACGTGGAATTCCGCGCAACCGGCCATCTGCGGCTGGTGTTCAGCCAGGAAGGGCTGGCGGCGATGCGGGCCTTCGTCAAGGATGCCCGGCCATGGGGACTGGGCCTGGAAGAGTTGACCGCGAAGGACGTGCGGTCGCGCTTTCCCGGCCTTGGTCCCGATGCGATTGCGGCCTCCTTTTCCCCGAACGATGGAAGCGGCAACCCGCGTCTCATTGCACCGGCCTTCGCGGACGCAGCCCGAAAATTGGGGGCCGACATCGTCGAAAATGTCGAGATCAGGGCCGTCAGAACAAGTGACTACGGATTTCAGGTCGAAACGTCGAAAGGCTTGCACGAAGCCTCGATGCTGCTCAACGCGACGGGCGCCTGGGGTGCGCGCGTCGCGGGCCTGTTCGGAGAGACCGTTCCGATCGTTGCCAAGGGTCCGCAAATGGGCGTGACGGAACCGCTTCCCCATCGCATTCTCCCGGTCGTCGGCGTATGGGCGCATGATCACGGCGGCGGTTATCTGCGGCAGGTGGAAAGAGGCAACATCGTCTTCGGTGGCGGCGCCGATCGCACCGACGTTTCACTCGACACGGGATACGCCAAGGCGGACCCCGCTCGCTTGCCTGGCCAGCTTCGGTCATTGCTGCCGATTTTACCGGCGTTGAGAAACGTTGCCGTGATACGCACCTGGTCGGGTTGCGAGGGCTACGTCGAAGACGGCCTCCCGGTGATGGGCCGGTCATCGACGACGGCGGGGCTTTTCCACGCATTCGGCTTTTCCGGCCACGGTTTTCAACTCGGACCCGGCGTTGGCGACGTTATGGCCGAAATCATGGCAACGGGGAAAACGGACATCCCATTGCAGGACTTCCGCATCGAGCGCTTCGCAAAGCCGAATTGCGGGTGCACACCTTTGACTTAGATGGAGATTTCATGACTAGGTCGGACGATGCGTAGTTTTCTGCATCATCTGGATCGGACGCGCATTGTGGATATCACTATACAACAAAATCGTTCTCGAAATTCAACTAGTACCGGCCTAGGCCCACATTTTGCGAAATAGATATCCAAGTAACGCAACAATCCGACCGAGTGACAACGCTGCGCTATCGGTTCGGGAAACACCAACAGATCATTAACATTTCACAACCACTCTAAAAGCTATCGGAAGGGATGATCACGTAACAACAAGCATTTACAACCATCGGGGAAGCACTTGAAGAGCGTAGATAAGAATGCGGAAGTATTGCTATCGGAAGTTGATTACTCGAATAGTTTGACAAGCATCCTGTCTACATCGCCGTTGAGCGCGACCCTCATATTTCTTGGGCCTATTGCAGCCGCCGCCTTATTGATGGCTTGCTTTCCACATGCATTCTCCCCCTCATGGACGCCCTTCGTCTTGATGGGCGCAAGCATTCCCGTCATCAGCTTTGTTCTTTTGCAGCGGCGGGAAGAACAGCGAAAGAAAATCGGGTTCATGTTCAATCTGTCATGGATTGCTTGGGTCGTGATGAGTTTGGCGACCGTCTCATATTGCCTGAACGCTGGAACCCGAGAATTCGGCAACTCGCTGGTGCAGCTCAATCCGGGATGGCTGACGCTTATCTTCGGGTGGTTCTTCGCAACCGCCTGCGTCGTGTGGCTCTATCAATCAATAAATTGCTGCATCCATGACCGTCCCGCAGCGCATGGGCGAGATGGCGCATAGACAATTTGGAATGCATGGAAAGGGCGCCTCCATGTGGCGGATGTTCGACAGCGTTCTGCGATTTATGGCGGTATCGGTCGACAATCCCGAGCTGTTGAAAGCGCAATACCGTGCTTTTTCACGCCAGATGCCGATGATGTATTTCATCCTGATGTCGAGCACCTGGGCGGTTGCCACGACGCACATGACGATCGCGCCGACTTGGCTGACGATTGGAGCTCCTGTTGTCCTCACATTGGCATCCCTATTCCGTGTCCACCATTGGTGGCGGTCGCGTCACATGGATCCAACTCCGGAAGTGGCGCTGCATGCCCTGAGGCGGACCAATCGGCTTGCTTTCGCAATTGCTTTTACCTTTACAGCCTGGTCGTTCCTGCTCTTTCCCTATGGTGACGCATATACCCGTTCGCACCTGGCCTTTTACATGGCCATCACGGTGATCTCCTGCATCTTCTGCCTGACGCATCTTCGCTCCGCAGCCATCACCGTAACCGCAATCGTCAACGGCGCCTTCATCATCTTCTTCTGCGCGACCGGACAGCCAACCTTCATTGCGACTGCGATCAACATCGCATTGGTATCGATTGGCATGCTCGTTATCCTCAACATCAATTATCGCGACTTTGCGCACATGGTGAATACGCAGACGGAGGCGTATCGACGCGAGGAGGCGCGGAGCCGTTTGCTGCGGATGATCGATGACATGCCCGTTGCTGTGATGACGGTTGAGCCCGAAACATTGATCATCAACTACGCCAACGAGACCTCGAAAGACCTCATACGCAAGATCGAGCATCTGCTGCCGATCAAGGCAGATGAGCTGCTTGGCACCTCGATCGATGTTTTCCATAGGAATCCGGAACACCAGCGCCGCATTCTCGCGGATCCGGCAAATCTGCCCCACAATGCCCGCATCAAGCTCGGGCCGGAAGTGCTCGATCTCAGGATTTCGGCAATTACCGCCGATGACGGGAGTTTTCTGGGGCCGATGCTCAGCTGGGCGATCGTCACCAAGGAAGTGGAGGCTGAGGGACGCATACGCCAGCTCGCGCATTACGACACGCTGACGGGGCTGGCAAACCGCACCGCGTTCAATGCGCAATTTGACGCGAGCCTCGGCAAGGCGGAGCATGATTCCTCGCTATTATTCATAGATCTCGACGGCTTCAAGCTGGTCAACGATACCAAAGGCCATCGTATCGGCGATGCCCTGCTGAAGGCGGTCGCCGATCGGCTGCGAGCCATTTGCGCAGCACCGGCCATGACGATTGGACGGCTCGGCGGTGACGAATTTGCCGTGCTTGCTCCATATGCCGAACCCTTGCCGGCGGCGATCCTGGCCGGCCGGATCATAGATGCGCTCTCCATGCCGTTCGACCTTGACCAGGCGAGCCAGGTTCAAATCGGCGCATCGATCGGCATCGTACACGCACCGATTCATGGGGAAACGGGAGAAGCTCTGCTCGCACGAGCCGATATCGCGCTTTACGCGGCAAAGGCCGCCGGCAAGGGCGTATATAAGGTGTTTTCCGCAGAGATGGAAAATCGCATCCAGGAAAGCATACGGCTTCAAACAACGCTGCGGGCATGCTTGCGGGACGGCCGCGGATTGTTCGTCTTCTATCAGCCGATCGTCGATATCCGCAGCAACAAGGTCACGGCACGGGAAGCATTGATCCGCTGGCACCACCCACAAAGGGGCTGGATCCCACCTGCCGAGTTCATTCCCATCGCAGAGCAGAACGGATTGATCGAACAACTTGGCGACTTCGTCTTGAATACAGCATGTCGGGATGCCGTCCAATGGGAGGATGGTGCGCGCGTGGCCGTCAACGTATCGGCCGCTCAGCTCGGCAAGGGGAGGATTGCCTCCACGGTATTATCGGCGCTGGCGTCTTCCGGGCTGTCGCCGGATCGGCTTGAAATTGAGGTGACCGAAACTGCGATCTTCGACGATGAGCATGGGGGCATTGGAGATCTGCGGCGCATACATGACTTGGGGGTCCGCGTGGCCCTGGACGATTTTGGAACCGGCTACTCGTCCCTCACCCATCTTCGCGCCTTCCCCTTCGACAAGATCAAGATCGATGGTTCATTCGTAAGGGATGCCGTGAGGCGGCCGGAATCCGCCGCCGTCGTCCGGGCGATTGCCGATCTGGGCAAGCGGCTTGGTGTCACGACCGTCGCCGAGGGCGTGGAGACGGAAGCGCATCTTCAATGCGTTCTGACCGAAGGATGCAGCGAGGTCCAGGGCTATTTCTTTGGTCATCCCGAGCCGAGCCGGAAGGATGCCGATGCAGTCATGGCTCTCAATGCGATCGCGGCAGTCGCAAAAGTCTTCTCGGATGCCTAGCCCTTCCGCCAAAAAGGGAACGACAAGCGTCCGCCGTCAGATATAGCTATTAACGCAGTCCCACCGCTTTCGCACGCGTGTCGCTTGGGCTTTCTCCGAAGGTGCTGCGATAGATGATGGAGAACCTTCCCGGATGAAAGAAACCCCATGTCGCGCAGACTTCGCGAACGGATTGCCGGTTCAATGGGTCTCGCAATTGATCGCGCGCAGCTTTCAGCCTGATTGTGCGTAGATAGGCACCCGGCGATGTTTTTCTGAATGCCTTGAACCCCATCTGCAGGGCACGAAGCGAAACTCCGACATCGTCAGCCACCATCGATATGGTGAAGGGCTCGGTGATATTGGCGTGCATATAGTCTATGGCACGGCGCACATGCCACGGCGCAACCATCGACACCTTCTCCTTACCCAAATGGCAGGAAAGACGATGCTGGCCAAATCTGATGACAAGGTCGGCAAGCGTTTCGCTCATCGCCGATACGGCAAGTGGGGAGGATAAGAGCGGCCCGTCATTGCGCATGCCTTGGATGATCGTTTGTGCCAGGTTGCCGATGAGCTGACCGGCGGGTGTTGCAAGATCGAGAACGGGCTCCAGATCCAACGATTCGAGGATCGGCCTTTCCAGGAGCGAGGCCAGCATTCTCTTTATGATTTTCCAGTCCAGCAAGAGGGCGTCCAGGCTATTCGGCTCGCCCTGAAGCGAGCGATCGCGGGCCTCATGATTGTTCGCCATGAGAATGTGCCCGGCACCACCTTCCGCGACCCTTCTTCCTATGGCCAGCCGCAGCGAACCCGCGCGAGGTATGTAAAGCCCAAGATGTTGCGGAGTTTCATCGAGCGTCCGGACTTCCCAGGGACTTTCATAGGCCGAATGGACCGCCGTAAGAGACCCGCTTCTTCTAAAATCCGCCGCCCAGGTGAAAGCCCGGTCCTTGCCCAATGGCTTGGCAGCAAAGACGCCATAGGCTCCTGAAAACGCCTCGACCATCGACTCGAAATCGCGGCCCTTGTGGGTTGGCGCGAAATCATAAGGTGACGCGTCGTGACGGCGCGCAACATTGTCGAAGCTCAACGATACCATGCAGCTTGGCTCTTACTCCCCTTGCCTACTTGTCATTCGCGTACCGCACCTCGCCTGAGATTGTCGCAACACCGATATGACCTCCCGAATGCTCCAATGCTGCCTCCTTTGACGGGCTGGGATTGGCGCGATCTCCGCTGGCCGGGCCGATCTTGATGAAGTAAGCAGGATCGGCACATCAGGGACCGGGTTTCTCAGCTTGAGAAAAACAAAGCGTCCTCGAAAGATTCACACTTATAGTGTAAATTAAAATGGTCAGAAAATGAAGTATAATCCGCTCGACCATGTTGCAGTCCATTTTTTGCGGGATCTTCAACCTTCACGCGTGGCTTCCCGGAACGAGCGGGACCTGCTGCGGCTGATCTGGAAGTCTCCCGGCATCGAGCGCTCCGACCTGACCGAGCCGCTGGACCTCACGCAGCAGTCCCTGCATCGAATTGTCGGGCGGCTGCATGACCGAGGTATGGTCGTCTTTTCCGCGTCGGAAACCCGGCGCCCCGGACCGCCAAGCCCTGGACTGACGCTGTGCAGAGACTGGTGCTTGACGCTCGGAATCTCGGTGAATGTCGGCTCGATCGGCCTTTGCCTCATGGGTTTCGGAGAGCCTCTGGAAAACGTGGAAATCCCGCAGGCGGGATCTTCGCTTCCGGTAGAATTGGACCGGATCGAAGCCGCGCTCGAAGACCTTCTTATTCGCCGACGCGCCAAGCGCGGCGATATCCTCGGTGTCGGCTTGGCAGTCTCCGGGCACCGCATGCTGGAAACAGCCTTCAATTGTCCGCTGCCGCTCGCTCACTGGTCACTGATCGACCTGGCGCCGATCGTCGGCAAGCGGCTTGGCTTGCCGGTTTGGGCTGATAATGTCGCAAGGACCGCGGCCTTGGCGGAGGCGATCTTCGGCGTCGGTCGCGATGCTCCGGACTTCGCCTATATCGCCCATCTTCACGGTTATGGCGGCGGTCTGGTTTCCGGCGGCATGCCGTTTCGCGGCAGTTTCGGCAATGCCGGCGAGTTTTCGGTTCTCTTCGAGCGTCAAGACTATGGCGATCGACCGGCACTCGGTGTCTTGCTCGAACATCTTCGCGCCAAAGGATACCCGGATCTGACGCTGCGGGATCTCAAACGCGAAGAGCTATTGAATTGGGATGACGTCACCGAATGGGTCGATCGTGTGATGCCGGCGCATAATCGCGCCATCAACGCGATCTGTGCGGTATTCGACCCTGCCTTGATCGTCCTTGGCGGTGAGCTTCCGCATCGGCTGGCGAAGATGATGATCGAACGGACTGAGATTAACAATCTGCCTCGTCACGGCGCATTACGAGACGTGCCTGAGCTGACGGTAGCAGAGATGACCGATTCCCCCGGTGCGATCGGCGCGGCATTGGTCCCCTTGTTCGAGACGGTGTTGTGATGGCCTTCGCTCGCGGCGACATCGCACGATATTCAAAGCGATCCGCCGGAATATTGCGCAATATCCTAAGTGCGCAACCCAATCTCAGTAGTTTACCGGCGCTCATGAAGCGAAGTGCCTCCGACGATGGATGACCTCAAAAAAATTTCTGACCTCTGTCGGAATTTCCTTTCGCCGGCCGTCCTTGGAGCATCAACCGCTTTCAAACCGGAGGTACATCGTGGAAAACATTCAATCGACCTGGCAGACCGCCGCCATTCTCATCGCCCGTCTAATCTTCGCGGCCGTCTTCCTGATGGCTGTCTCATTCAAACTCATGGACATGGGCGCGACCGCCAGCTACATCGCCGCCGCCGGCTTCCCGTTACCGCTGTTCCTGGCCTGGTGTGCAGCGGCTCTCGAGGCGCTGCTGGTCATCGCCTTCCTCAGCGGTGCCTTCTTCATCCCGGCGGCGATCATTGCAGCCCTCTATGTCATCTTTCTTGCATTCTCATTCCACGGTCCATCACACTGGACGGGTAATCAGGCCGAATTCGGCTTCTTCGTCGATCACTTTACTTTCGTGGCTGGCCTGCTCTTCGCCGCCGTGCATGGGCCGGGCAGCGTGCTTGTCGCCACGGTGGGCCGGCCGAGCGCAGAAACCGAGTAATATCCTTCGTGCCAAACGATGAATAGCATGCCGGCTTGCGAAGCGACCCCAATCATCAGGCTGCTTTTTCCGGCATGTTCGCCAATCGATAGGCTATCAAATCCTCGATCGTAACCAAAAGCAGGCCATGGCGTTCTGCAAATATTTCGAGTTCCGGCAGCCGAGCCATCGTGCCGTCATCATTCGCCACTTCACAGATCACGCCGGAAGGCGACAAGCCGGCAAGCCTGGCGAGATCCACAGCCGCTTCGGTATGGCCGGGACGCGACAAGACGCCATTCGGATGCGCGCGGAGAGGGAAAATATGACCGGGCCGGGCAAATTCCTCCGGACGTGAGCCATCCCTGACGAGGGCCTGAACGGTTGCCGCCCTGTCGGCGGCGGATATTCCGGTGGTCGTTCCCGGGATGTAATCCACGGAGACGGTGAAGGCGGTCTTCAAAACCTCGGTATTGCGCGGCACCATCAACGGAATTTCGAGCTCGTCGAGCCTTTCGCCTTCCATCGGAACGCAGATAAGACCGCGGGCATGGCTCATCATGAACGCGATCGCCTGTGGCGTGACCGCGTCGGACGCAATCACGAGATCGCCTTCGTTTTCGCGGTCACGATCATCGACGACCACAACGATCTCACCCCGCGCAATCGCCGCGATCGCATCTTCAATTTTCGAAATTGCCATTTTCCTGCCTTTCAAGGGTTGCCGTTCAAAACGGCGCGCATGGCCTGTCAAAGCCACCATTTTCCCTTGGGCGAACAAGCATGTGAACGCCACCATTGAAGCGGCGTCTCCTGCGTTGCTCTCTTCCATCCGGACTATGACCGTCGGCTCCGGCATCTCACCGGATCTGCTGACCCTTCCGAAATTCGGAAGGCGCTCGCGGGCTCCGAGTTGCCTCGATACCGCCGGTGGGGAATTACACCCCGCCCTGAGAACATCTCTAAGATAGATGATGATTGTTTCGTTCTGCAAGAGGCTGACCGCACTTCCGCTTTCGAAAAGCTGGTTTTGCGGTGAAAGCACAGTTCCTCTTTATTGAACGAAGCTAGGACATAATCAAACCACCATCGACATTGATCGTCTGGCCGGTGATGTAGGCCGCATCGTCGCTGGCCAGAAAAGTGACGAGACCTGCAACATCCTCCCCCGATCCGGCCCGTTTCATCGGAATGCCCTCGACCCATTCCTTCATGAGTTCACCAGGACCGTAATTGCCGAGCAGCTTGCCCCATGCCTGGTCGTTATAAGCCCACATGTCGGTTTCGATGATGCCGGGGCAAAAGGCGTTCACGGTAATGCCCTCGATCGCGACTTCCTTCGCAAGGCTCTGGGTTATGCCGACGACGCCCATCTTCGATGCCGCATAATGCGGCGTATAGATAAACCCGTCACGCGCCTGGCCGGAGGCGGTATTGATGATGCGGCCGCCGCGTCCATGCTTGCGCATGCGGGCAATCGCCTGTTGCGCGCAGAGGAAGACGCCCTTCGTGTTGACGGCCATGACCTTGTCCCATTCGCCTTCGGTCATATCCTCGACGCGGGCGATGGTGATGACGCCGGCATTCTGGATCGAAACGTCGACAGCCCCGAAGGCCGTCTCGGCCGCGTCGTAGAGACCCTTTACGCTGGCCTTGTCCGTCACGTCGCCGACGAAGGAAATCGCCTTTCCGCCGCCAGCCTTGATCTCATCGGCGACCGCATGAACGGATTCCTCGTTGGCGGAGACCACCAGATTGGCGCCTTCGCGCGCGAAGCGCCTGGCGATCGCGGCGCCGATGCCACGGCTCGCGCCGGTGATGACGACGGTCTTGTTTTCGAAGCGATGCATTTCCTATTCCTTTTGCAGTGACAGCCATGCCGGGCGCTGATCCTGAGGCCGATCGCCCTGCCTGTTGCTGGCGACTTCAAACAGCTGCCGAGATAATCCCGGCAAACTCCGATGCCTTCAGGGACGCGCCTCCGACCAGGGCGCCGTCGACATTGGAGACGCCGAAGATCGCCCTTGCGTTCGATGCCTTGACCGAACCGCCGTAGAGGATCCTGACACGGGGGCCATCTTCTCCCAGCCGCGCCTCAAGCGTTTGCCGGATGGACGAATGTACCTCCTCGATCTGCTCGAGGGTCGGAACCAGTCCTGTCCCGATCGCCCAGACGGGTTCATAGGCGATCGTCATGTTCGAACTGGTTGCGGCATCGGGAATTGATCCTTCAAGCTGGGCGCGAACGACCTCGATCGCTCTGCCGTCATCCCGTTCTGCGCGCGTCTCCCCGACGCATATGATGCTCGTCAGCCCCGCGTTGTGGACTGCTGCCGCCTTGGCCGCGACTGCAGAATCCGCCTCCCTATAGGCGGAGCGGCGCTCTGAATGTCCCAGAATCACGAAGCGCGCGCCGATTTCGGTAAGCATCTCCGCGGAAACATCTCCGGTATAGGCGCCTGACGCCTGCGCGTGGCAATCCTGTGCCCCGATGGCAATCCTTGAGCCCCGCGTCCGTTCGGCCGCCTTTTCCACCAGCGTGAAGGGCGGGCAGACGACGATATCGCACGCCGCCTCGCCCGTTATCCCCGTCAGCGCCTCGATCTCAGCCAGGGAGGAAGCGAGACCGTTCATTTTCCAGTTGCCGGCAATCAGTTTCTTCATCACATCACCAGCAGCAGAAGCCGCCGTCGACGAGCAGGTCGACGCCCGTCACGAAGCTTGCGGCATTCGACAGCAGGAAGACGGCCGGGCCGACCATCTCATCGACCGTTGCCATACGCTGCATCGGCGTCTGCTCCTCGAAAAGTTTGGTCTGGTGGACCATTTCCGGGCGCGTGTTCATCGGCGTCGCCGTGTATCCCGGCGAGATGGTGTTGACGCGGATGCCGCGGCCGACCCACTCCATCGCCAGCGACTTCGACATGTGGATTACGCCGGCCTTGGAGGCATTGTAATGGGCCTGGCTCAAGCCGCGATTGACGATGACGCCGGACATGGAGGCGATGTTGACGATCGATCCGCGTCCATGTTTCAGCATGGCGCGCGCTTCCGCTTGGCACGACAGGAAAACGCCCTTCAGGTTGATGTCCATCAGCGTCTGGTACTGGTCTTCCTCCATCTCCTCCGCAGGATTGGCGTTGGCGATACCCGCGGCGTTGACCGCAAGCGTCAGAGGCCCAAGCTCCGCCTCGGTGCGGGCGACCGCATCCCCAAGCGAGGATTTGCTGGTGACATCGGCCGCGATCTGGATGGAGCGGCGACCGGCCGCCTCGATATGCGACGCCGTGTTGGCCAAACCGTCGTCGGATCGACGGTCAAGGAGCGCGACGTCGGCGCCGCACTGCGCGAGGCCGATTGCGATACGCTGCCCGATCCCGCTTCCGGCCCCGGTCACGATGGCGACCTGTCCCTTGAGATCGAAAAGCTTTGGGGCGTTGAGAGTGATGTCGGACACCGCTCTTCCTTTCTGTTATCTAAATTGTCGCCAGTTCCATGACCGAGACGTCGTTCGCCTCGTCACGACTGAGAATGCCTGCCTGCTTGCCCTGGGCGAGCACGAGAATGCGGTTCGACACGCCGAGAACCTCCTCGAGATCGGAGCTGACGACGATGACCGCGACCCCCTGTTTCGCCAGGTTCACGATGATGTCGTAGATGCTTGCCCGCGCGCCGACATCGATGCCTCGTGTGGGTTCATCGAGCACCACGACCTTGGGATCGCGCATCAGCCACTTGGCGATGACGACCTTTTGCTGGTTGCCGCCCGAAAGGTCGGAGGCATATTGCTCGGCGCGACCCTTGACGCCGAATTTCGCCACCGCTTTTTCGGCGAAGGCACGCTTGACGCGCGATGTGATCCAACGACCGCCGAGTTTGTCGAGATTGGCGTAGATGATATTTTCACTGATGCGGTGACCGACGACGAGGCCCTGTTCCTTGCGATCCTCGGGCACCATCACGATACCCTTTGCGATCGCATCCGCCGGATCGCGAAGCTTGAGCTCTTCTTCTTCCAGCCTGATCGAACCGACGCTGATCGGATCTGCGCCGGAAATGGCACGCACGAGTTCCGTGCGACCGGCACCGACCAGCCCGGCGATACCGAGGATTTCACCCGCATGAACATCGAACGTCACGTCCCGGAAGGAGCCGTCAGGCGAGCTTAACCCGCTGACCTGTAGCACCGCACGATCCGTCGGTTCTGGAAGAGCAGGAAACAGGCGGTCGAGCGAGCGGCCGACCATGCTTTCGACGATGGTGCGAACGGGTGTCGCGCTGTCGGCGAACTCCTGGACACGCTCGCCATCGCGCAGGACGACGATGCGATCGGTGATCTGCCTGATCTCCTCCATGCGATGCGAAATGTAGACAATGCCGACGCCTTCGGACCGAAGTTTCCTCACCTGTTCGAACAGCGCTTCCGTCTCCGCCCCGCCAAGAGCGGCGGTCGGTTCGTCGAGGATCAGCAACTTGGCGTTGAGCGCCAGCGCCTTGGCGATTTCGATGAGCTGCTGATTGGCCGTCGACAGACCCGCGACCTTTCGCGTCGCCGGTATATGCAGATTGAGGCGGGCGAGCTGCTCCTGCGCGCGCCGGATCATCTGGGGGCGATCGACAGCTCCGTTCTTCATCGGCCATCGCCCGATGAAGACATTCTCGGCGATCGAAAGATGCGGCAGGAGCTGCAATTCCTGATGGATGAGAACGACGCCCTTATCGATCGCCTCGCGTGGGGTAGCCGGGGCATAGGGCTGCCCCAGCCATGTCATTGTTCCCTCGGAGGGCGTCCGTGATCCGGCGATGATGCCGGACAATGTCGACTTGCCGGCCCCGTTCTCCCCAAGAAGCGCGACCACCTCGCCGGGATGGACATCCAGGCTGACATTCTTCAGCACCTGAAGCGGTCCATAGCGCTTGGATATGCCCCTCAGGGAAAGAACGGGCTCAGTCACGGCACACCTCCTCAAGACTTCGGCACGATTACGGATGGTTGGCGATGAAGCCGGCCACGTTTTCCTTGGTCGTCAGCGTGGCGTCCATGAGCTGCACTGGAGGGACCTTCTCGCCGGCGACGAGCTTGACCGCATTGGCGACGGCATCGCGGCCCATTTTCTGCGTCTGCTGTGTCGCAGTGACGTCGAAGACAGCCTTGCTGAGCGCTTCAAGAGCCGCCGTATCGCCGTCGAAGCCGCCGACAACGATCTTCTGGGATGGGTTTGCCACCTTGATCGCCTGCGCGGCGCCGAGTGCGAGCGCGTCTGCCTGAGCAAACACGATCGATACGTCGGGATTTGCCTGCAGCATGTTCTGCATGATCTGGAAGCCCTCGTCCTGAGCCCACATGTTGGAATATTGCTCGGCGACGACCTTCACGCCGGGATTTGCCTTCAGTGATTCAGCACAACCCTTGCTGCGGTCGACTTCGGGCGTCG
This sequence comes from Rhizobium sp. P28RR-XV, assembly GCF_012641385.1. Classification (NCBI taxonomy): domain Bacteria; kingdom Pseudomonadati; phylum Pseudomonadota; class Alphaproteobacteria; order Hyphomicrobiales; family Rhizobiaceae; genus Rhizobium; species Rhizobium sp. P28RR-XV. The sequence goes on from NZ_JABAIG010000006.1 coordinate 380,733, forward strand.
TGCCCTTCTGACCGTGAATGATCACCATCTTGCCCTTGCCGCCAGCCTGCTTGAGGATGTAGTCGCAAACGGCCTTGGCGGACGCGACGGAATCCGTGGCGAGGAAAGTGTCACCGGGGGCACTATCGGCATTGCGGTCGACGTTGACAACCGGAATACCGGCATTCTTGGCGAGCTTGACGGGAACGCTTGCCGCCGCAGCACCGGCCGGAATGTAGATCAGTGCATCGATATTCTGGGTCAGCAGGTCCTGGATCTGGTTGATCTGGGTCGGACCGTCGCCCTTGGCATCCACCGTTACGACCTGAAGGCCACGCTTCTTGGCTTCATCCTCGACGGACTGCTTGATTTGGTTGAAGAAGTTTGCCTGCAGGTTTGCGACGGCCAGGCCGATCTTCTTGGCCTCCTTTGCCTGAACCGAGCCCAACGACATCGCCAGCACGGCGGCCGAGGCCAGAAGAATGCGCGCAAGTTTCATTTTATTTCCTCCTTTTTGTAGTGAACCCTTGGGTACATCCTCCCCCTCGGGCAAGTGATCCGCTCCAAACCTCTCGGAGAGGAACTCGTTAGGGTCCGCCGGGCGCGGACCTGAATGTCAGGCCCGCCGCCTGCGGATCGTTTCAGCACCCACCGCAAGCACGATGACGATGCCGATGATGACCTGCTGCAGGAATGGCGAGACGTTGAGCAAGTTGAGCCCGTTGCGCAGGACACCGATGATCAGGACACCGATGAGCGTGCCGCCAATGCCGCCGGATCCGCCGGAGAGCGAAGTTCCACCGATGACGACAGCCGCAATCGTGTCCAGCTCATAGCCGAAGCCGCTGGACGGCTGAACGGAGTCGAGGCGCGCCGCCAGCACGATGCCCGCCAGACCGGCAAGAACCGCGCTTACGACATAGACCGCAATCGTCACCAGCTGGACATTGATGCCGGCAAGACGAGCAACTTCCGGATTGCCGCCCACTGCATAGAGCATGCGACCCTCGGAGCGGAAATGCAGGAATACCCAGGCCACGGCGACGACCGCCAGCATCAGGAAGACCGTCGCCGTCAGCACGCCGAAATGGCGATCGATCGCGAGCATCATGAACCAGTCGGGAAACCCGACGATCTGCTGTCCGTCCGTAATCATGTTCGCGACGCCGCGTGCTGCCGACATCATCGCCAATGTCGCGATGAAGGCCGGGACCCTGAACAGGGTGACGAGAAGTCCGACGATCAATCCGCTGACAGCTGAGGCAAGGAGCGCCACGGCAATCCCCGCGACAAGCGGCAGGCCGGCAATATTTGCCGTCCAGCCCATGACCATCATGGCAAGCGCCAGGACCGAACCGACCGAGAGGTCGATGCCGCCGATCAGGATGACAAAGGTCATGCCCACGGCCATGATTCCAAGCACGGTGATCTGATCGAGAATGTTGAGACCGTTGCGGAGCGAAAGAAACGCATCGGTGCCGAGGCTCAGGAAAACGCAAAGAGCAAGCAATCCGACGAGCGGTCCGGTCGCACCGGCGAGCTTGCTCAGCCATATCGCGGACGGATGTTTTTCTTCGCTGACGTTGATCGCCACCATTATTCCTCCCGGAGATTAGGGCCAGCGGCCAATATTTCCTCAAGCTAGAATATTTATTCATGCTTGCCGGAAAATTCATTATCAACTCAATTTAGGCCTGTCAACCGAGTTTTCTGGACCATGTTTTGCAACTTGTCCCTCGCCGGGGCTTGACTAACTGCCTTCATGTGCAAAAATATAAACGGATGAATATTTATTCACACGAGGAAACGATGGAGCCTTCCGAACTTGAACGTGTTGCTCGCCAGATACGCCTGCGAGATCTCCAGGCCGTCTATGAGGCAGGGGCGGGACACATTGGCGGCGAGATGTCCGTGATCGACCTCCTGGCCGCGCTGTACTTTCGCGTGCTGCGTGTCTGGCCGGACCAGCCGAAACATCCCGATCGGGACAGGTTTGTGCTTTCGAAGGGGCATACCGCATGTGCGCTCTATGTCACCCTAGCGAAACGCGGCTTCATTCCGGAAGAGGAAATCTCGACATTCCTGAAGCCGCATTCGAGGCTCAATGGCCATCCCAATTGCAACAAGGTGCCGGGCGTCGAGACCAACACAGGTCCTCTTGGGCATGGTCTGCCGGTGTCGGTCGGCATGGCCAAGGCGGCGAAACTATCGGGCGCCGGCTACCATACTTATGTGATTACCGGCGACGGCGAGATGCAGGAGGGCTCCAACTGGGAAGCGATCATGGCCGCGGCGCAGTTCCGGCTTGATAACCTCACCCTGATTGTCGACCATAACCGGTTCCAGCAGGGTGCAGCACTTTCGGATACGAACGATATCGCTCCGCTTCGTCCGAAGCTCGAAGCCTTTGGCTGGGAGGTCAGCGAAATCGACGGCAACAGTATGCGCGAGGTCGTCCCAGCGCTCGAACATCGAAGCGTCCGCCCCCATTGCATCGTGGCCCACACCAACAAGGGACACGGAATCTCTTTCATGCAGGACCGTGTCGACTGGCACCACAAGGTTCCGAGCAAGGAACAATACGAAGTCGCATTGGCAGAACTGTCGGAGGCACTCTAATGAACGCGCCTGTGAATGCACCCAAGCTCCATGACTGCCGCGACGCCTTCGCATCGACTCTCGAACGCCTTGCCGCCGAGAACGAAACGATCGTGGCGGTCTGCAACGATTCTGTGGGATCTTCGAAGCTCGGTGGCTTCAAGTCCAGATTTCCCGATCGCCTGGTCAATGTCGGCATCGCCGAGCAGAACATGGTCGGCGTCGGCGCGGGCCTCGCCAATGGCGGACGCCTTCCCTATGTCTGCGGCGCGGCGCCGTTTCTCACAGGCAGATCGCTCGAGCAGATCAAGGCCGACATTTCCTACTCGAATGCCAACGTCAAGCTCGTCGGCATTTCGTCTGGAATGGCCTATGGCGAGCTTGGCCCGACCCATCATTCGATCGAGGATTTCGCCTGGACGCGCGTTCTGCCCAACCTGCCGGTCATCGCGCCATGCGACCGCATCGAAACGGCGGCGGCAGTGGAATGGGCGGCGAGCTACAATGGCCCCTGCTTCCTGCGCCTGTCGCGTGTCGGCGTGCCCGACCTCCTGCCAGAGGGGCACAGGTTCGAACTTGGAAAGGCCAATCTGCTGCGCGAAGGTTCCGATGTCACGCTCATCGCAAACGGGACGCTGACCCATCGCATGGTGAAAGCCGCCGACATCCTTGCGCAACGTGGCATAAGCGCCAGGGTGCTCAATCTCGCCACGGTTCGCCCGATCGACGAAGATGCCATTATTGCGGCCGCCAAGGAAACCGGCGCGATCGTGACGGCGGAAGAGCACTCGATCTTCGGTGGGCTGGGGTCGGCCGTGGCCGAGGTTGTCGTCGACAACGCTCCGGTCCCGATGACGCGCCTCGGCGTTCCCGGCATCTACGCGCCGACCGGCTCGGCCGAGTTCCTGCTCGATGAATTCGGCATGGCGCCCTCGGCCATTGCAGACGCCGCACAGGCACTTATCAAGCGCAAGTAGACAAGCGGCGCGCATTCGAGCCGGGGCGGATTGCCGCCCCGCTCTGAAATCAAAGAAGTAGAGCATAATGTCGCCCGAAAACCGCTCACACTTTTCGGCATCATGCTCTGGTGGAGGATATGATGCGGGCCATTCTGGCAATCGACCAGGGGACGACCAACTCGAAGGCGGCTCTCGTCTCTGAGGGCGGCGACATTATTGCCAGAGGCTCGGCGCCGGTTGGTATCTCCTATCCGAAGCCCGGCTGGGTCGAGCAGGATCCGGATCGGCTCTATGCATCCGTCTGCGAAGCGATCGAACTCTGCCTGCAAAGCGCGCAAGGCTCGACGATCGAAGCGGTGGCGATCTCCAACCAGCGGGAGTCCGTCACCGTTTGGGACGCCGAAACGGGCAAGGCGCTTGGACCGGTGCTGAGCTGGCAGTGCAGACGCACGGCGCCGGATTGCGAGCGTCTCATCGCCGACGGGCATCTGGAGCGCGTCGAAGCGCTGACCGGCCTTCCTCTCGATCCGATGTTTCCAGGCCCGAAGTTCCGCTGGCTCCTTGAGCGGGTTCCCTATGGGCGAAAGGTCCGCATCGGCACGATCGACAGCTGGCTCATCCATTGCCTGACCGATGGCCGCAGGCATGTCTGCGACGCCTCGAATGCTGCGCGAAGCCAGCTGTTCGACCTTGAGGCTCAAGCCTGGAGCGAAGAACTGGGTACGATTTTCGGCGTGGATATCCGCCTCCTGCCGGAGGTGCTCGACAGCTCCGCGGACTTCGGGACCACGCATGGCCTTCCCGGTGTTCCGGACGGCACGCCGATCAGATCGGCCATCGGGGACAGCCATGCGGCTTTGTTCGGCCACGGCGCCTTCAATCCCGGCGATGGCAAGGCGACCTTCGGAACGGGGTCTTCGGTCATGACCACCCTGCCGCGCTTCATTGCGCCGCGCAATGGCATCACCACGACAGTCGCCTGGCGCATCGCCGGCCAGCCGACCTTCGCGTTCGAAGGCAACATCCTTGTTTGCGCCGCGAGCCTGCCATGGATGGCCGGCATTCTGGGCCTTCCGGACGTTGCATCGCTTGTCGATCTTGCCGCGACGGCGGAACCGGGCGGTCCGGGATTCGTGCCCGCCTTCGTCGGATTGGGTGCTCCCCACTGGAATTCCGACGCTCGCGCTCTCTTCTCGCAGATCAATTTCAGCACCACCCGCGCGCAGATGGCGCGCTCGGTCACCGACTCGATCGCTTTCCAGGTCTATGACGTGATCATGGCGATGCGGGCACAGAGCGGCGGCGAGCTCGGCAGGCTTTATGTGGACGGCGGGCCGAGCCGGAACAGTTTCCTCATGCAGTGCGTCTCGAACCTCGTAAACCACGCCATCATCCAATGCGAGGCACCGGAAGCATCCGCGCTCGGCGCGGCCTATCTCGCGGGGCTTTCGATCGGCCTGTGGCGGGATCTTGATGCCATCGCGGCGCTTCCGAGAAATACCGAGGTCATCAAGCCGGAAAGCATCGACGACACGGCTCTCCTGAATAGATGGAATGATGCGCTGGCCCGCTCGACCTTGCGCCCAACTCCGGTTAAAGGTGAATAAAAATTCACCTCGGGATCAACGATGGCTCGCCTTAACGAACTCCGCCTCATCTCAAGAGTTGCCCAGATGTACCACATAGAGGGCAAGCGCCAGGCGGATATCGCACAGCACCTTCGTCTATCGCAGGCAACCGTATCGCGAATGCTGAAGCGAGCCGAGGCGGAAGACATCGTCCGCACGAGCGTCATCCCGCCCGTGGGTACCTATAGCGAACTCGAAGGAGCGCTGCGCGCAAAATACGGTCTGCCCGAAGCCATCGTCGTCGAATGCACCGAAGACCGTGATGGCGCCATCATGGCTCGGATCGGCGAAGCTGCTGCTCATCTTCTGGAGGTCACGCTTGCGCCTGGCGAGATCATCGGCGTCTCCAGCTGGAGCCAGACGATCTTCAAGATGGTGGAAAATATTCATCCCCAGAAGAGCGCCCAGGCCAAGTATGTCGTTCAGACGCTTGGCGGCATGGGCGATCCGTCGGTGCAAACGCATGCTACCCAGCTGACCACCCGCCTTGCACGACTGACCGGCGCCGAGCCGAAACTTCTTCCGGTGCAGGGCGTGACCACCTCGCGCGAGGCCAAGCTTTTGATGCAGTCGGACCCGTTCGTGCGGGAGACGATGGATCTCTTCGGCAGCATCACGCTCGCCATCGTCGGCATCGGGGCCGTCGAGCCATCGGAATTGCTTGCAAGGTCCGGCAATATCTTTTCGTCGCGCGAGCTTGCCGACCTTGCCGAGGCAGGTGCCGTCGGCGATATATCGCTGCGTTTTTTCAACAAGGACGGCAGGCCTGTAAAGACGCCGCTCGACGAGCGCGTCATCGGCTTCCCGCTTGAAGATCTCGAACGAGTCGATCGGGTCATCGCGCTTGCCGGCGGCACGAAGAAGACCGCCGCGATCGCCGGTGCCTTGCGTATCGGCGTTATCGATACGCTGATTACGGACAAGTTCAGCGCCGAGCGCCTCATCGAGTTATAGGCGACGGTTGCAGTAACCTATAATCGACCGCAATTGCCGCCTATCTGGCCATGCAAAGAAACGTCTGAAGACGCCGCAATCTTTCAGATTCGCTTCCCACGCTTTAGGTCTTTGATTTTGCGCATGTCGTTATGCCGTCGCCACCGGGACCACAAGCTGATAACCGCCATTGCGGATCGTCCTGAATATCGGCTCCTCAGGCGTTTCACCGAGCTTGCGACGCAGCCGGCTGACGAGGACATCAATCGAACGATCCGCAGGATCGCGGCCGCGCTTCTGCGTCAGATTGAGCAGTTGATCGCGCGACAGCAATCGGCCAGCACGCTCCAGAAACGCCTTGAGCAGATCAAATTCGGCTCCAGTCAGCAAGATCAGCTCGCCGTTACTCCTGGTCACGCGGCAAAGCTGCGGATCAAGTGCGATGTCAGCGAACCTAAACCGTTTTGCCTCGGATTCTGGAGGCGTCTTATTGCTCGTTCGACGCAGGACGGCACGAATGCGCGCTGCCAGCTCACGCGGATTGAATGGCTTGCCAAGATAATCGTCCGCGCCGATCTCAAGACCGAGAATCCGGTCGATGTCCTCCGTCAGGTTAGTCAGCAAAATGACCGGAACGCGGGAGCGGCGATTTCGCAGGTCGCGGCAGAAATCGAGGCCCGATCCGTCGGGCAGCATAACCTCCAAAATTATAAGATCGGGAGGACGCAGAGTGATGGCCTCATTGCACCCGAGGAGATTGCTTGCCGTTCTCACGTGAAAGCCTTGCTCGCCAAGATATTGGCTGAGGAGAGAGCGAACCTTGCCGTCGCCATCTACAACCAGAATATCGGGGATGATGGTCAGAAACATGGATCTCCTTTATCTCTCCAATTCTGTGTTGCGGTCGGGGGCGAAGGCGTCGGCACAAACCGCGATCCATGGCAGCCGAAAGGCGACGAACATTAACCGGCGGCGGGGCTGACCACTCTCCAAAACGGGAGGATTAACCGTGACCATGTCCTCGCCGTGTACGATCAGAGTTGAAGGCGATAGCCTCGTGACCATCGGATGCCAGAGTTTCCGTGGCGGTTTCATGGGTCAGGCCGACGCGACGCAGGAGACGCTTGAGGACTGTTTCCAAATCATCGACGAAGGTGAAGATAACGGGGATGACAATGAGGCTCAGCAAGGTCGACGTTGTCACGCCGCCGATCACCACGATAGCCATCGGCTGACGGAAGCTCGAATCGCCGCCAGTCAGGCTAAGGGCAACGGGAAGCATGCCTGACGCCATGGCAATGGTGGTCATGACGATCGGCCGCGCGCGTTTGTGACATGCATCGATGAGCGCGTCGAACCTGGACATGCCTTGCCGTCGCGACATGATCGCATATTCGATGAGCAGGATCGAGTTCTTCGTCACCACGCCCATCAGCATGAGCAGCCCGATGACTGCCGCCATCGAGAAGCTCGTTCCGGTCATCACGAGCGGCAGCAGCGCGCCGCCAAGCGAAAGCGGCAGGGCCATCAGAAGCGTAAGAGGCTGCAGAAAATCCTGGAACAACAGGACGAGGACGGCATAGATGCAGAAGATGCCGATCGCCATCGCAAGACCGAAGCTCTGGAACAGCTCCGAGCTGCGCTGCAATTCTCCCTGTTCCACAAGCGTTACACCCTGCGGCAGATGCCGGAGCGCCGGCAGCGCCTTCGCCTCGCGATTGACATCGCCCAGGATGCGGCCGTTGAGTTCGACCGAGACCGTGACATTGCGCATGCGATCGATGCGGTCGATCTCGGAAGGACTGCCGCCGATATGGATGTCGGCAATCGAACCGAGGTCGACATTGCCGTTCGTTCCCGCCACCCGCACATTCTTGATATCGACAAGACTGGCGCGCGTTTCAGGCGAAAAGCGAACCACGATCGGGATCTGCCGCTGTGGCAGCGTAAGCTTTGGCAGATCCGAGGAATATTCTCCGTTTGTCGCCACGCGCACGGCACTGGCAATCGCATTGGATGTTATGCCGAGCGCCGCGGCGCGGGCAAAATCGGGCGTGATCTGGATCTCAGGCGCCTGCCTGGCTGCTGTCGATGTGACCGCGCCGATCCCCTGAACCGTTCGAAGCTGCTCCTCCAGTGCCGTGCTTGCGCTGTCGAGCGCATCGGCGTCGTCGCTGGCAAGGGTAATCTCGAGCTTGGTGCCGTTGCCGCCATTCCCGACTTCCACGCGCATTCCCGGCAGGACGGAGAGTGCCTGACGAATATCGTTTTCGATCTCCGCCTGCTTTCGATTGCGCTCGGAAATGGGTGTGAGGACGACCACGATCGTGGCGGAGCCGACATCACTCGTGGAACTGCTATCTACACCGCTGCTGGAGGATGACGAACCAACCGAGGAGAATACACGTGTGACGTCGTGCAGCTTGCCGACAATGTCGGCCGCCTTGCGCGTCATTGCATCAGTCTGGAGGATTGTGGAGCCGGGTTGCATCGTGAGCGTGATTTGTGTGCGGGCATCATCGGAGGCGGGCAGAAAGCCCGATTTCAGGAAGGGAATGGTGGAAAGCGAAAGCGCCACGATGACAGCCGTTGTCGTAACCGTGGTCATCCTGTGATTCAGGGCGGCCTTCGCGACGGCCAGATAGGTGCGCATGATGCGGCCGTCCTTCTCCTCGGACGGATAGGCCTTCATGAAATAGGCCGCCATCATCGGCGTCAGGAGACGCGCCACCACAAGCGAGGCGAGGACCGCGACGGCGGCGGTGACGCCGAACTGCCGAAACAGAAGGCCCGGTATACCGCCCATGAAAGCCGTCGGCAAAAAGACGGCAACCAGCGTAAAGGTCGTTGCAATGACGGCAAGCCCGATTTCATCGGCGGCTTCAAGCGCGGCGTCGATCGGCCGTTTGCCCATCTTCAGATGGCGAGCGATGTTCTCGATCTCGACGATGGCGTCATCCACGAGTATGCCGATCACCAATGACAGGGAAAGCAGTGTAAGGATATTCAGACTGAAGCCTGCAAAATACATGGCAAGAAATGTCGGGATGACCGACAGAGGCAGCGCCACCGCGGACAGGATTGTCGCGCGCCAGTCGCGAAGGAATAACCAGACGACGATGATTGCGAGAATGGCACCCTCATACAGCATGTGCAACGAGCCATGGTAGTTATCCATGATCGGCCCGATCGTGCTGTAGGCTTGGTCGATTTGCACATTGGGGTGAGCGGCAGCGAACGTCTTGATTGCCGCATCGACATCTTCAGCGACACCGCTATCCGAAAAGCCTTTCGAACGCTTGATCTCGACGGCAATCACAGGCTTGCCGTCGAGATAGGCGATCGACGTGCGATCCGCGAAACTGTCCTGGACCGATGCGACATCGTCGAGACGCGCCTGCTGGCCATTCGCCAGTGGAATTCTAAGTCCCTTCAGCGCCTCGGCCGACGGGAGGTTGCCAAGGGTACGCAATGTTTGCCGCGTCCCCCCGATTTCGCCGAGCCCGCCCGACGTGTCGGCCTGCACCGCTTTGAGCTGCGAGGATACGGTGGCCGCGGTGACGCCGAGCGATGCCATGGTCGCGGGATCGAGATCGACATGAACCTCGCGATCGACACCGCCGATACGATTGACCTGTCCGACACCCGGGACCGATAGCAACGCCTTGGTCAGATCGTTGTCGATGAACCAGGACAATTCCGTCTCGTCGAGGCTGGTCGAGCGCACGGCATAGGCAACCAACGCGGAGCTCTGCACGGTATCTTTGGTAACGCTCGGCGTCTCCATCTGTGCCGGCAGATCGGCCTTTACGCTATCGACGGCATTGCGGACTTCGTTCAGTGCCGCTTCGCTGTCCTTGTCGAGTTTGAAGGAAACCTTGATCGAGACGCTGCCGTCGGTGATCGTCGTCGTGATGTGATCGAGATAGCTGAGGGAGGCGAGACTGTCCTCGATGGTGCGGGCGACTTCCGTCTCGAGCTGGGTCGGCGCCGCGCCATCGAGCGTGGCGGAGATTTTGATCGTTGGCAGATCCATGTCCGGGAAGTTCTGGATCGCCAGCTGCTTGAAGGCCAGGAGCCCGCCAAAACCGAGCATCGCGAACAGCAAAATCGCAGGCACGGGATTGCGAATAGACCACGCCGAGAAATTCATCAGTGCGTCTCCGCAATCTTTACGACGTCGTTATCAGACAGAAATGCACCGCCCGACGTTACAATCTTCGTTGTCCGGTCTATGCCGGAAAGAATTTCGACCTCGCCATTGTTGCGACGCCCGGTTTCCACCCGAACCCGTCGCACCCGGCTGTCGTCGCCCCCGGTGAAAACGTAACTAAGGCCGTCGCGGAAAACGATCGCCGGTTCGGGAACAGTCAAGGCTGGCGTCGTCCGCAGCTCTATGCTTCCAGTGACGTAGAACCCGATCCGCGGCCGCACATCCGTCGGCAGCGCGACATAGATAATCGCGCGGCTGGTATCCGTGCTCACCGACGGTCCAACCAGCCGCACCTTGCCTTCGATCCGGCGGCCGTCGGGGCCGTTGATGGTGGCTTTCAAACCCTCCGAGATGCTTAGAAGATAGCGGGCCGATACTTCCGCCTGCCATTCCACGCGCTGCTGGCGAACCATGCGAAACAGCTCGGTGCCGGTGGAGACGACCGCACCGAGATTGGCGGAGCGCGAGGTTATCAGGCCGTCGTCTACGGCGGTAATCGTCGTCTGCGCAAGCTTGATCTTTTCGCTGTCGAGTGCCGCCTCCTCGGATGCGAGGCTCGCAGTTGCGGTTTGCTCGTCGGCGAAATACTCGGTGATTTTCTCGGCGGAGAGTGCGCCGGAAGACTGAAGCTGCCGTGCCCGATCTGCGTTGGCCTTGGCTTTGGCGAGACTTGCCTTGGCGGTCACGACGGCCGCTTCCTGTTTGCGAAGCTCCGCCAAAACGCTGTCCTGCGACAGCTGCACCAGCGTCTGCCCTTTCTTCACCACGGAACCGACATCGACCAGAACGTCCGTGATGCGAAGGCCGCTCGTTTCCGAGGCGATGACTGCGTCCTGCCATGATTTCAGCCAGCCGCTCGCCGGAACGGCTTCGGGCCAGTTCCGCTGCTCTGGCGCGGTCAGAGAAACGGTAAGAGCGGACGCTGCGGTCTGTTCCGCCGCGGCATTTCGAACGGAAAAGGGAAAGAGAAGCGTAGCCACAACGAATGCGACTGCGAACCTTGGAGACAGCTTTTTCAACAATGCATTCCTTGCAGTTTCTGGCCTTGCAGTTTCTGGCCTTGCGGCTTCTGGCAGGAGCGCGAGCTATTCCAATCGAGCAACCGATCACAGCTCACCGATAGCAATCAGTAGCCGGACGAATGTTAAGTGCGGTCAAGTGAGTGTTAAGTTATGTAAAACTTGGTCCGACCTTCGGCTTTATATTGTATGGATCGCCGATACGAATGATGGACAGGGTGAATGAGCAGGGTTCTTCTCATCGACGATGATGTCGAGCTAACGGTACTTTTGCAGGAATACCTCACTGAAGAAGGATATGACGTCGCAACCGACACGGATGGGCGCGCGGCCATTGCGGCGGCCGCCGGAAATACGGTCGACATCATCGTCCTGGATATCATGATGCCCCGGATGAACGGGATCGAGGTTCTGCAGAGAATCCGCAAGCTCAGCCAGATCCCCGTGCTGATGCTGACGGCAAGAGGCGATGACGTCGACACAATATCCGGTCTAAACCTTGGCGCTGACGATTATGTTCCGAAGCCGTGCTCGCCGGGCGAACTTGCCGCGAGGTTGCGTGCGATCTTGCGCCGGACGCATCAGCCCGCAGGCGCATCGATCGATGTCGTCAAGGCAGGTCGGCTCGTGATCCATCCGGGCAAAAGAAGCGCTGAATGGTGCGGCGAACCGTTGGAGCTGACCGGCACCGAGTTCGGTCTGCTCGAAGTCCTTGCCCGCAACGCCGGCCAGCTGGTGTCAAAACAGGACATTTCCAAACAGGCTTTTGGAAAGCCACTTACGCCCTTCGATCGCCGCATCGATGTTCATATCAGCAGCGTTCGCCAGAAACTTGGGCTGCGAGAGGACGGGCAATCATGGATCCAATCCGTGCGAGGTTTCGGCTATCAGTTGCTCGTGGATTGACCATGCCCAAGCTCTTCTGGAAGTTCTTCACGATTATCTGGCTGACGCTCGCAGCAACTGTCGGCGTCGTCATTATTACCGTCAAGCTCATTCAAGCAGTCCCCTTCGCACATGAACTGGAACAGGACAGGCGGACACTCCTCATCAATCTTGCCGCAAACGTCCTGATTGAGGATGGCGAGGACGCCGCCAGACATTTCGTGTTGACGAGCGAAAAGACGCGACCGGTTGGCCTTTCCCTGTCGAAGTCCGCCAGCGTCAATGCATGCCCGCAGGAGAACGCGACCGATGCACGTTCCGTCTCAAGGGATGGGAGTTGCTACCGCATTTTCGCGGCGGCGCCGATGAGTTTTACCTTTGAGAACCTCGCCCCATTCCTGCCATGGCTCACGATCCTGATATCGAGCACGATATCGGCGGGCGCGCTCGCGCGATATCTCATTCGCCCCGTCGTCCATCTGCGTGACGGCCTGAGCGCGCTTGCGCATGGCCGCTTCGACTTCCGCATCGGCGACAAGATGGCGGGACGCACGGACGAAGTTACGGCGCTCGCGCACGACTTCGATTCCAGCGCGGCGCGACTGCAGAAATTTCAAGATGCGCAACAGCAGTTGTTTCACGACGTCTCCCATGAATTGCGCTCGCCGCTGTCCCGCCTGCAGGCCGTCGTGGGTGTTCTGCGGCAAAGCCCGGCGAAACTCGACGCCATGCTCGACCGTGTGGATCGAGAGGTCGAGCGCATCGATGTGCTGGTGGGCGAAATCCTGACGCTTGCCAGGCTGACGGCCGGCTCCAGCATGCCACTGAAAACCCAATCCCTCGATATCGTCGAACTTCTGAACGAAATCCTGGGCGATGCAGATTTCGAAGCGCAGTCGCGGGAGATCTCGATCACCACCAGTGTCGGCGGCACGTTCCTCGCGGAAGTCGAGGGCGAATTGATCTACAGGGCACTTGAAAACGTGGTGAGGAACGCTGTCAAATATACTGCTGCGCAAAGCCGTATAGCCGTGTTTTGCGAAGCGAAACCCGACCTGCTTACCATCTGCGTCACCGATCAGGGGCCGGGGGTCGGGCGGGACGAGCTGGAGCGCATCTTCCAGCCTTTTTCGCGCGGCAACGACGCCGTGAGCAGAGATGGATACGGCCTTGGCCTTGCGATCACCCGGCAGGCGATCGAGCGCCACGGCGGACGCGTGTTTGCGTCGCTGCCGGCTGCCGGCGGCCTTGCCATCACACTCGAAATCCCCCGAAAGCCACCCGGGTACGGCAGGACGGATGAGCGAGCCTAGAAATTTCAAACAATAAAGGAATTTAGTAGGAGATACGCCCGTCGACGATGGGCGACGGTCCCGAGGAAAATTGCTGCTTCAGCACCTGCCTTGCATCATCGCTGACGATCGACATGGGCGCTGCGACTGCGACTTTCGCTGCCGATCCCGCCAGATCCGCCGTTCGGACGGCCGCCATGCCGACGCGGTCCGCAAGCGAGACCCGTCCGGTATCCAGCGACTGTCCCGCCAGCCGCCGTCCAAGCAGCTGGACCATATCCCGATTATCCGCAAACGTATTGTGGCCGAGCGCATCGTCCGGCTTGACGGAACTCGTGTCGATGACCGTGATCCCGAGCTTAGCCAAATCCGCGGCATAGGGCGTCGAATCGAAGCCGCCGACGCGACTGACGCCGCCGGAGAGCCATTGCGAAACCTGCAGCGCCTTATCTTTGGTCGAGGAAAAGATCGTGAAGTGCGGACGTTGCGGCCCCATCTCGATCATCTGCCGGCGAAATACGTCGATATCGATGTCAGGCGATGCCAGGATGACATTCTTCACCTTCGCCGGAATTGTCTTGTTACGCATGGCAACGCCACGCAACGCTTCCGCCGTCAGCCAGGATCCCATCGAATGGGCGAGGATCGTCACCTCTCCGACGTCAGGACTTTTCGCGGCTTGCAGGATCAGATCTTCCAGCGCTCGCCGTGAGAAATTCGTGCTCTCCTTATCGTAGAGGTAGTCGAAGACATTGCCGCGCGAGGGCCAGGTAAAGAGGATCGGCGCGGCATCCGTTCCGGAATCATGCATGATCTGCGCGAAGCGAAAGACGGCATCGGAATAGGTATTGTTGAAGCCGTGCACGAAAATGACGACCTGCCGCTTGGCGTTGCGGTTCTTGCTGAACCATTCAAAAACATTGCGCTCGGATGTGACCCCTGCGACCTTCTGGACGGCGAATTCCTTCGCGGGATTGGCGGGCACATGCGATGGCCATTGCACCTCGCCGATTTTACGATTTCGATCCGGAGGAATGGAAACGACGATATCGTTGAACGAGATCGCCGTTCCGCGCTCGCCGGAATAAAGCTCGCCTGGCTTGTCGGTCGGCCGACGGGTAGTGGCCACCATCATGTCCACGGTGCTCGTGCCTGGCGTGGCCGCTGCAAGCGGCTGGAGAACATTCTCCAGCCGCCCCGCACAACCCGCCAATACCGATAGGGTCATCAGCACGACAAAACCCGTTCTTCCAGCCTTTGACATCGGATCCCCTCTTCAGTGTTGCGCGCTGTCGCGGGGAATTCGGAACCAGGCAACATACAAGGCGGGGAGGAAGAGCAGCGTCAGAACCGTACCGACGACAATGCCGCCCATCATCGCGTAGGCCATGGGTCCCCAGAATATCTCCCTGGAGATCGGGATCAGCGCGAGCGTTGCGGCAGCCGCCGTCAGCATGATGGGTCGCATCCGGTGCTCCGTCGCCTCGATGACGGCTTGCCAAGGCGGCATGCCCTCGCTTCGAAGGTGCTCGATCTGCACGATGAGGATCACCGAGTTGCGGATCAGAATGCCGATCAGTGCCAAGACACCCAGGATCGCGACAAATCCGAGCGGTGCATTGCTGAGCAACAAAGCTCCGACGACGCCGATCAATGCCAATGGTGCGACGGCGAAGACCAGGAACAGCCTGCTGAAGCTTTGCAGCTGGATCATCAGGATCGTCGCCATGATGAACAGCATGAGCGGTGCAACGGCGATGATCGGCCCCTGCGCTTTTGCGCTTTCCTCAACCGAACCGCCATCGACGATGTGGTAGCCGCTCGGAAGGCTCTTGCGGAACTCTTCGACTTTCGGCTGCAGTTCGTTGACGATCGTCGCCGGCTGTGTCGATCCGACGACTGCGGCCTTGATGGTGATGGTCGGTATGCGCGTCCGCCGCCAGATCGTCGGCTGCTCCAATTCGTAGTGAAAATTCGCAACCGCAGACAACGGCACCGACTTGCCATTGGAGCCGCCAAGCTGAAGGTTCTGCAGCGTTTCGATCGAACCTCGCTCGGAGGTTTCGGCCCGGCCGATCACATCGACAAGATAGATGTCGTCCCGGATCTGGGTCGCCGCCGATCCCTCGACGATGCTGTTCAGAGCCGTTGCAATGTCCTGCGACGAGACACCCAGTTGCCGTGCCTTATCCTGAAGGACATCGACCTTGACCACTCGCGAAGGCTCGTTCCAGTCGAATGTCATGTTGGACAGCAGGGGATGCTGGCCGACGATGCCTGCGAATTGCTGGGCAATGTCCCGGACTTTCTGGATATTCGGCCCGCTGACCCGATATTGCACCGGCTTGCCGACCGGAGGGCCGATGTCGAGCAGCTTCACGAACGCGTCGGTTCCGGGGAAGGTCTTCGTCAGATATTCCTGCAGTTCGGCTTTGACCTTGTCGCGAACGTCGAGCCCCTTGGTGACGATCACCGTCTGCCCGAAGGAGACATCGGGGGTCTGCACGTCAAAGGACAGGATGAAGCGAGGCGCCCCCTGGCCGACATAGCTCGTCCAGTGGTCGATGTCCTTGTTGTTCGCCAGCATCTCGCGTTCGAACCTGGCCATCTGCTGGTTCGTCTCGGAGATCGAGCTGTTCTGCGGCAGGTTCCAGTCGACGATCAGCTCCGGTCTGTCGGAGGAAGGGAAAAACTGCTGTTGCACGAGGCTCATCCCGCCGATGGAAAGAGCGAAGGCCGCAACGGTGGCGGCAATCGTGATCCAGCGCCAACGCATAGCCACGCGCAGGAGCCATGCGAAGGCCCGCGTAAAACGCCCCTTCTGCTCATGATGCGATTTCATGGATTTCGGAAGGATCGTGACGCCGAGCAACGGCGTGAACAACACCGCAACCACCCACGAAACCAGAAGCGAAACGGCGATGACCACGAAGAGAGTGAAGGTGAATTCGCCGGCAGCGCTGGTATTGAGGCCGACGGGGATAAAGCCTGCGACCGTCACCAGCGTGCCTGTTAGCATCGGAAAGGCGGTCGAGGTGTAGACGTATGTCGCGGCTTTTCTCAGATCATCGCCCACCTCCAGTCGGGCAACCATCATCTCCACGGCAATCATGGCGTCATCGACAAGGAGGCCAAGGGCGATGATCAGCGCCCCAAGCGAAATACGCTGCATGGAAATGCCAGAATAGGCCATGACGAGAAAGGTAATCGCCAGCACCAGCGGAATGGAGATGGCGACCACGAGCCCCGCCCGAACGCCGAGGCTGATGAAGCTGATCGCCAGCACGATGACGATCGCCTCGAACAGTGCACGCGTGAAGCCCGACACGGCCTCGTCGACGACGGCGGGCTGATCGGAAACCCGCTGGACGTCCACGCCGATGGGAAGATCGGCCGTGACCTGTTCAATCTCCTTGTCGAGCGCCTCGCCGAATTCGAGCAGATTTGCCCCGGTCTTCATGCCGATGGCAAGCCCGATAGCCGGCTGGCCGTTGAATCTGAACAGCGACGAGGGAGGATCGACGTAGCCACGTTTGATCGTTGCGACATCGGTCAACGGAAAGAAGCGGTCATTAACACGAAGATTGATCGACCGGAGACTTTCCTCGGACGTGAACTGGCCGCTGACCCGCAAGGCGATGCGCTCGGGACCGGCATCGACGAAACCGGACTGGGTGACGGCATTCTGCGCCTGCAGCGTATCGATGACGGACTGCTGGTTAAGCCCCAGCGCCGCAATCTTTCGCGTTGAAAATTCGAGATAGATGGCCTCGTCCTGCGCGCCGATAATGTCCACCTTGCCGATATTTGGGACCGTCAGCACTTTTGCGCGCGCATCCTCGACCAGATCGCGAAGCTGGCGCTGTGTCAGCCCATCGCTGGTAAAGGCGTAAATATTGCCGTAGACGTCGCCGAAGTTGTCGTTGAAAAACGGCCCGACGACACCGCTCGGAAAATCTCCCTTGATGTCGCCAATCATGTTGCGGACCCGCATCCAGATGGCATTGACATCCTTGGCCTTGGTCGTCGGCAGAAGTTCGACGAAAATGGTCGTCTGGCCGGCAACCGTCTCGCTCTTGGTATAATCGAGCGAATCCAGTTCCTCGAGCTTCTTTTCGATACGGTCGGTGACCTGCTTCGTCACTTCCTCGGCCGAAGCACCAGGCCATTGCGCCTGAATGATCATCGTCTTGATGGTGAAAGCGGGATCTTCCTCGCGGCCGAGACCGATATAGGAAAACGCGCCGGCCAGAATGAAGACGATCATGAAGTACCAGACGAGCGAACGATGCTCGAGCGCCCAGTCGGACAGGTTGAATTTTTTCACGGGGGCTTTCCTTAATCTACTCTGACGGCCTGGCCGTCGGCAAGCTTGTGAACTCCGGCAACGACGATGCGTTCGCCGGCGCTGATGCCTTCTGCGATCTTCACGGAACCGCCCTCGACGAGATCCCCGTCGATCTTGATCGCGCGAATGAAGACCTTGCGAGCCGTGGTATCGACCACCCAGACGTTCGGCTTTCCATCCTTCATCAGGATGGATGAAGAGGGCAGCAGGATCATCGGATCCGCAACGACGGTCGCCGTTGCGGTGACGACAGAACCGAGGCGAAACGCTGCTGGCGGATCGATGAGCGTGATTTTCGTGCGTCGCGTGCGCGTCGTAGCTTCGGCTTCCGGTGCGATCTCCCTGACGACACCGCTCGCGCGGATGGTCGGATCCAGCTGGAGAGCGACTTCAAAGGGCGACCCCACCTTGAGCCCATCGAAACTCGCGACGGGTATGTCGATCACCGCATCCCGCTGATCGGGTCGGGCCACGGTGGCGATGCTTTGGCCCGCGGACACGACCTGGCCCACTTCCGCCGAAGTAGCCGTCACGACGCCGTCGAACTCCGCTGCAAGCTGTGTGTATCCCAATTGCTCTTCGGCCTTGTCCAAATTGGCCTGTGCCTTGGCAACCGCGGCACTGGCGCTTCTGCGCCCAAGTTCCGCCTCTTCGTAGGCTGCTTCACTTCCCGATCTGCTTTCAAGCAAGGACCGCTGGCGCTCTTCGGTGGATGCGGCATTTGCCAGCTGAGCCTGGGCGTTGGAAAGCTCGGATTGCGAGCTTTTGACCGCAAGTTCCAGCGACAGCGGATCGATGGCGGCAACGACATCGCCCTTCTTGACGATGTCGCCGACGCTGACTTTGCGCGCGATGACCCGTCCCAGGACCCGAAATGCGAGCTGGGTTTCGATCTTGGCCTCGACCGTTCCCGGCAGGGTCAGCGCGGAGGCCGCGGTTGATTTGACGACAACGGAAAGCACGGGGCGCGCCGGCTCATGGTAAGCTTCATCCTGTTTCTGGCAGGACGTCAGCAGCAATGAGCCAAGGATCGCAAGGCCGGCTGTGATACGGATATTCATTTTGCAGCTCCCTTGTCGTATGTGACGGCCTGGCCTGATCGCAAGAATTTCGTGCCGTCGACGACGACGATCTCGCCCGGAGACACGCCCGTCCGCACTGCGAAGCGACCGGTCTCATAGCCGGAGACGTCGATCTGGCGCAGCGACACGCTCGATGACGCGGGATCGATGATCCAAACGGCCGGCTTGCCGCTTTTTGAGGCCATTGCCGACCACGGCAATTCGATTGCGTCCCGCACGGTGGACCGGAACAAGCCGACGACCGGAGCGCCAAGCTGCATGTCCGATGCGCCTTCGAGACCCACCTTGACCCTGATCGTTCCAGTCGACGCATCGATCGTGGGCGAGATTTCGCGCACGGAAGCTTCTATCTTGTGAGATGGCGCCGAAAGGAGGCTGACGGCGACCTTGTTTTCAAGGTTGCGACCCAAAAAGAGGGACTCGAAGACGTTAAAGACAGCGTCCCTGGGGCCGTCATGCGCAAGCGTAAAGACCAACTGCGCGGCTTGCGCGACCTGCCCCACTTCGGCGTTTCTGGCGGTGATGACGCCATCGGCATCAGCGCGCAACTCCGTATAGGAGAGCGCATCCTGTGCCGTGTCGAGTTGAGCTTGGGCCGACTTCGCGCTTCCCTGGGCAGTCAGCAGCGTTTCCTGGGCCTGATCGAGTGCAGCGCGCGTCGTCACCTGCGTCTTGAAGAGATTCTGCTGGCGGTCGAAGGCCAATTGGGCCTGGGTTTGCTGCGCGAGCGCCGATTGCAGGTTCGCGGTGGCAACATCGAGATCCGCCTTCTGTTCTTCGGCGTCCATGCGCGCAAGCACCTGCCCGGCCTTCACCGACGTCCCGACGTCAACAAGGCGCTCGACGATACGTCCGCTTACCCTGAAGGAGAGGTCGCTTTCGACGCGGGCACTCACCTCGCCGGTAATGGCATTGCTTTCGACGACCGGCGTGACCTTGGCCACGACAGCCTCCACGTTCTTTGGCTTTGTCTCACTCTCGGCCTGCTTTTCGCACGAGGACAGCGCGACCGCGCTCGCACCCAGCCATGCGATGACAAGGATAGTTTTCATGATTTGACCTCTTGCATCCGTTGGCGCGACGAATATTATTGACTGACCCATTAGTCAATAGAATTTGTGTTGACGTCGAACCGTCAATAACGCTCAAGGTGGAATCATGACCGACCTAAAAAAGCCGACGCGCGCGGAGCAAAAGGCCCGCCGCCCCGTACAGATCCTGGATGCCGCATTTGAAGAATTCGTCGAGCGCGGCTATGTCGCGACACGCGTCGAAGATATTGCCAGCAGGGTCGGCGTTACGAAGGGAACCGTCTATGTTTACTTCGAGACCAAGGAACAGCTTTTCGAGGCGATGATCAGGCATATTTCAGGGCCTCTCGAAAATCTGCTGGCAAGCGCAAACGAACTGAAAGGGACCGCCACGGAGCGGCTTCAGGGAAATATCGAGCTCATCTACGACCTCATAATCAAGGATCGCAAATTGCGGGAGCTGATGCGGTTCGTCATTGCCGAAGGTTCGCGCTTCCCGCAGATCGTCGATCGGCACCACGACATATTTATCGATCCCCTCGAGCGTCAAATGCAGTCGCTTATCGACGAAGGGGTAAAACTCGGGGAGTTCCGGCCGGCGCCGGCGGCGTTCTGCGACGCAGTCGTGGCGCCCGCCATCGCCTTTCTATTCTTCAAGCTCCTTTTTGACGAGCGCCGGGCTCTGGACAAAAGCGTCTATCTAAAAGCGCATATTGATCTTGTCATGCACGGGCTGCTGACCTGATCCATCGCTCTTGCCGAAGAAAAAGCTGACAAACTTGAGCCTTGAATGACAGGAGATCGCTATTTGCACACGGTGGTGAGCGCGGCCATCATATGGAACGCTCTATGTTTGGACATGTCTCAATGGCAACCGAATTTCGACCGCCAATCCAGGACCCTGCTGATCGACGATAAGCGCCTCGCCGCCATGTGCTCTAGCTATTCCGCGCACAACAGAAAGACCCAGTCCCGAACCGCCTAAAGCGCGTGTCCGGGATTCATCAGCTCGCCAAAATCGCTCGAAGGCACGCTCGCGGCCTGTATCCTTCAACCCTGGCCCATTATCCGCGATCCGTATGAAAGCGTGATCCGACGTCTGCCCGGTGTGCAATTCGACCTTGCTGCCTGGCGCATAGCGGCGACAGTTTTCCAGCAATGCCAACACGGCTTGGCGGATCTTGGTCCGATCAGCCATCGAGACCGCCGGCGCGAAATATCCGTCCAATGTTATTCCAGCACGCCTCAGTTCCTCCGCGATGGATTCGAGGATGCCCCTCACCTCGCTTGCCAGATCAATCGTATCGAGTTCGAGATCCAGCTTTCCGGCGCTGCTCAGCGCCAGCGTGCGCAGTTCCTCGACGATCGTGGACAAATCGTCGACATGTGCAATCAGCCGAACATAAAGATCCGAGCTCGGCTCGAATGTACCATCAAGTAAGCCTTGCAGTCGGCCGCGGAGAATGGTCAGCGGCGTGCGCAGTTCGTGGGCGATGGACGAGTTGGAATATTTGAGCTCAGCCTCCGCTTTGTTCAGGCGCTCCGCCATGGAATTGAAGTCCTCGACCAAAGCGCTGGCCTCGTGGAAAGCGGACCGAACTTTTGGCGCTCTCGCCGTGAAATCGCCCTCGGCGATCGCTCGCGCAGCGGAGGCGACTGCCTCCAGAGGCTCAACTATAGTCTTTGTGAGACGCCAGCCGGCAATGGAGGCCACCATGAGGCCAATCGCGAGGATTACGCCTATCAGGACGAAGTCGCTGATCTGCCATTTGGTTTCATCAATGGCATCGGGATAAAGCCATTGCTCCACCCAAACATAGTAAATGGTGAGACCTAGATAAGTGACGATGAAGGCGATCAGCGCCAGGATGAGCATCGCCCTAACGATGTGGCCGTTCAGTCTCTTAATCATCACGATCACTCAGTTTGTCGGAAGCCTGCGAGAAACAGCCGGATATTAACCAACTGCCGCAGGCAATCCCGATCACAATCAAAGAACGGCAGGATACCACGATGCTCGATGGCGAAGCCGTTCATCTATTACTTCGGTCGTCCTTTTGTCTCAGCGATTGGCGACTTTCTTTGCTGAGCGGGCCGCACCATTCCACGAGATCTCCACGAACTGACAGCGCAACGTCCACAATTATCGCCTTAGATGATTAAGGAAGCTGAGTTGTCGATATGGTTCGTTTTTTGCCCGGAATTTTAATGGTCGCGATGCTGTGTGCCATTGTTTTTTCCGTTCCTCTCGTTACATCGCAAATCCTCACGAACCAAGACGGATTCTCCGTTCTGGAAAGGAGCTGGCATGACTGAATACCCGCGCAAAAGCGGCATTAAAAAATATCCGTTATCAATGCGAATTCTTCATTGGCTGCGTGCAGTTCTGATCCTGGGTTTGCTGGCATCCGGCTTGTACATGACCCGGCTCCCGGAAGATGCCGTCGCCGCCGCCGGCTTTTTCTATCCCAACCACAAGCAGTTTGGCGTTCTGGTTTGGCTTCTGGCATTGGTACATCTCGCCTTGCGCTGGCGATATACGACCTCTCTTCCCAATCCGCCTTTGAACTTGGCGCCTTGGGAAAAATGGCTCGCGCATGTCACGCACCGTCTTATCGTTGTCCTGACATTGATCACTCCATTGCTTGGCTATTCCATGTCGAGCAGCTTCACGCAGAGCGATGGCGTACCTTTCTTCTTCATTTCCCAAATTCCGGAACTCCTGCCCAAGAACGACGCAGCTTTCGCGATATTTCAAACGCTGCATAAGTACAGCGCCTATGTTCTTTTGACCTGTATCCTTCTGCATCTCGCAGGCACATTAAAGCACAGGCTGACGGACAAGGGTGGAGACACGGATGTACTTCCGCGCATGCTGTAGCAAGATGGATGCGACGGATCGCGACTTTCGCCAACGTGTTGCGAGTACAAAAAGACCTGAGATCTATCATCATCGCCAATTACATACGCGCGGCGGTAAGGCTAGGGATAGATGATTTACGCAAGAGGCAATGTCGTTCGGCCCTAAGAAGAATTGAGGCAAGGGCCGAAGCAGCGAACCTCGTCGCTCCTTTGCGGACAAGACGGCATGGCCGATCCTTTGACATACCGTCGTATGTCACGGCCCCGGCCGCTTCATTTTAGAACGCGGACCACGACGCGCTGTCCAATGGCCAAATGTGCGTCGCGGGCGACGGTGATGATGCAGTTTGCCGCTCTCATATCACTTCGGTCTCCGGAATTCTCCGTCGGTTTCGCATGCGACAGCACTTTGGACACTCGACTGATGCGCCCCGAAACGATTTGCGCCGTGCGTCCTTCGGGAAGGATCTCCACACTCATGCCGGGACCGACAAGATCGAGATATTCTTCCGGCACGTCTGCCCGCACAATTTTCGGACCATCTGGCAGCAAGACGAACATCTCGCTCATTGCCTGCGCGGAAACGGCTTCGCCGGCCTTCACCGCCTGGCGCACGACGATGCCGTCGGCCGGCGCCTTGATCGAGCGCAGACTGACCTCACGTTTGGCTATTTCGAGACGCTCACGCGCGATGGTCAGAGCCGTCGCCGCGGAGTTGGCTTCTATCACCTGCGTCTCATAAGCATCACGCGCATCTGCAAGCGCCTGATCCGACACGGCCATGCCGACAGCGGCGCGGCGCATTCTTTCATACGTCTTCGAAAGGTTCTTCTCCTTGATTTCGAGGAGCTTATGGTGATCATCCGCCTGGGAAACCTCCTGTTCGGCGATGCGCGCCGCAGCTTCCTCCTGCCGGCTATCCAGAGCGGCAAGCACGTCCCCTTTGCGCACATAGGCCCCTTCCATCGCCCGTACCTCGGTAACGACGCCATCGCGCACGGCAGTTATTCGATAGAGCCCTCCTTCCACATCGACCGTCCCACGCGCGGCGGCCGCGATTGCCGGCGTGCCTCGCTCGATGGTGTCGGAGCTTTCGTCCGCCTGCGGGACGCCGACGGCCATCCATAAAAGGCCCAATGTCAGGGACGATCCCAACAAGCCGGTCACCCAAAGACGGCGGGAGCGCTTAATTTGATCCATGCCAGTATTCCCGTTTGTCAATGTTTTGCCCGGAGGCAGGCCGTTCATCAGGCAGCAGACGCCCGTCCTCCATCCTCAGGAGGCGATCTGCTTTCGAAAACAGGCGCGTATCGTGTGAAACGCACAGAACCGCGGTTCCCAACTGTCTTGCGGTGTCTCGCAGAATCTCGACGATCCGCTGCCCGTTGCTGGTGTCCAGCGCGCTTGTCGGCTCGTCGGCGAACAGGATGGCCGGCTCCTTGACGATTGCTCTTGCGATGGCGACGCGCTGCTTTTCCCCGCCCGACAGATGCGAGGGCCGCAAGTGCTGGCGGTGCAGCAGGCCGACGCGTTCCAGCGCCTCGAGCGCACGCGCACGCGCTTCGGCTTCAGGGATATTCAGATAGTCCAACGGCACCTGAACCTGTTCGAGAGCCGTCAGAGCAGGAAACAAATTGAAGCCTTGAAAGATAAATCCGCAATTTTTTAAGCGAAACGCATCCCTCTGCGCATCCGTCGACGACGAGAGATCGATTTCACCGGCGCGCAGAAGTCCGCTATCCGGCTTCGTCATGCCGCCGAGCGTCGCCAAAAGCGTACTCTTGCCACAGCCGGAAGGGCCGCTCAGCACCGTGAACTCGCCGCGATAAATCTCGACGGAAATATCAATGAGCGCGCTCGTGCGCACGTTCTGAACGGTGAACGATTTATGGAGATTGAAGGCCGAGATAGCGGACCGCATGAGATCATCTCAACAACGAAGCGGGATCGGCCTGACGCAGCCGATGAATTGCTAAAAGACAGGCTAGAATTGCCACGACGAGCACAACGAGCGAAGCAAGAAGGACAACGACGCCATCAAGCACGAAGGGAACCTTATAGAGCTGCGCAATGAGGGCAATGAGAAGGCTTAGGCCACCGCTTATGATCAAGCCGGAAATACCGACCCAGGCCGCCTGCTCGGCAACAATGGTTCTCAAGCCGCCAAATGGTACGCCAAGCGCTCGAAGCGTGGCATATTGCGGAAGCGCGCCTGCTACGGCAGCCATTAGGGTTTGGCTGGTTATGAGTGCCCCGATGGTGGCGGCAATAAGTGTCGCGAAGATAAAAGCGATGCCGGCACCGGAATCAAACAGCATATAGTTGGTCGACATACTTGCCAGCTGTCCCGAAGGCCAGATCTCGAAGCGTTCGACCGATGCCCTTCGATTGAGGCGCGCGATAACTGCCGATGGATCACTGCCGGCCTTCACATTGAAGAGGAAATACGTTGCAGCGCCGTCATCAGGCAGTGTCGGATCGAGCATGCGCGCGGTATCGAGCGAACTGACGACATTCACCCCGCCCAGACCGCGAAGCCCGTCAATGAGGCCAATGACGCGTACCGTATGGCCATTCACCTCCGCAAGATCGCCAGGCCTGGTGGAAAGTTTGTCGCTGTCCGAAGCATCGACAACCACAGCGCCAGGTTCGCGTAGCTGATTGCGTAGTTCCGCTGGAACGACCCGGGCCAGTCCGACACTGTCGGCTTGCGTCTCGACACCCACGACCGTGACGCTGACGCCGCCATTGCCGCCGGTCGCGCGCCAATCGCCCGATCCTAACAGCAACGGCTCGATATGAGAAACAAGCGGCTCCGAGTACAGGCTCATCAATACGCCAACCTTGACCGTGCGCCCGAGTTCGACACTTTGAGTACCCGGAAAGCCGACCCAATAATTGGCGTCTGACTGGGACACATAAAGCGAGTTCGCGCTCACAATCCCCAACAGAAGTGCCCCCTGAGCCGTCATGAGCAGCCCGGAAAACGCAACCGCCGCAACCGCCGGCAGAAACCGGCGCCACTCATAGAGGAGAGTTTTTCGCGCGATCGGCACGGCCATGATCACATCCGCCTGTCCGACGTCCGCGGGGGGACGTCCTGCTGCGCAGTGCCCGTTGCCTTGTGGAAGGCGATCAGGGCGCGAGCCTCGTCTTCGATGCTGTCGGTCAATGAGGCCCGCAATTCCAGTAGGTCGAGCGCGCCCTTTATGGACTTCGATCCATCTTCAAGACCTTCGCGAACGAGAATGTCGGCACCATTGCGGACCATGGTAACGCGTTTCAACCGCGATCTCAGTTCCGCCGTTCTCTGTCTTGCGGCATTGAACTCTCGCAGTGCCCTTGACGCTTCCTCATAGGCGACAAGAACGACCTGCTGATATGCCAGGCCCGCCTCGCGGAATTTCGCCTCGCTTGCCGCGACGACGTCTTTGCGCCGACCGAGATCGAATATCGGCATTTGCAGCGATGGGCCGCCGGCGACCCCAAACAACGAGTGACCGATCGGAGCGCCAATCCCGATTGTTCCCGAAAGGCGCAATTTCGGATAAAGATCGCTTCTTGCAATACCCACTTGCGCGCCGGCCTGAGCGACTGCGAGTTCGGCTCGCATCACATCGGGCCGTGAGCGCAAGAGATCGGCAGGCCGGCCTTCGATCAGGCTTGTCCGTGCGAGCGGTTGCGGCTGAGGCTTGAGAATGTCTGCGGCCGGAATGGAAGTTCCTTCCAGGGTCGCGATTTGCTGCGCTGCGATGGCGATCTCATTTTCCAATTCGAGGCGCTTCGACCTCGCAGCCTCAAGGCCTAATTTCTGGGGTTCGGTTTCGATTGCCGTGGACAGCCCAACCTTTTCCTTGACGCTCGCAAGCTTTGAATTCTTCTCCAGCAACCCGATCATCTCAACGGCGTCGGCGTGACGTCTCTGGAGTGCCCGAAGGTGAACATAGCTGGCAGCAACTTCCGTCGTTACCGCCAGTCTCACCGCCGCCAGATCCGCGTTCGCGATTGCCGCGCTTAGGTCAGCCGATCTCTGTGTTAGTTTGTCCTGCCCGAAAAGTGCCGCCTCCCAGCTGGCCTCGAGGTTCAATTGCAGCGGACGCCGTGTGAAATCGTTGTTCACCCGAGAGCCGGTCGAGGCATTTGCAAGCGCAATGCCACCGACTTCGGGACGATAGCCGGCAATCGCCGAATGAGCCATGGCCCTTGCCGCCGCGAGATTCTGTCGAGCCTGCGCAACGGTCAGATTGCTGTTGGCAGCGCGAGAGACAAGTGATGACAACGTCCTGTCGTGAAAGCTCGCCCACCATGCGAGGCCACCTGCTTCCGCGCGAGCGACCCCATGCGATGCTCCCGCATAGGCTTTGGGCAAGCGAGGAGGTGTCGCAGGCGGAACTAAATCCATCGTTTGGCAAGCCGGCAATATCAACGTGACGGCCATGATCGACAAGAGATACAGATACTTGAGCTTGCCATTCGATATATGGAGAGCTTCCTTTTTGCCTATGCCGCGCAGTCGGTACGCAATTCTGTAGGATCTGCCGATCATCATCTTGTTACTATGCGATCCATTTCGTGGCCCTGGCGGTCGCATAGGCTTCCAGCCTCTATGCGCATCTCATCAATGTCTTGGTTCGATCTAATTCGTCGTGAGATTAATGGATGTTTCGCCAGATCCCTATCTCGGTATAGAAGTACAATTGCGCGTAGTTTCGAGACCAGTAGGTATCGATGTCGAAGGAAACGACAGCGATACCTGGTCTTTCCGCGATGCGAATGTAGCGTGATATTGGCAGTCTTTGATGGTTGTATTCGACGTCGATATCGGCGGCAGGCATCCATCCGCTTCGCCCTGAAACGGTGACATCGCACCATCCATACTCTCTTGTGCATCCGGACATATGAACGCGGGAGCCTGCCATCACCATTCCGACGGCCGGAAATCGGTCGTTTGGTCCCGATCGAAGCACCACGTCGGTCTTCGAATATTCCATCACAGCTGCATGAACGACCATCGGATATGCCGCCGCCAGAACGCTTGCGAGCAGGATCTGTTTTACTTCGGCCGGGAATTTCATGTTTCGATGGCTTCCTTCTCGACCATATCGCGGTTGCCCATATCTGGAATGTTCCGCAACGATTGCCGGCGATATAGCCCGTTTTTGTGCAGGTTCTGTGGAGGTCGCATGCAGGTCGAGTGAAGACGGCACAGAACAGTGAATATGCGCCCTCCTGTCATGTCAGACGCATGGACAGACACAATTTGCCGGTAGCAGCGGCTTGCCTGCTGACGATCCGCCGCTTTGCAAATTCTCACGCAAACGTCCACGCAATGTCCATGCAACTGTGCTGAGCTTGCGAACGCCTATTACACGACCGACGCTATTGGACGCGAACATGCAAACGCCAGATGAATCCGATCTATTGAAGCTCCTAAGGAGAATTCTTCGCGACGGCATCTATGAGATTTCCGATTTTACGGATGTCGATCGCAAGACGACAAGATTGCTGGCACAAGCGCTGAATCTTCGCGTGATCAGAGAGGATAGCACAGGCTGGAACAATGGTGCGCGCTATGTGCTGACAGATGATGGCCGCCGTGCCCTTGGTTTGCAAATAGACTGGTGGATGCCGGAAGATTTGCGGCGAGCGATCCCTCCGACTTTAAACACCCAGCAAGGTCATCAGGCACGCCCCTGCCAGCCAGAGCCCACGATACGTTCACGGGAAAACAGAGCCCTGCGCATCGCCCTTGAGTGTATTGAGTGCACGCCGGCAATCTGCCTCATTGCCGTGGTCTGTGGCATCATTCTTGTCACGATGGTCGGCGGCCACCTTGTTTCCCATTGAGGCTGTTGCTAACCGAAATCGCCAAGGCGGTATCCTACTCCCCTGACGCCGTTGAGGAGATCGCCGACGCCGGCGGCATCCAACTTCTTGCGCAGCTTGCTCATATGGCTGTCGACGGTTCG